>JBAUVJ010000308.1:0-2682 GCA_049583165.1 Candidatus Sulfotelmatobacter sp. | reverse complement strand
GGGTGTAGGACATGATTTAGGATTTAAGGGAAAAGCGAGACGAGAAGAATTGCCAGAAGCAATACTGCTGGAATTTAAAAAACTCTTTGATCCGCAATAGAGGCTTCTATTCGCACCTCACGCCGTCGGTCAATTCACCCATCCAGACTTCGATCCGCCGTTGCCCTTGCGTGGCCCATCATCCGGCGGAATATAGTTGCCGTGTTCGTCGAAATCGACTTTGCGATCGTGCTTGCTCATGTAGACTTCAAACTTTTTTGCCGCCCGCCGGCGCTTCCAACGGTAGTAGTCATTCCGCGCGCTGAAATAACGCTCGGACGTAGCAAACATCAAACCCTTCCGCGGCAGGAATTTGAGATACAAATAACCGAAGAGCAGTCCGCCCAGGTGTGCCACATTCGCGACGCCACCGGTTTCCTGAATCGCTCCTACCAGCGTTAAGAATACGATGCCCCAGACAAAATATTTGGCCTTGATCATGAAAGGCAGCGGAAACATCATGATCTCGCTTTCTCCGTAGAGCACACCGAAAGCGACCAGCAGGCCGTAGATGCCGCCGGAGGCGCCAATTGTAGTGGTCGAAGGAGTCAGACCGGGCAGGTGCATGTAGCTTACGGCCACAGTCGTGAGCGCTGCCGCTACAGTGCAGAAGAAGTAAAATTCTAAAAATCGCTTCGATCCCCAATCACTTTCCAGTTGCGAACCAAACATCCAAAGAGCCAGCGCATTGAAAACGAAATGAAGAATCGTGAAGTGCAGGAAAGAATAACTAATCAACTGCCAGATCATTCCGTGCATGACCAGCGTCGGGATGAGCCCTAGATAGAAGCGCACCCAGGTATGGGCGTACGGGGACGCAACCTCAAGAATCGCGAGGGCGAGGTAAATTCCGGCGTAGAGGAGAATCAGCCGTTTCACCCAGCGTGTGAACGGAGGCAGGCTCAACGAGATAGTACGTCCGCGATTCATCGGCACGGTGGGACCTCAACTGCGCAAAGGAAAGTAGCCGTAGACAACTATGGTATCAGGTTGCAAGTCCCGCGAATCACCGCTCCGGCAGGGGCATGACGGGCAAGCTGACATGCCCGTGTGCGTCCACGGATCTCACTGCAAAGATGACATTGTCCTTAGAAAGTTTCAGAGTCGCGCGCGTCACATCTCCAACTTTTTCAACGTGCTCCCATTCCGGGCTGGTCGTGGCGCGCCATAGAATTTCATAGCCAGAAGCTAATCCGCCCGGAGGACCATCCCAGGTCATGGCGGAGTCATTCTCCAAATCCTTGGTCAGCAAATGCACGTTGGCCGGGGGCGCCGGGGCTGATGCCAATGACGCGAGGGTTGCCGCATTCAACCGCGCTACATGCGCCACATAGTCGAAGTCCACAAACTTTGCCTGATCGCCATATTTAATGCCGTTTTCAGTGCGGACGTTCTGATGCTGGTGATGAAAGTCTTCGCGAAATTCGGTGAAGCGCACTGCGGCAAATCCCTGCTGGTTAAATGAATAATGGTCTCCGCCGCGCAAATAGCGGTCCAGCCGGAAGACCAGCATCGGCTTCACACCCGCGTCATAGGAACGGCCGACGTCGAAGACGTAACGGGCCAATTCTCGAGATGGAGAGTCGTTCTCGCCGCCCAGCATGCGGATTCGCCGGATATCTTGATCCGTAGCTGAGGAGGGCACGCCCTCGGAAAATACGCGCACCACGGAGTGATCCTGCTCCGGACTTTTGTCGCCGCCGACGATGTCATTGTTGAGCGCCGCTTCGATATTCCAGCCCGAGTCTTTTGCCATCCTGGCAAAATGAGCACTGCCATTCAGGCCTTGTTCTTCCCCTGCGACCGTTAAAAAAATAATGGTCGCGGGAAACTTCAGCTTGCTCAAGACTCGGGCGCACTCCAGGCTGACGGCGGTTCCGCTGCCGTCGTCATTCGCCCCCGGCGCGTTGCCCTTGGTATCCAGCGTGTCACTGTTACGCGAATCGTAGTGGCCGGTCACCAGCACGATGCGTTTTGCGTTCTCCTTGTCGGTTCCCTTCAACACCGCATAAACATTGGTGATCACCGTAGGATCTGGAATCCGGTCGGCCGAGGGCTGGGTAAAACTGTCGGTCCTTACTTCCAGGCAGCCGCCGCAATCCTTGGAGTAGCGCTCGAATTCCGACTTGATCCACTCTCGCGCAGCGCCTATTCCACGTCCTTCGCTGATCGCAGCCGAATCCTGCGCGGAGATGGTCAGCCGGGTTCCAAAGCCGACCAGAGTTTCGATATTGGCGCGGATGCGCTCCGCCGAAACCTGCTGTAGGGCAGCAGCAATCTGGCTGTCGACAGCCAGGGGTCCGAGCGCGGCGGTATCGGACGTTTTGGGATCTGCTTGACTTTGCGCGAGCGCCGTCGCGCTCACGAACACAAGTAAGACAGCTGTGGACCAACATCTTTTGTTCAGAGAAAAAATCATGTAATCTCCGGTATGCAAATTGTCAAGACCGGCGGCACATTTTCCGCCAAATTATAATCTTGTCCCCTACAGCACTCGCCCCCTTGACACTGCACCGGGGGAAGAATCTAAATATTACCAGCGGTATCTAATGGGAGCGGAGGAATCAATGGTTCTTTGTCCCGAATGCGAAACTGATCTGGATGTGGAAGAAGAAGAGGTCGATGAAGGCGAAATCGTCTCCT
>JBAUVJ010000307.1:0-7496 GCA_049583165.1 Candidatus Sulfotelmatobacter sp. | reverse complement strand
GTTCATGATCGGTCCAATTACGTGGTCGTACCACCCATCCGAGTCATCCCAGGCGATGAAAACGGCAGTATCTTTCCATACGGGCAACTGTTGGAGTTGATTGATCGTGGTAACAATCCAACCTTGTTCGTCGAGGGGCGATGAGTTGCCGGGGTGACCGTCTTGTGCACGAGCCGCCTTTAGGAACGTGACTGCTGGCAGATTTCCAGCTGCGGCAGCCTGCCAAAAATACGACAGATCATAAATGTGATTCGCCTGTCCGTTGTGTCCAACCTCTGCCACGCTTGCCGGAGGGATGTGATGCTGGTTATTGGTCGTAGCATAAAATTGGAATGGATTGTGATAGCCCGCATACGCGGTTTCCGGTGTGCCATCGAGTCGATTCGTGGTGGTATTGCACTGAGCGGGGTGTCCTGGGCTGTAAGGCGATGATGGAGTAAATCCGCCCTGGAACCAGCCCCAGGAGATGTTTTTCGCGTCGAGCAGATCGCCGATGTTCTTACCCTTGAATGAAATGTGATCGTAGCTGATGCAATCCTCATACCAAGGGTCTGGATCGCCGATCATTGTGTTTTCAACCACATCATAGGCGAGATCCCCGTAGGCGTCGTCAGCAGTCAAATCCACGTTACCTGTCATTCCGGATGCCAGATTGATGGCTCCAACCGCGGACGGGCCAAAAGTAGAACCGTGAAAGTTATCGCTCATGGCGAAGTACTGTGCGTAATGCCAGAGTGCGGTAACGGTATTGCCGTCGTAATATCCCATCACAACACTTGTGCCATATTGCGAAAGAGAGGGGTATGTCGTGGCGCTACACGCTTGGCCAGTAAATTGAGGAAACTTGTCCATCAGTCCAGCGTCGAAAGCCTGCTGCTCAGGCGTGTATGAATGCGTTTGATCGCAGGTATAGTTCTGGCTCGGATCGAGACGAAACGGCTGAGAAGTAGTGCCGTTCGGATTTCGATTGAGCAACCCGCGATTAAGGCCATTCACTGAAGGAGAACCGGGGCGTGCGTAAAACCGAGTTTCATTCGGCGGATTTTTTGCCTTCGGATACGTGCCAAAATAGTGATCAAACGATTCATTCTCCTGAAAAATAATTACCACATGTTTGATCGGCGTCTTGGTTTCGTATTGCACCGCGCCATCGTCGGCAGCCGCGGCCGGAAATGGAATTACCAGACAAGCAACCATAACCAATGCTGTGAACAACTGAAAAGTTTTGCGCATGCGCCCTCCTTCGGGGGACAGTGAGTTGACGGCCTCCGAGATCGCGAATCCGGCTCTGGAAAAGGCAAGACGGGCAAACATCACGACCGCAGTGCCCACCCTTATACGCCTTTATTAACATTCCCGAAACATAAAATTCACACTGGCGTAACAAAGGAGGGCGCTAGCGGCCTGCAAGGTAGAACTGAGGAGCCGGATGCACGATTCGGCGGATTCAACGAGGGGAAGGCACGGCGACTGGTTACGAATAGAAATTACGGTGCCGGTTCGACGCGGATCAGTCCCATCATCCCGCCGTCTTCATGCTCAAGGAGATGACAGTGAAAGGGAAAAATGCCAATCGCACTCGGATCACGAAAATCCATCCTCAAACGAATGCTCGGATACTGTGCGCTCTTGCCATCCCAGAAGGGCACGGGGACGGTATCCCGAAGAAAAGGCTCATTGATCGGAATGCCAAACCATTCGAGCATCAGGAAATGAACCTGGTGGATGTGGAAGTCATGAAGTTCCTTGGAACGATTCTCGATGACCCAATCCTCCACATCGCCCTGGTGCACCACAATATTGGGCACCGACGAACCCGGATCGAATATGGCGGGCTTTTGGCCTTCGACGGTTAAATAGAAGTCGGTGGGGCCGGCCGGATCATCGGGATTGTGCGGGTGTTCCGAGAAGTAAAGTTTGCGAGTCCGGATGGGCGTCACTTTTCCCAACCATGGCAACTCCGCGATCTTGGGCGCGAGCGCCGCTGCCGGCGGCAAAGTCAACGATGGCTCCGCCGCGTCTGATGAAGTAACGATCTTTGCCAATTGCCGAGTCGGATCGTTTTCCCCATCTGGGCCAGTATTCACACTTCGTGTGATGAGAGTCGCAGTAATTCCTGGTTCAGGAGCCTTCACGATGAATTCAATTCTTCCTCCCGGAGGGACTCCAAGATGGTTCTGCCAGATCACATAGTTGCCGCCTTGGCCGTTATCGTTAATGGGCGCACCGTCAACGCCGACAATCCCAATAGCCTGCGGCTTACCCGCCACTAACCATTGCAAATTGAGGTACGTAATCGAAGAGGCGTTCACCACTCGCCAGAACTGGCGTTCTAAAGGACGCATTCGGATGGTGACCGGGGCGTAATTGGGATACGGGACAGAAACAAAATTTAGAGAGAGATCTTTGGTCGGCATTCCCGAGCCATCCGCGGTGTTCCGCGCGTCTCCATCCCGATCGAGCAAGGCTGACGGCGCCTGCTGTATAGTGCCGGACGGTCCAGCACCGGGGTTCAGCAAGTCTTCGTCGCGGATCACTATGATTCGTTCAGGCAACCCCGCAACCAGTCTGTTCTTCTTCTCGATGCCTTCGATGATGAGCGCGCCAGATGCGCCGCCCGCAACTTGAACGCGAGTGAATCCGTGCAAGTGCGGATGATACCAATACAGCCCAGGCGGCTGGTCTGGCGGGATTCGAATGCGATATTCAAAAGCGGAATCGGCAGGCTCAATGGATGTGTGCAAGACATCATCCTGATGACAAATTGCTGGAATCTTAAGACCGTGGAAATGAAGATTAGTAGCGGTTGCGTCCATTGCGATGCCTCCGCAGGGGACATCGACGCTACCGGCTTGCGGAGCGTTGGACATCCTATCTTTTTTAGCGACGGAGTCGAATTTTGACTGTTCCGAGAGCTGGCTCTGGCGCGGCAGCGTAATTCTCGTGAGCTCGTTCTTCAATCTCAGGACAAGCAGATCCCCAGGATTGAGACGCAGGGTCGGGGACTCAGCTGTACCGTTATAAAGATAACAATAGCGAGCGCGTCCATGTTCGTCCGTCTCATCGCGAAATACGAAATCCACCGTTAACTCGCCATTCTTGCTCTGCAGGTTTTTCGGTTCAGGGAGATCGCTGGACGGTTCCAGTCGTGAGCAGATTGCGCGACGTTCAACTTTGAGGGGAACCCCATCTTTGGCGAGCGGAGGAGCTACATTCTTAGGCACCTGCGCCGCTACAGAGAGAACTCCGAGCAATGCAACGAGAATCGTAAAACGGAAAATAATCCGAGTCCTCGGGCTTAGATGGCTACGGCGGACGAAACGAGTTCCGCAGCACCCTGTCGCAAAATCACACGGATTAGTTTACGCCGGAGAGATGAAGCAGCGCGGTAATGGCAGAAATTGACGAAACGTGGGCGTCGATCCGGGGACCTTATGAGAGTTCAATTCACGCTCCAGGGTGAAGCAATTGAATCAGCCAAAAAGCAAGTGCGGCTACAATCGCCGCCGCCGGTATGGTCAAAACCCAAGCCCAAATGATGCGCGCTGCCACTCCCCATCGGACCGCAGAAAGCCTGTGGGTAGCTCCCACCCCGATAATAGCTCCGGTGATCGTGTGCGTGGTGCTCACGGGAATTTCGGCCAACGCCCTAGAGAACACGGTGATCGCTCCCGCGACGATGCTTGTCCCGTCGTTCTGAGGACGAATCTCCCCATCTCTTTCAACGTCTGGCTGGGCAATGAGATCGCATCGTATTTCTGAACTGTAGCCGCTCTAAACCTTCAGGTGAGTTCCGGCTTAGATTGAATCGCCTGTCAACGACAGTTGCCACCCTGCGTCACGATCCTCGCTGGGCACTGCGCAGGAAAGTGCATTGCGAAGCTTTGTTTTCGAGCGTACACGTTTCGCATGAGTTCCTTCCCAGGGGGCACCGATCAACCCGGTTTGGATTATCGAGGGGTAAAGCGTAGCTGAACTCTCAGTTAATTCGAAGTGCCGCATTGATCGCCTTAAGGAGATCCGCGTCGCTAAATGGCTTGAACAAGCACTCCACCGCACCTTGTGCGAGCACTTCCCGACGGATGGTCTCATTCTGCTCAGCGGTCATAAAGACGATCGGGATCGGTTGCTCGCGAAACTTCAATTCCCGCTGAAGGTCTGGGCCGGTCGTTCCTGGCATAAAGACGTCGAGGATCAGACAGCGAGTCTGGTCCACGGAATCGGACGAAAGAAATTCTTCTGCTGACGCAAAAGCTCGGGCCGCAAAGCCGAACACTCCAACCAAGTCGCGCAGCGACTCCCGGATAGATACATCATCGTCAACCACGGATATGAGCAGACGTTCAGTCGCGTGAGTACCCTCGTGGGACTGCATAACAGAACGATGCGCCACTTTGAAAGCAGCGTCCATGCTACTTTGGTGTTGCCTTCGCCCTAAGAGTGCCCGAGTCGCATCACGCGACGTTTGTTGCAGGATCAGGCCGATCGATGGGTTTCGTTGATTACCTGGGCGGATTAGGTTTTCCCTCCGATGTCATACAACTTTTCCTTTTGGAGGGTGAATAAAGTGCACGCGTGTGTTACGCCGCGTCACCTCTGGAGCCTGCACGTAGACCCCGCTAATTCTCGCGCACTGCTGAGTGCCTGCCCGTTCGCCACAGCTTCGGCGACAACTCCCCATTCATGTGCAGTAGACGCCGTCAGCGGTTGTGGGTTGAGTCGAACGTGAGCTTTGAGACTACGCCTACACATACAAACCCGGTTTTGGTCATCAGGTAGCGGGCGACTTCAACAACGACGGCAAGCCGTACCTCATTCAGTGCTGTAAGTCTTCTGCTTTCGGCTATGGCGACGTCAGGATGGCCGTCACTCGAAGAAATTACCCTCCCCAACCGGGGCAACGACCATAAGTACCCAGCTTGAGGCCGAACCGGTGTTTCCTATGCGGTCACGACTTGATCGAGGAGTTGGCCCACGGCTCGTCGCGCTTCAAGGATCGAGTAGCGATGGTCCATGGCTCCGGCCAGATCGGTGTTCGCGAATGCGATGCGGCCGAACGGAGCCCGCCGCAAAACCTCTCGTGGGGCAGGCCCACCGCCTTGGCCAAAGAAGAATCCGGGTTGCGGGTTAAGATAGGCGTGGCCCCAGCGGTTCAGGATAATCCCCGCGATGTCCCGCTGTGCGTTGAAGCCGGCGCTTTCAAACATCTCCGTGAACTGTTCACGGATTCTTCTTTCGTAGTCTTTGAAAGATGTTCCAATCATCTCTGCGCGACCGCGATTTCCCTGTTCTTCAGTTGAGTACCCAGGATAGGAGTACAGAACTTTCAGGTTAAGCACGATCGGGGAGTCGGGATTGATCGTTGAATCCTCAACGCCAGTGAGCGCCAGCTTGCAGACTTCCATGTAGTTGCCCAGCCCTTCGAACCAGCGACAACCGCTCATTCCCATTTTGTACAGAAACCGCCAGTTTTTGACAGCAACATTCGCCATCATGCAGGGTGAACGATAGAACTTCGCATACGCTTTGCGATGCGTCTCCGGCAACTCTTTCACAATGTGCTTGGTGGTCCAGCACCCTCCCGCCATGACAACCGAGCGCGCCTTCACTCGGTACAACGTGCCTCCCTTAACGTAGGCAATGGTGACCGACTTGGCTTTGCTGGCTTCACCGTCGTGCCGGACATAAACGGCAGTTGACGATAACCGAAGTCTTGCCGTGCTTTGCGGATCATCTAGGGCAGAAAAATTCACCTGATTGCGGCAAACTCCTTCCACACTGTGAGGGCCACTGATTGCATTGGGAATCAAACTCTTCGCCAGCAATCTTGCGATGGTGCTGTTGCCGCCGGGAAACATCTGATCCGAGCCGCCATTCTCTTCCGGCAAGGGATGCAGCATTGAGAATGCATAATCTGCATAAGCCGACAAGGCATCAGGACCCAGGCCGGATCCCCCACCTTCGACCGGCGATAGAAAAGTTCGAACGGTTTCGCGGCTAAGTCCGAAGCGCTCCATGTAGTGCTGTTCCAAAGTGATGGAATCGAGATACCGCGAAATCGCGTCCCCCTCTACTTGAGGAGGCTCAAATTTCGTCTCTTCCACGGGCTTGCCCTTTAACCAGCGCAATAACTCAGACCGGGTTCCTTCGGGAATAGGAGCGCCGTCAAGATTCTTGCCCACGGGATCGATCAACCACATTCCTGGTCTCTGGCCGGGCTTTGCTCCAAACCAGAACCCGTACTGTCCGTGCCGGAGTCCCACAGCCTGGTAGGGAGTCCTAGAAAGAGGAAACTCCGGATTAGGCCCATCCCACTTCTGATACACGAGCTCGGGTGCGTGCAACCCGATGGAGTGGTAGAAATCGGCGAGAAAGCTGTGCGGATACGGAATCTGAAAAATGGCCGATCCTTGGTGTGCAATCAGCCGCTTGCCCGCGACCAGAAATTCGTTTTGCTTGGCCTCACCACCGAAGATCGGATGGTTCTCGAGAACAAGGCATCTCATGCCCGGACCGGCTTGACGCTGGAAGAGCAGCGCTGCTGCCAGACCACTAATTCCGCCACCGACGATGACGCAATCGTAGCTCTCTCCGGTGTCGACGATCTCCTTTGGAAGTGGATCGTAAATCGCGTCGCGAATCGAGTGACCTGCACTCAGAACATCCCAAGTATTTCCGTTCGATGCACTGTATTCGCCGACTCCTCCGTAGCCGGTGAAAGCATCTTGGCCTGCGAGCACTTCAGCCGGAGTCATTCCTCCAAGCAACACGGCCCCTGAAGCTAAGAGCGTCGAACCGAGGAAGTCACGCCGTGTTATAGGTGCTTCCATTCCAAGCAACGCGTCGCCGAACAGAGAGTGCTTGCTATTAGCCATATGAAGAGAGTCCCCGCGACAAGCTTAACAAATCGGCGCACGACTTTCAGGCGGCATGGGAAGATGCGAGCTGTGGGTGGATGGTCGCAATGCGAGATAAATTTGAATGCTCTTCCATTGCTTCATGTCGCGGGCCAGAAACGGTGTTCGACGAAATCTGAACCGGTTTAGGACCAATAAGGGTTAAGGTGAGTTTGCCAGACCGGGACGGATGAGCGCTTGTAGGCATTGATCCGTATTGAGATGTCGGAAGCCGCAGCTTGCGCAAAAAACATTTACTGAAAGGAGTCCAATGGTCAGCAGCTTGCGCCACTTTGAGACACGCGACTGAGGCGTGCGCGATCATTCTGAAGTTTCGTAAACAGAGCAACCCGGCACTCCGGGCGAGGCTCTCGTACAGCCGCCGGATTCTGGAGATAGCCCAATTTTTTAGCACTGGAATCGAAAAACCTGGGTACGAGTCACCCGTGAGGAACCGCATTGGTCTGCGGCACTCGGGAACTGTCTATATGATCGCCGCTTGCAGCATGAACGTCGTATATGCGCGCCTGAAACCAAACAGCGTCTTCTCGACATTCGCCTTCAGTTCGTTTCTTGCCGTTCTTCGGGCCGGTTCATGGA
>JBAUVJ010000306.1:0-15747 GCA_049583165.1 Candidatus Sulfotelmatobacter sp. | reverse complement strand
TCCTACCAGCGATGCGTCCATCCGGGAAGCTGCATTGACCCGGCTGACGGAAGCGCCGCGCGTCACCGGTCACGTCAGCGGCACGGGACCAATTTTCTTGCTGAAAGATACGGGTCAGGAATCGTTTCTTGCCGCACGCTATCGCCTGGCCAACTTCGAAATTCAAATCGCGGAACGTGCATTCGAGGCAGGTGGCACGAAGTTTCCCGCCGGCTCTTGGATTCTCGCCGATCAACCGGGACTACACGACGCGGCCGTTTCCGCCGCTCAGGAATTGGGACTCGACTTCGCTCAGGTCTCGGTGCAGCCGGACGTGCCTCACCACAACGCGAAAGCGCCGCGCATCGGTGTATGGGTACCATGGGCAGATACCGACTCGATCGGCTGGATCCGCCACTCGCTGGATCAGCGCAAGGTTCCTTATACATATTTGCGCGACGAAGATATTCGTGCGGGAAATCTGCGCTCGCACATCGACGTGCTGCTTTATGGGCACGTCGATCTCGAACTGGCGGAGCAAATCGAGGGTTTGCCGAAGACCTGGTCTCCCATGGCTTTTAAGAAAACTCCGCAGACGCCGAGCTTCGGAACTCCCGCCGAATCTGACGACATCACGGGCGGAATTGGCTACGAAGGTCTCGCGCAGATTCAGCATTTCATCGCGGATGGCGGACTCATGGTGACGCTCGGCAGCGGGAGCATGCTGGCTCTGGAAGGCGGCCTGGTCCGCTTTGTGCGGCGATCTTCCGGAGGCGTTCCGCGTAGCGCGGCCGGAGGCGGTGGCGCATCTTCGGCTGCGTCACAACACGCAGCTACGCGAACGCCTGGAGCGCACGTGCGAGTTACCTTCGACCGCCCCGATCATCCAATTGCTTATGGATATCTCGCGCACACCTACGTCTTCCGGCAAAATTTTCCTTTGTATGATGTTCCGCGCCGTTGGATGCGTATGGCCTATTGCACCACCTGCCTCGACGGCCCCGAAGACCGCAGCGGTGTAGTCATGGAGTGGGGCGATAGCGATGAAAAATCATTCGTCGTCAGCGGCCAGGCGTGGGGAGAAGAGAATCTGATCGGCCGCCCGGCAATCCTGGACATGCCCGTAGGAAAAGGACATGTGGTGTCATTCAATTTCAATCCGATGCATCGTGATTTGAACCGCGGAGATCAGCGGCTGCTATGGAATGCAATTCTTAACTGGGAGGCGATTGTTGCAGGTCAGCCGAAGAATTCGACTGTAGCCACGGGTCCAGCGCCCGAACCCGACGAATAAATATCCTTCATAGAGCGGCCTTTGTGGAGCGGACACTCTTGTCCGCTGCCTTTGACTTTCTCGTTCGACATACGACATGCGCCGCACCCTCCGTTTTTAATTTCTATGGCGCCTCGATCAACTCCATCTTTCCATCGCGGGTACGGTGCAGGATCATGACTTTGCCCTTGGGATCGCGAAAGACGAAGACATCGCGGTCGCGGAAGTGAGCCTCTTTGATGGCCTCTTCGAGGGTCATGGGACGCATGGCGACCGCTTCGTCGGAGCGGACCAAGTGAACTTCGGTGGTCCTTGCCACCGGCGGATAGCGGTGTACCGCGACCGGCACGGCTGTTTTTTCCGTTAAGCCAACTTTAGTGTGAACTTCTTCCGGCGCCGGAGAATGGCCGTTCCACTTCTTCACTTCTTCGCTCTTGCGGGCAGAGCGCTTCTTGGACTGCCATTTCGTTTTGTATTTCACCGCTTGCTTTTCGAGATGTTCCAGTGCGCCGCTGACCGCAGTCAACATATCCTTGGCCTGGGCCAGGCCGACCAGCGGGCCGTTGCGCGGGTTGATGGTGATTTCAGCTTTGTGGCGGTGCTTTTCAACCGAGAGGATGGCCTTGGCTTCGAAGCGATCGCCCAAAATTTTGCGGATTTTTCCGAGGCCGGTTTCTACTTCCTGGCGGATGGCGGGAGTCACTTCACAGTGTCTTCCAGTGTATTCCACGTTCATGAGCGCCCCTCCTAAATTCCGTTGCTCGAGTAAAAGTCGGGCACTGCTGAAGCCTTGTAGCGCCGCCGTCTCGGGCGGCTGTCGCGTTGGCCGGCGAGTCGCCGGCGCTACTATTCCCTTACTCTGCGCTGATGGGTGCTCGGGATGCGCATATCCTCGCGATACTTGGCCACGGTACGGCGCGTGACCTGAATGCCTTGCGATTGCAGGATGCGGGTGAGTTGTTCATCGGTCAGCGGGCGGCTTGGGTCCTCCTCGTCAATTAATTTCTTAACGCGGCGTTTGAGAATCAGCAGCGAAGTATTGCCGCCCTCCGGACCCTGCACGCTTTCGCTGAAGAAGTAGCGCAATTCGAATACGCCCTGCGGCGTGTGCGCATATTTGCTGGCGACGGCGCGGCTCACGGTGGAAGGATGCACGCCAATTTCTTCCGCGACCTCTTTGATCATCATCGGCTTGAGTTGGTCGATGCCTCTTTCCAGAAAATCCTGCTGGCGGGCAACGATGCAATAGCAAACCTTCGTGATGGTCTGCTTGCGCTGCTCAATATTCTTGATGAGCTGGATCGCGCTCTTGTAGCGCTCTTTCACGTAGTCGCGCGTGTTCTTGTCGTTCGTCTCCCGGGTGATCAGCTTCTTGTAGGCCGGATTGAGGCGAAGCTGCGGCAGGTCATCGTCATTCATCAGGACCAGCCATTCGTCGCCATGCTTGATAAACGCGACGTCGGGCTCGATCAAGCGCGCCTGGCTTTTGTTGTATTGCAAGCCGGGGCGCGGATCGAGAGTACGGATGTAGTCGAGGGCTTGCTGCACGGCGTCAGCGGGCCTCCCAATAGCCTTGGCAATTTCTTTGTGTTGTTTATTTTGCACGGCCCGCAGATGCTGATCGACGATCGCGACGGCATCCTGCAAAACCTGAGCCGTGCCGTTTCCACCCTTGTCGCCGTTTTTCTCGCCGTTCTTATTGTGCATCAATTGCTGTTGGTGGTAGCGCAACTGGCGCAGCAGGCATTCGCGCAGATCGCGGCAACCCACTCCCGGAGGATCAAGCTGGCGAACCACTTCCAGAGCTTCCTGAAGATCCTCCGCCGTAAAGCGAGCAGTGTAAGTCGGCCGCGGCGCGGGCACTGGCGCAGAGGGCGGCAGCACAGGCGCGGAAGCCGCGGCTGCGCCGGAATTTCCGTTGCTTGAGGCCGATAAAGTTTGCAGCGGGAAATCTGCGGTCGACAAGTCAAAAATAGAATTCGCGGGACTCTCGACGGGACTCGTGCTGAAAACCGTCGGACTCGCATACGGAACAACGGATTTGTCGAGAACTGGCTTGCCGAGAACGGACTCGTCGAGATCGACGATTGGAGAGTCTACTTCTGCGACTTCATCGGCAGGCGCACTCCCCGTGGAAGCGTCTTCATCCAAACCTAGCGCCTGTGCCTCGATCACAATGTTCCGAGCCGTCGCAGCATCGGCTTCCGGTGTCGCTGGCGGAGCTACACCCAGCATCTCTTCGTCGCTGGCGATCAGGTAACCGTCTTCGTTGAAGTTGCCAATAATTTGCTCAGCGGCCTCGCGCACCTCGCGGCGCAAGCTTAACGCTCCTAGTTGCCAGGCAAGATGATCCGTAAGATTAGTTGGCTTGGAGAGAAAATTTTCGAACGACGGCCGTTCGATCTCTTCCATTTCGCCGCGCGTCCGGTATCCAGGATCGAGATAATCCTGGAAGAAAGAACCGAAGTCGATCTCTTCGAACGGATCCTTTTTCTCGGCCGTGATTGGAGCTTCTTCGGTAGAAGTTTTCGCGGTGGCGCGGTCGCGGTCTTCTTCCTTCCGGCCTAACTCATCGATCAACGGGACGGAGTCTTCCAGCTCTTCGAGAACCGGGTTCTCGACCATCTCGGAGTTGATCATGTCCTTGAGCTCAAGCTTGTTGAGCGCGAGGACAGAGACCATCTGCACCAGGCCCGGAGTAAGGATCTGGCGCTGGGAGAGTTTGACGCTCAGTTTGTGTTGCAGTAAGACCATGTCGTTGGTTATTGGTCGTTAGTCGTCGCCATCAGTTACTCCAGCTTGTCCAACCGATCATCGTGGCTGTCGAGCCGATGTTCGTGCATCTCCACAACTCGAAGCAATCTCGCGGTGCCTTCGGCAACTTCCGTGACCAGTATTGCCGCCCGCTTTAACTGTTGATCATGTTTCTCGGTTTCCAGCGCGCGCAGCTCTAAATTATGGGTCAAGGCTTGTAGCCGTTCGTCAATGTTCATCGCCGCTTATCCTTCTCGTTTCGCACGTGAATCGCATCGTTCAGCTATACATCCAACAACGCATTCTCACACCAGCGAAAAACTCTCTCCCAGATACACCCTTCTCACTTCCGGATCGCCGGCCAACTGCTCCGGCTTGCCATGACGGAAAATTCTGCCGTCGTCGATGATGTAGGCGCGGTCGGTAACCGACAAAGTCTCGCGCACGTTGTGATCGGTGATCAGCACTCCAATACCGCTGGCCCGCAGGCCGCTGATAATTTTTTGCAGGTCGAGAACGGCGATGGGGTCGATCCCGGAAAATGGTTCGTCCAGCAAAATGAAAGTTGGATTGATGCACAGGCAGCGCGCAATTTCCACGCGCCGGCGCTCGCCGCCCGATAAAGCGTAGCCGCGATTTTGCCGGATGTGCTCCAGGCCAAGTTCATCGATAAATTTCTCCATCTTCTCGCGGCGCTCGTGCCAGGACATCGGCTGCGCCTCTAACACCGCGAGGATGTTTTCCTCCACCGTGAGTTTTCGAAAAACCGAGGCTTCTTGCGGGAGATAGCTGATGCCATACTGCCGCGCCCGCAGGTACATGGGAACGTCAGTAATGTCCTGACCGTCGTACAAAACCCGGCCAGTGTCGGGGGGGATAAGGCCAACGATGGCGTAGAACGTGGTTGTCTTGCCTGCGCCGTTAGGACCTAATAATCCAACAACTTCCGCCTGCTCAACTCGCAGGCTCACACCGTTCACAACGCGGCGGCCGCGGTATGACTTGCCTATCTCATCCGTGGCGAGGGTGCGCATTATCTTTCATCCGCGATCCGAAAGCATTTATCGTGCCACTCGCGTTTGTGTTACCACAGGAGTACTTGCTTCGCCTTCTACGAGCACCCTATCATCGGCCCTAAAGAAAGTCAACGAATCGCCGGTAATCTTGCCTCGTTCGGCATCAAAAATGCTAGGCGGTCCTCCCGTAAGGACAAATTTGTCATCGACGGCGGTATAAACCAGGGTGTCGCCGTCGGCGTGGCGGCCGGGTTCTTGAATCTCTACACGGCCTTGGGCCACCATATGATCAAGGCGTCCCGGCCCGGTAAGTGATTTATTTCCCGAGGTTTGGCTTCGCGGCACAAGGTAGACATCCATCTGGTTTGCGGTCGCCGTAAAATCCGTGCCTCTGGCTGAAACGCCGCCCTCATAGTGCGCCTTGCGTTCAGCGTCGGCATAGGTCAGCCTCATTGCCCGAATTGCTACCGGACGGGTTTTGCTCAGCTTTTCCTCAGATTTTTTTGGTAGCGCCGGCGCCCCGCCGGCTTTCCCTCGATCCGGCTGCGCGGATTCCGCTTTCTCCTGATCACTTTCCTGGACCAGCACCGTAGATACAGGCTGTGCCGCCGTCCCCTGGGCCACCAGCGAGCGGTGATCGCGGTCGAACTCGATGGAGGGAGCCTCAATGATGTTTGCGTCCTGCCAAAGGCGGGCATTGCCCTCATACAATGCGATGGAGGGAGAGTTGTGCGCCGTCATGGTCGCCGCCGTCACGTGGATCGGCGACGATGAAGCCAGCAGCGCTCCGTTAGGCTGCTCCTTCAGATCGTTGTATGTACTCTTGACGTTTTCTTCGGCGACGGCGTCATCCGTGGCGCGGTTTATTCGTATTGTTTTCGCGGTCGTGGTCATGCCGCCATCGGATACGCGAGGATTGCCCGCCAGCAGCAAGATTCGATCGGCCGGAGTATAGACCGCTTTCTCCGCCCAGGCCTGCGTGCGTTTTTCCAGGGGCTGGCCATCCGTATAAGTAACGCTTCCCTGCTGAATTATGGAAGCAATCCCTCCCTCAGGCAGGAACGCGGCATCGAGCGTTTCACTGGTGCTGACGCGGTCCGGTTTGCCTGCGACCGCGTTGACGATTTTCGCTACCGGCGCGCCGTGCATCGAGGTCAGCCGGCTTTTTCCGTCGGGCGTTTGAGCAAATTTTGCGTCGAAGCGGCCGGCTGTAATAACAGTGCGCTGCGGTGAAGAGTTAGTGCCGGAGGAAACAGTGCCGGAAGCGTTCGCTGAATTCTGATTCTGCGCCGGCGAAATTATGATCTGCGCGGCTCCGGAAGTTTGGGCGCGGTCGAGGTGCCGCCCATCGGCAACGAAAAAATCGATAACCGGCGCGGTGAGATCGAAATCCTGCGGCCCGGACGTATCCGCAGCAGATTTTTTGGTATTGGCCCCCGTAGTGGTGGAATGCTGCGCGAGATGAACTCCGTCCGCTGCGTGCACTTTCTGCAATTCATTCTGTCCCCGAAAATCGAGGATCGCGCGTCCCGCATCGCCTCGCATCGGCTGCGGCCCATCGCGCTCCACGTGAACATTTCCCGTCAGTGTGGCTGTGCGCAGCAGATTCTGCTTGCTCGTCAGCAAGAGCTCAGCTTCATCGGCCCGGGCGCGCATCTGGTCATTATTCGCGCTCGTAATCGGATTATTTTTGTCTTTATTTTGTTCCGTGGACTCTGCGTTCACGTTACCGGTGGCCACCACGCGTTGCACCTCGTTTTCCGGTCCAAGAAAAAATGTGGCTTGCTCCGATTGCAACGTTCCGGTTTCACGCTTCATCAGCGGGTGGTCCAGCACGATTTCGCGTGGCTCGCGGGTGATTGTCCCGTGAGTAGCGAAAAGGGTTGAGGCATCCTGTCCGCTCAGGGTTACGTGAATCTCCGAAGCCAGGGTGAGTGTTGCACTTTTTGCCGAATACCGCACGCCCACTGCCCAGCCCGTGGCCTGCGGAGTGCGGAAGTCAACCCGGGCGTCGGTGGCAGCGTCCCCACTATCGCGGTTGAAAACCAAATCGCTGGTCTTAAGATGGATGGGGTCCTTGAGTTCCTTCGGAGTTGCCTGGTCGGGAGCGCTCACCCCGCTGGGATTCGCCTCAAGATCGATCTGCACGTCGCCTTTGGCCGTGACGTCGCCCGATTTCGGATCGAAGGTGAAGTCATCGCCATAAATTTGGTCGTAGCGGGAAGTATCGCGGCCATAAAGAATAATGCTGACATCGTGCAGGTCGGCGCGCCCATTGAGCTTGAATTCCTTTACATCTTTCGCGCGGATGGTAAAAACCGTGCGCCCCGCTTCCGATTTCGAAAACTGAAAGCCGCTGGCCGTCTGCTTGATATCGTAGGATATCTTTCCAGGAAATCCCTTAAGCACGCTATGCTGCCGCAGCCGCGCGTAAAGATACATGCCCGCAACCACCATGGTAAAAAGCACGGCAATCACAGCCAGCAAACGCCGGAGGCGGTAAATGGGAAGCGGCATCCTGCGACTAGTTTACGGCAGGAGCAGGAGTAGAAGGACGATGCGATCGAGTGGGGATGAAATTGGAAGGTTCGAAAGTGCGTCACCGCCCTATCCCACGACCTGGGTCAACCGAAATCGCGGATAACTCAGCCCTCTAAGAGGAACCGGGGAAGGCCTGCAATGATGTGCGGAAAAGGAGGAGGATAGACCTCCTCCTTTGGCATTCACTCTACGACTGGCATTCACCCCTACGACGCCTTGCGCGCCGCGTCGGTTAATGACACGCTCGGTGCCAGCGTGAGGCCGATCGGTCCCTCACCGGAGTAACTCATGGAACCGCTGAGGGCACCGCCGTCGGAGCCTTTAATGATGACTGCGACCACCCCTTGAGATCCCCGGCAGCCGATCACGAACTGCCCGCCCGGATGCCATGGGGCATTGCTGCCGCCCCACTGGTTCTCGACCTGGTAGGTATTAGCCATGGTTAGCGCGCACTTGAATCCGATCGGTCCCTCGCCCGCGTAAGTCATCGTCCCTGTAAGCGTCCTGCCGGTATCTGAACTGCTCACATCGAGAGCAACCACGGGCTGGTTGGCCCGGCAGCCGAGAACCCACTGGCCACCCGGATGCCCGCCACTCCCACCCCAACTGTTCTCCGCACTGTAGGCGTAGCCATCGACGTAAGCCCCCTGCAATCCGATGGGCCCTTCGCCCGCGTAAGTCATGGTTCCGGTAAAGGTCTTGCCGCCATCGGCGGACTTGATGTCGAAGGCCACCGCGCTCTGCCCGTTGCGGCCGCCCAGGAGAAACAGCCCGGCGTCATGCCACGGGGCGCTGCTGCCACCCCATTGATTCTCTACCTCGTAGGTGTTCATCGTCACCAGCGCCGCGCGGAAGCCAATCGGCCCCTCGCCCACATAAGTCATTGTGCCGGAGAAGGTCTTGCCGTCATCGTTTGAAGTGATCTGGAGCGCGATGGGCAGCTGCGAGCCGCGGTTGCCGATGTTGAAGACGCCCCCGGTATGCCAAGGCGCGGAACTACCACCCCACTGGTTCTGGATGTTATAGAGAGACATTTTTTCTCCTTAATTTCTCGCTCATTGAGCGTAGTAGCGGAACGATGATCAAAGTAAGCGCTCGCTCCCCAGCTCAGAGGTGACTAGGGTGTCGTGCGCGGCGGAGAGCCTGGGACAACAAGAACGACAACAAGAACGGCAACGAGAACGGCAACGAGAACGAAAACGAGAACAGCGTTCAACTTCAGTTGTGGCCCGGAAAACTTTCCCCCTGCCGCTCCGCGAACGGATCCGCGGAGAACATGCTGGGATCCTGCAAAGGGTTCTTTGTTACAACTCAGGCATCGAGGGCCCGCGCCTCGATCGTGTCGGCGAGGCGGTTTCAGGAGCAAAACGGACAGACGATTCCGTCCACGAGAGGCATTGTTCTTCGCGCTTTGCTATAAAGTCAAGAAATGTCCAACAAATTCACGCGATTCAACCCGTCCTTTTTCCCATTTTGGGAAACGGATGAAGCACGTTCCAGCTACACTTGCATGACGATGACTTTGGAAACCCCGCCTCTCCTGGACCTGCAACGCATTCGAGTCATGCGCGGAGAAAAAATCGCGCTCGATGACTTCAGCCTTCGGATCCGCGCCGAAGAGCACGTCGCCATCCTCGGCCCCAACGGCTGCGGCAAGTCAACCTTGATCAAGACGATTACGCGCGAGTGTTATCCAGTAGCCGACGAGAACTCGTCGATGTCCATTCTTGGGCAAGACTGCTGGGATGTGTTCGATCTGCGCGCGCGGCTGGGCATCGTCTCGAATGATCTGATGTTGTCCTGCACCGGGGACGCGTGCGGACGTGATGTCGTGCTGTCCGGATTTTTCAGCAGCATCAGTATTTTTTCCAACCACACCGTTGATCCCAAGCACCGGCAACTGGCCGACGCCGCTCTGGCGCAGCTGAAGATCTCCCATCTGGCGGAGCGCCCGGTTTGCGAAATGTCTTCCGGCGAAGCCCGGCGAGTGCTGATCGCGCGAGCCCTGGTGCACAATCCCCGCGCATTGTTGTTCGACGAGCCCTGCAACTCTCTGGATCTCGCAGCCCAACAAACTCTGCGGCAAACCATGCGGACGCTGGCGAACTCTGGAATCGGAATTGTTCTTGTGACTCACGAACTCGGCGACATCATTCCCGAGATCGAGCGCGTGGTTCTAATGAGCCGCGGACACATCGTCGCCGATGGCCCCAAGAATGAAATTCTACAGCCTGAACGCCTGTCGGCCATCTTCGGAGCCCCGGTGGAAATCGCCCGCCGCGACGGTTACTACCAGATGTGGTAAATATCAAACTTTCTTCAGCCGCGATTCGGGCTAGCGCCCGTCAGCGTTTTCGTTTCGCCTTCGGAGATTCGCATTTCACTTTTGAAATCACGCAAGGTGAGTTCCAAACCTCCAAAATCGGGGTGGTCGTTGTGGCCGATGGTGAAGGCGATATCGATCGCGTCGCCGGCGAGGAGCGGGGCTTGCTTGAGTCGATCGGCCATGTTCCAGCCTAAAGCGTCGAAAACAGTTCTTAGTTGTTGGCCGCTGCCATCCGCTTTCAGCTTCAGCTTTATGTGTTTATCTTTCAAAATCTTGGGCGGAGCAAGCAGCCGAACATTCCGAGCAGCAAATGCGGGCTCGTGATTGCCGGTACCATAAGGTTCGAGCAGGCGCAGCGTTTGAAAGAGTGCGGGAGTAATTTCACTGAGATCGAGTTCAGCTTCGATATCGAGGGTAGGATCGAAATCAGCCACTGTGAGACGCGCACGGGCGAAGGCATCAAGCTCGCTTCGCAATTGCGCCACATTCGCCGATGGCATGGAGAAACCGCACGCATGGGAGTGTCCCCCATAGCGCGTGAAAAGAGCGCTGCTGGATTCGACCGCTTCCAACAAATGAAAAGGACGAATGGATCGGCCCGACCCGTGCGCTTCTTCGCCATCGCGCGAAATGACAATCGAAGGACGGTGATATCGCTCGACGATGCGCGTGGCTGCAATGCCGATGACGCCGCGATGCCAGCCTTCGCCATCCACCACAATGCAGTAAGCCTCGCACAACGCGGGATCGCCGGCGATGCGCTCCTCGATCGAAAGCAGGATTCGCCGCTCTTCTTCCTGCCGCTCGGCATTGAGCCGGTCCAGCTTGCCGGCCAGCAGCCGTGCTCGATCGGCATCTTTCACGCTGAATAATTCAATCACATCGCGGGCAACATCCATGCGCCCGGCGGCATTGATGCGAGGCGCGATGCGGAAGGCAACTTCAGTCGAGTTAGGCGGACGTTTAGTCGAAATCTGCGCGCATTCAAGCAAAGCCTTCAGCCCAGGATTTACCGCGCGCCGCAGAGCGTCAAGCCCGAGGCTGGCAAACACCCGATTTTCCCCGTTGAGCGGCACCGCATCGGCGATGGTCGCGATGGCCACAACTTTCATGAACGACAACAACAACTGCGTTTGATCTTTACCGGTGAGTCGCCGCTGCATCAATCCCTGCGCTACTTTGAAAGCAACACCCGCGCCACAAAGCTGTTTGTAGGGATACTCGCATCCCGCCTGATTGGGATTGACCACCGCGTGCGCCTTGGGAACGCCGTCCGGCCCGGGCAAGTGGTGGTCGGTAACAATTAGATCGACCCCCAGGCGATGCGCGGTTTCCGCGGGAGCGAAAGCGCGAATGCCCATATCCACGCTGATGATGAGTCGAATGCCGGCAGCGGCGGCGCGTTCGATCACATCGTCGCGCATGTCGTAGCCCTCGCGAATGCGGTGCGGAACATGGAAGTCGGCCGTACCGCCGCAGAGCTCGATGGCCGTCTTCAGAATGATGACAGCCATGGTCCCGTCAACGTCATAGTCTCCGTAGATCAGGATCGGCTCTTTGCGTTCGATAGCCGCATCGATGCGATCGACCGCGCAGCGCAGACCGGTCATCTGCTCGGGCAAATGAAGATGATCGAGAGAAGGAGTGAGAAAACGCGCGGCGGATTCCGCATCGCTCAATCCGCGGCGGACAAGCAACCGCGCCAGCGTATGCGCAGGACCGAAACCATTAGTTTTCGAAGTGCCGCGATTGAACGGCAGTTGAGGAAGGTCGCAGAGGGCCGCGGCCAGGGCCTGAACCCGCGCTGGATCTTCCGCAGCCAATTCCCAGCGCACGTCTAGCTCTCGTCGTCCTGGTCCGGCTCGTCGATCGGGATGCCGCCAAAATCTTCCGACATCTCCAGCAGGTGCTGGTAGCGGTCGTACCATTCCGTGCTGACCTCGCACAGAAACATCGTTCCCTGATACGCCCAGCCGAGTTGCAGAAATCCAACTTTGCCGGTGTGGGCGCGCAGCCAGCGGGCATCTTCCACATCGTCGCCATCGGAAAATTCGGAGTGCGCGAGCCGCTGAACCAGCTCGTCCAACTCCTCGCGCTCCAGCTTCCACGAGTGCATGGTCAGAAACGGCGCGCCCGCACTCTTGGCGAGTTCCACAAAATCCTTCCAGGCATCAGGATTGTTGCCCGTCTCCCACATCACGCACTGCACTTCCTCGTAGTCCACATAGCCGTGGAAGCGGCTCATGCCATGGCCTTCGATGAAGGCAATCATGTCATCTTTGAGTGAGGTTAGATCTTCTTGTGTGGGTGCCATGGCCAGAATCTACTTACCAAGGCATTGTATTCCGTTTGGGAGTTAGACTGCCAGCGGGCAGGCATATGATATCCATCCACAGCAAAACTTGTGCACCCTGCGCCCCTAGTGTCGACTTTCCGCGAAGCACCGCGTCAGTGTTGCCCAGCGTAACTCCTCCCATCTTTGTTCGACTCTCCACTGTCGCGCTACCAATAAGCGGCGGCAGGAAGGTATTTTTGAGTCTCCACATATCCCGGATGTAGCTTCGGGTTGTTGTCACTCCCGAATACAACCACAGCAATGCGCACTCCAAGGTGCGATGTCGATACCGACATCCCGTGCAGATATCGCCAATTGCTTGCGACCTTTAGCGCACCAGAATCATCATGTAGTCAAAGCGGCTGGCGCGCCGGCTTCGAGGTGTTGGCAAGATGAGCACGGACACGATCATCCCGCGTGGAACCAGCAGCGAATGGTATGACGCTGTGTTGCGAATCAGTGAAGCGC
The DNA here is from genome assembly GCA_049583165.1 of Candidatus Sulfotelmatobacter sp. Classification (GTDB taxonomy): domain Bacteria; phylum Acidobacteriota; class Terriglobia; order Terriglobales; family Acidobacteriaceae; genus Sulfotelmatobacter. The sequence goes on along the minus strand of JBAUVJ010000306.1, from coordinate 3,055 downwards.
TCTGCACCTGCTGCGAGCCTGAGGATTTGGCCAAGAGCCTCGCGAATGAACTCGATAAATTGCTGCATTTCGACCACCTGCACCTGGTTGTATTGAAGGAAAGTTCCAAAGAGGTCGAATATCGGGTGTGCGGCAAGGGTACTGTGCCTTTGCCGGATTTGCCGATGGACGAGCTCCCGATCTGGGAGGCTATCAGCAGCCCGGATCCCGTCCAGACACTTTACTGGGATGCAGAAGAGCGATCTCCGCGATTCAAGCAATGGGTAAGGAAAATGAGTTTCGGCTCGGGAGTCAGCATACCAATGACGACTCCCCATCGGCGATTGGGTACTTTGGGAATCGCCCGTGACACAGCCTCACCATTCAGCGACGAGGATCTGGGCTTTCTGGCGCTGATCGCGCGAGTCGTGGCCTTCGCCCTTGATGACGGGTTGAATCTGAAGCGTGCGCAGAATGCGCAGGCGTCCTTGCAAAGTCAAAACGACCGTCTGCAATTACTTCTCGGCCTGACAAGCCGCATCACATCGAGCCTTCGGCCCCGCGATTTACTGCGATCGATCGCATCGAATATTCGCGAGGTCATGCAGTGTGACGCGGTTGGTGTTTCGATCTGGGAGCCGGAATCGGAGACCACGAAGTTAGCTGCGCTCGATTTTCCCAGCGGCAAAGGGTTCCTTAAAGAACAGGAGATCCTCTCACTCGGTGGTGCGGGTAGGCGCGTTCTTGAAACATTGAAGCCAACCATCGTCAATCGGTTCGATCCCGCGGACTATCCACCTGAAATATACGAAAAGGTGATAGCCGAAGGCTTCACCAGCCATGGTTTGATTCCGCTGGTAAATCGAGATCGGCTGCTCGGATTCTTGAGTATTGCGCGGATTGCCGGGGATCCTTTCACTGAGGGCGATGTCGAATTCCTCTCCCAAGCGGCGGGCCAGATCGCCATCGCCATTGAAAACGCCCTGGCCTACAAGGAGATTTCTGAGCTTAAAGATAAGCTCGCCCAGGAGAAGCTCTACCTCGAAGAAGAGATTCGCAGCGACATGAACTTTGAGAACATCGTTGGCAATAGCCCGACACTAAAACAGGTTCTCGAACTCGTTGAGACCGTGGCGCCAAACGACTCGACAGTGCTGCTACTGGGCGAGACTGGCACCGGCAAAGAACTGATTGCCCGCGCCATCCACGACCGCAGCCGTCGCAAAGACCGCACTTTAGTAAAGATGAACTGTGCTGCGATCCCGACCGGCTTGCTGGAAAGCGAGCTATTCGGGCACGAAAAAGGAGCGTTCACAGGAGCCATCGCGCAGAAAGTCGGACGACTCGAATTGGCGGATCAAGGAACCCTCTTCCTCGATGAAGTGGGAGACATTCCAATTGAGATTCAACCGAAATTGCTGCGATCGCTCCAGGAGCGGGAGTTCGAGCGGCTGGGCAGCACGCATACCCGCAAAGTGAATGTACGATTGGTGGCGGCGACCAATCGCGATCTGGAAAAGATGATCGCCAACAAGGAATTTCGCAGTGATTTGTACTATCGCCTCAATGTCTTTCCGATCCGCATCCCGCCTTTGCGCGAACGCAAGGAAGATATTCCTCTGCTGGTGAGCTATTTCGTTCAAAAGTTCGCGAGGCAGATGCAGAAGAAGATTGAAGCGATTTCCCCAGCCGTTATGAGAGGACTAACGGCATGGGAGTGGCCTGGCAATATCCGTGAGCTGGAAAATTTTATTGAGCGCGCCGTGATCCTGACACGCGGCAAGTCCCTGGAAGCCCCGCTCGGAGAGCTTCGCAGAGTTAACGCTCAGGATACGGTTAATGTTGTGCAGGGCTCAGGACAGCAAGACATTGCACGAATTGTGAAAGAAACCCTCGATGCAATGAACGGCAACAGGCACCCCCGGGATGAACGTGCTCAGAAGCAGCGGGAGGAAATTGTGCGCGCGCTTACCGAGAGTAAGGGCCGCGTTGGCGGTGCCGAGGGAGCTGCCACACGCATGGGCATCAATCGGACCACACTTTTGTCTCGCATAAGGAAATTCGGAATCAACTCCAGTCAATACGCTTGACGGAGATCAGGAACGAACGTCTCGTACGGTTGCTGAATCTCCCCTCGCTTCACCTCAGCGCACCGTCAACTGCGATAACGATCAGCTGGATCGACGCCTTGTGTCAGGCCTCTGTCACTTGTCTTCGACACTTTCGACCTCAACACTGCTGTCCATGTTCACACCTGAAAATTCAAAACAGTTACCCTCCGGCTATACAGGCCTAGGCCTCGTTGCTTGGGCCTCCGACTCTGCCTCTTCTATCCATCTATCCGTGCCATCCGTAAAGAGATGTTGGACGGGCTTCGACAATTTCAACTTTCGACACAAGTCGCCCTGAACCCAGCGCTGCAAATCCTTCGATTTCAAGTTCCGAAGGTTTGGCACGCGCCGTGCCTGTCCCAAATGGTTACGAGAAGCACCCATGCTGAAGATCTCGATTATTGAGGGCCACACTCAGCTCCGATTGATTGTAGAGGGCAAGCTGGTCGGGCCTTGGGCCGCAGAACTGAAAAGTGCCTGCGAAAAAGCAAGAGCAGACCTTCGCGCCCGCGAACTCGTGCTCGACATGAACCATTTGACGGCGATTAGCCAGGAAGGCGAGAACGTACTTCTTGAGTTGCTGAATGATGGAATCAAGTTCCGCTGCCAGGGAGTATTTACCAAGCATGTATTAAAACAACTAAGTCGGCGCGCAACCAGGAACCAGCCGGGGGCAAGCCAATGAGTGCAAGGATCCACATTCCAGTTCGCGCAGACGAACCAAGTCCATACTCGAATAGCGAGGATTTTGGCAAAATCTTCATTGAAGATCTGAACGGGCTGTATCAGCTTGCGTTTCTACTCACCGGAGATCAGAAAAAAGCGGAAAAATGCTTCGTGTCCGGTATCGAGGACTGTGTCAACGAGAACCGCGTGTTCAAGGAATGGGCACGTTCCTGGGCAAAGCGCAGCATAATCCAAAATGCGATTCGTGAACTGAGACCAAGCCCGAGCCACTCTTACTC
>JBAUVJ010000305.1:0-3126 GCA_049583165.1 Candidatus Sulfotelmatobacter sp. | reverse complement strand
GCTTCGCATACTTTCGCCGATACGATGATGAATGCTCTCTCTGCCGAAAGCCGCACGCAGCATAAAGATGTCGGCGACCTGTGGCATTCATTGCTGTTTTATACCTCAGGCGTGGAACTTCGCCGCTTGCTGCCAGCGCCTGAACAGGCAAGCTTCACGCCTTACGCTTACCGATATGGAGTCTACCGCGGCAACTGGCTGACCTATCGGCTTGTACTGGAAAGCGACTGGCAGACGTACCTCGACGGGAAAACGAGTTTCGACGCAGCGATACGAGGCATGGTGACTGACCTGCGGCAATAGCGAACGCGGAAGGATGATCCGAAAAATTGCACGATGGACTATGCCAATGCACGGAGGGCATCCGTGGGGTCTCCAATTTCCACGGCGTCCCCAACACCGAGCATTCCGAATCGGCTCCAGACCGGATGCGTTCTTCCCTCTGGCTGAATTGGAAACTCAGTAAGGTCTGTAGCCGGCAACCGCGTCAAAGAGTGCAGCTAGTAGAAAGCGTGGCGTTTTCTGGGAGAATCCTACATGGACGACGAGCGTTGGCGAGGCACATTGTTAGCAACTCCGCGCCAGATTTCTATTCCGCCCTTGCGCCGAGACCAACCCTCGGCTCGCTGTCTGATTGGTGTTTCCCAATGGATCGGGGTATCACTACTTATCCTATCGTTCTGTGTCGCTGGATCGGCACTGGATTCTCCGCACATCGTTCCGGTTCGAGTTGACCATCATGTTCACCTTAATTCGCCGGCAATTCAGGCCTTTCTGCCAGAGTTCTGTGCAAGCATGCGTCGTTTCGGCCCGTGCGATCCGGCGTTGACTACTCCTCACTCCGTTCAGGACCTGCTAGCTGCAATGGATCGGGCCGGTATTCAGCGCGCATTGATCCTGTCGGACGGTTATTTGGCCGAAAGCCCGATCATGGAGCGACAGCGGCTTGACGCGGCGGATATCATGCGAGCCGCGAATGACTGGACGGTGGGGCTCGCCCGACGCTATCCGAGACGGCTTTCCACCTTCGTCGCAGTCGATCCTATCCGTCTGACAGCCCTGCCAGAGATCGCTCGCTGGCGGGGCAATGCGGCGGTTACAGGTATAAAACTGCATTTGACGGCCTCTGGGGTCGATCTGCGTCAAGCCTCCGACGTGGCTGCACTGGCGGCGGTATTCCGCGCGGCTGCCGAGTCTCGGTTTGCTATCGTGATCCATCTGCGCACGCAACGGATGGATTACGGAGCGCCCGACATTCGACACTTTGTCCAGGATGTGCTCCCGGCCGCGGGCAACGCACCCGTCCAGATCGCGCACGCCGCAGGATGGGGAGGCATCGATCAGGCAACACTATCTGCGCTGGGCGCATTCGCTGACGCTTTCGAAACGAATCCGAGACGGTTTCTTCACGTGTGGTTCGACCTGTCGGGAGTGTGGACGGACAAGAGCTCAGCCGCCGACAAACAAGCACTGGTTGCGCTGATTCGGCGCATTGGCCTTAAGCATTTTCTTCCTGCTTCGGACTGGCCTTACAACGGCGACAACCTGGATGATTATTACAAGCGGGTTTATCCGATGCTGCCATTGACGGAAAGGGAGTGGGCGATCATTCGAAAGAATGTGGCGCCTTATGCACGATAGGTAGCCGTCGCGATGCTAAAACGCTCTCTCAGTCAGGCGATTCAGCTGCTTCGAGTGTTTGGGAACCATAGTGGCCCTGCTCAGAACACCAAAGTGGCTATTGCAGGAGGGCACTCTAGCAGGCTGCGGAAAAATGGATCATACGACTTAGAACCGCTCCTAGCTTCATGTAGTTTCGTGATTTTATGACTCAGGGAGGAGCCTTGGCTATATCCGCTGGCGGCCCAGAAGGCTGTTCCAGCTTCAGCGGACACACTTCGGCCTGGGCCTATGTCGCTTGCATCGCCAGATTCCGCAGGCGGACTAAGTTATAGACAGCCGCGGCGAAGGTGAAGACCCATCCCACCCTGAAGATTCCACGATGTCGAACTTTCCGCAACAGCGCGATCGTCTTCAGCCATCCGAAACACTCTTCAACGCGCTTCCTTTTCCTCTGGCTGATGGCATATCCGGCGTGCTGCGTCGTCCGAGCATCAATGGCGCTCCCACCGGGCCGCTCCAGGTTCTGGGCCACGTGCGGCGTGACCTTTAAGTTCCTGCACTCGGCCACGAAATCCGCTGTGTCGTATGCCTTGTCGCCACCCACGGTCACCTGCTTGGTTCCCGGAATCTGTTCCAGCATCACCAGCGCGGCATCGCGTTCGGCGGTCCCGTTGGCCTCGAACACCTCGGTGTTTATGATCAGTCCGTTGCGGTTCTCCACAAGCAGATTCCCGTTGTAACTCAGCTTGGCTTCCTTGCCCTTGCCTTTCCTTGCCATCTTCGCATCCGGGTCCGTCTTCGATGCGTGCGTCTGGTTCGACCGCTTCTCCCCGTGGAAGTCCACCGTCGCATTGCCAGGATCGTCCGGCGGAACGTCGTCCTTGGCATCCTTGCGTTGATAACTCTTCACACTCGCCCACGCTTCCAGTAGCGTTCCATCCACGGTGAAGTGCTCGTCCGAGAGCATACTCCGCTGGCGTGCCTGCTGGAGCACGGCTTGGAAGAAAGCCTCGACAATGTCCCCATCAAGCAAGCGCTCGCGGTTCTTGGTGAACACGGTCACGTCCCAAACGGAGTCATCCATGTTCAAGCCCACGAACCAGCGGAACAGCAGGTTGTAGTCGAGCTGTTCCATTAACATTCGTTCGCTGCGCACCGAGTACAGCGCTTGCAGCAGGAGCGCTCGCAACAACTTCTCCGGCGCAATCGAAGGGCGCCCCGTTTTGGCGTACAGCTTGTGGAATCGTGGTTGCAGTTCTCTTAATGCCTCATCGGTCATGACACGAAGAGGGCGCAAGGGGTGATCCTGCGCAACTCGCTGCTCGGGGCTGATGTAGCTGAACACGTCCAACTGTTGCTCGTCTTTTCCGCGCATGCCTTCTTCTATCAGGTAGCGTTGTGGAAACAAGAGAGTCTTCTGGTCCCCCGCGATTTAATACAGGCTTTGACTAATGCTCTTGAAGTTTTAAACTCGCTACTATGACTCCCCGCGGAATCGACGAA
>JBAUVJ010000304.1:0-10797 GCA_049583165.1 Candidatus Sulfotelmatobacter sp. | reverse complement strand
TTCGTCCTGACGCTGGGCTGCAGCCGGAAAGCAGTTCGTCTGCTGACCTTCCGCTCCAGCGCCCGCGTCTGGGCCGAACTACATGAACGAGCCTTCCGGCGATTAGGCGGGATTACACGCATCGTGATCCTCGACAATCTGCGCGAGGGTGTGCTCGTTCCCGACATCTACGATCCCGCTCTCAATCCTCTCTATCGCGACGTGCTCGCGCATTACGGCGCGGTGGCCATGCCGTGTCGCATCCAGGACCCAGATCGCAAGGGCAAAGTCGAAGCCGGCGTCGGACACGCACAGAAAACGCCGTTGAAAGGTCTGCGCTTCGAGAGTCTGGAAGAAGCGCAAGCCTATCTCGATCGCTGGGAAGAACGCTGGGCCGACACCCGCATTCACGGCACCACCAAACGCCAGGTCGCAGCGATGTTTGCGGAAGAAAAACCGTTCCTGCTTCCGCTGCCACTCGAACCCTTCCGCTATTACCAGTACGGCGAACGCATCGTGCATCTGGACGGCTGCGTCGAAGTCGAAGCTGCCTACTACGGAGCACCGCCAGGCTGGATCGGGCGCATGGTGCGCGTGCAATGGGACGACATTTTCGTTCGCCTGCTCGATCCCAAGACCGGCCAACTGCTGCGCGAGCATGTGCGCCAGAAACGCGGCTGGTATCGCATCAAGCCCGAGGACCACTCCAAGCGCACGCCGCTGCGCACGTCCCAACTGCTGTGGCGAGCGAGCCGTGCCGGCACGCACATTGGCACGCTCTGTGAGGCCATCCATCGCCAGCAAGGAGAAGTCGGTGTGCGCCGCATCCTGGGCGTTCTCTCTTTAGCGAAGAAGTACGGCGCGGCTGCAGTCGATGAAGCCTGCGCTGCCGCACTGGACATGGGCGTCCAGGAATACCGCTTCGTTCGCCGCTACCTGGAACGCTGTCCGCAAGCCCCACTCAGTCTGCAGCAAGTCGATCCCCTGATTCGCGAACTGGTGCAGTACCGCGACCTCATCAACCACCGAACCAAGGAGCTGGACCAATGAATCTCATCGAACTCGCAAGTGCTCTCAAACAACTTCGACTGGGCGGCATGGCTGCCACGCTGGAGACTCGTCTGCGCCAGGCGCAAAGCGAACCGCTCGCCCCCATTGATCTGCTCTCCTGTCTGATCTCAGACGAGTTATCCCGTCGTGGCGAACGCCTGCTGGAGCGCCGGAAAAAACAAGCCCAGTTCCGCGACGCTCAGAAATCCCTCGACAACTTCGACTTTAACTTCAACAAGAAAATGAATCGCAGCCTGATCTTCGATCTCGCCACTGGCGCCTTCATTGCTCGCCACGAAGATGTCTTGCTCTTAGGCCCACCCGGCACGGGGAAAAGTCATTTGGCACAAGCTGTCGGCCAAGCCGCGATCCAGCAGGGCTACCGCGTGCTCTACCGCGAAACCCACACTTTGCTCGATGACCTGGCCGATGCCACGCTCGATGGCACCCGCAAAGAGCACATGGAGTTCCTGGTGACCGTACCTTTGCTAATCATCGACGACCTGGGCATGCGCAAGTTACCGCTCACCGCCGCCGAGGAACTGCTGGAAATTATCATGCGCCGCTACGAACGGGCCAGCACCATCCTGACTTCGAACCGCCCGGTGGAAGACTGGGGCAAACTGCTGGGCGACGCAGCCGCGGTCAGCGCCATGCTCGACCGCCTGCTACACCACGGACACGTGCTCAAGTGCGGTCCGCGCAGCTGGAGAACCAAACTTGAATCGTCGGAGCAATAGGTAGCGGGCGCGTTTTCAAAAACTCGGTCTCGGCCCACACTCATCACGAGCGATTATTTATGGGACCGCATCTCGGTCTCAAGGCGCACGGCAACTGGAGTGCCGTCCTTTGTCGCGGGGGCAAACTTCCACTTACTTACCGCGGCCAGCGCATAGTCGTCAAACTCCGGCGTAGATCGTTTCAATAGCTTGACATCCGCTACGGAACCATCCGACGCGACAACGAAAGACACCCTCACTTTAAGCTGCCTGTGCACGCTGTCAGGTGGGGGCGGTACTGGAGTCGAGATCGGTCGAGGAGGCTTCACGTCACCGCGAACTTCGTAAACGGTGTAATTCGTCTTGGACGCTTGCGGTTGCCCAATGGCCAAGGAGGCCACACCTAGCACCATTAATGCCGCAACTACTCGCTTTTTCACGCCGTTGATTGTAGCCGAATGTTTTCGAACGTGCATAAAGGCCAGCGGAGCGTCGCAAGGCAGCCGGAATCCTTTCGATCTGCCCGACTATTCGAGCATCGGCGCTCTCCGTACAGTTAAGCTTAGACCGTTACAAAATTGGACTGTTACAAAATTGGACTTGCTTGATCAGGGTTAACAGCGTAGAACGGTTAAGTTCTGGGTGCCTTCCGTTGGCCGGTTTTGAAGTGATAATCGTTGGCCGCTTTTGAAGTGATCACTGAGGGTCTGCCGATTCTCGATGAGTAGCTTTGTGTTTTCGCTTCTCACGAAATCCCCACACAAGTAGTGTCCCCACGGTGATTGCAAACGTCGCGAATGGGATAATAAGGCCCATCTTCAATCGTTTCTCCTCTCTAGCATGATTCCTGCGGCGATAAGCGCCAAACCAGCAAACTCTAGCAAGCCCAAACAGGCTGTGGTAATAAATCCGAACTGGCCTTGGTAAAAAGCCGCATCAAGTGGAACAAATACGGCGATCAAGATTCCGATCTCGCGTACAGACTCTCCTAACAGCTCAAACGTAGTCCGCAAGTCTTGCCTTTCGGCATCTTGACTGCTGGAGGGGGGCCGCTAAAGATGCCTTTCGTCATACACGCCCAAACAGGACATAACTTGTATACCAAAGTATCTTGACAAACAACAGAAATCTAGAGTGCGAAACCCATTCCACACGCGCTATGATGTGCCTGCGAGCACGCCGGTTGCCAAGTTTGATGGGCCAGTCCTAATGTGGGATTCAACCTGCATCCCGCTATCAAGTGGCTACTGGCTGTCGCTTTCGAATACCGGACATTCAGCTCAACGACCCATGTCCTGGGAAAGATGAAGATTAGACGAATCTAGCGCAGAACAATTATGGAAGGATCTGCGATGGATTGTCTGTGATGGGTGAACACATTTTTCCTCATCCCTTTCATCAACGCACTATTGTGACATTACCTGTGTATCCATCTCCTGGATATGCTTGTGTGCTTCGAATCAAATTTGGCCGCTGAGTGAGGCGCCATGGTCCGCAAGCGCAAAGTTATTGTCCACATCGCTACGAGTGCCGACGGGTTTATTGACCGGACTGACGGTTCGGTTGACTGGCTCGACCGTCCGAGCCCGAAGGGCAACTATGGGCTGGGTGCGTTCTATAAATCCATCGACACGATCCTGTGGGGCAGGAAGACGTGCGATATGGCGCTGGACTTTCAAAAGAAAGGCGTGAGCGGGTCGGCGTTCGATACGAGCGTTAAGAATTATGTCTTCACGCGCGGCGCGTTGCCGTCGACGGCTCCGGCTGGTGTGGAGTTCGTGAACGAACCCATCAAAGCGTTTGCGAAGCGTCTGCGGAAGCAAAAAGGAAAAGACATCTGGATGATGGGTGGAGCGGGGATCATTGCGTCGTTTCTTGATGAAGGAGAGATCGACGAGTTTGTGATTTCTGTGATTCCTGTATTTATTGGAGAAGGCATTCCATTGATGACGGCTGGCCGGCGCACGCTGCCGCTGAAACTGTTTTCCTGCAAGAAGTTCCCGGATGGGGTGGTCCAGCTGCACTATGGCGTCAGTTGGCGGTCTGCTTAATTTTTGATTCACTTTGGCAGCTGTGTGCCATAAAAAACATCCCGCTAACGAGCCGGAACTTTTGCGCTCGAATTTGCCTCGTTTGTTACGAAACCTCGTGCCGTCCCTGAAGGGACTGAGGTTGATATTACGTTGGGTTTTCCCGGCACTACCGTACCGGGCTTTCATATTCCGCCGCTTGCGCTGCTGGAGCGTCGTTTGTTCTACCGCTGGGGTAGGACTCAGAGTTTCGTAACAGACTCCGCGTGATGGTCTTCAATTACTCGTCTCGGGCCGCGGTGCTCGAATTTTCTTTCTTTCCTCTGCGCGGCAATAAGCAACCAATACGAAACCTCGTGCCGTCCCTAAAGGGACTGAGGTTGATCTCACTTTTGGTTTCCCGGCACTACCGTGCCGGGCTTTCATATTCCGCCGCTTGCGCGGCTCGAGCGTCGTTTGTTCTACCGCTCGGGTAGGACTCGTAACCTGCTTAATCTTTTCATTCCCGTCTTCTTTCTTTTTATTTTTCTTTGACCGCTGTGTGCCGCAAAAAATGTCCCGCCGAGTGGCGGGATCTTTTTTCAGAACAAATTTTGGCGCGCTCTTGGTTTCCAGTTTGCGGTTTCGAGTTTCTAGTTTTTGGTTTCTAGGTTCCAGTTTCTAGAAGCGGAAGACGAGTCCGGTCGAGAGACGAATATTATTTTGCGTGGTTTGGAAGAAGCGGGTCTCGATGTAGTCTCCCTGAAAGCGCCAGGCGATGGGGCGGAAGAGTTTGTAGTCGACGCCGCCGCCGAGGGCCCAGGCGAATCCAGTGTCACTGGGCTGGACGAAGTTGGTGGCTACAGAAGAAGTTTGGCTCGTGGTGATATAGGCAACACCGAACAGCGCCTCGGCAAAGGGACGAATCTTGCCGACGCTGACCGAGACTCGAGGCCCGAACATGCCGGTGATTTCGTGGGCAGTGACATTTACGTCCTGGAGCGTGCCGCCGAGGTCGAATTGATAGCCCTGCGTTCCATAGTGCCCGGCAACGTCGCCGACAAGGCTGACCCACGGAAATACTTTGCCTTCGACTGTGGCCTCCCATCCGTTGAGGTTGGCGCGGGTGGTGTTGGCGAAATCGAAGGTGGAGGAACTGACATTCTCGTAGGAGTAGCCGACGAAAATGTTGCCCTTGGTGGGAATCTGAGCATTTGCCAAGCCAGCGAACACGAGCAGTACACTAACAATGAAGCCGAGTTTGCGCATAAAGATTTTCGTGCCTTTCTTTTTGCTACCCATTTTTTCGCACCTTCAGCGTAATTGGAATTCTAACTTGATTGAAGTGGCGCAATGCAAAGTTTAGATGCCTAGAGGCCAAAATTGGTCACTTGAAGGGCTGGATTTGTGGGTATCGATGACATGTGGATTGACAGAAAATTACAAAATAATGGCACGCAAAAATCAGCAGTGATGCAGTTTGGCTCACGCGGCACGTCGGTTGAGGCTGAGATCCCTTCGACTACCTTCAGGGCAGGCTCTTCACTCCGCCTGAAGAACGGTTGGGTTCAGGATGACAGCGTGGCCTGGATGACAGCATGTTTTAGAAGCGCCAGACCAGGCCGGTGGAACCACGAATATCATTTTGCGTGGCGCTGAGGAGATGAGTGCGCATGTAGTCGAATTGAAGACGCCAGGCAAAATGCTTCATGAAGAGGAATTGAAATTTGCGGTCGACGCCGCCGCCGGCGTCCTCGACGATGGGGTAATGAGAGAGGCCGTCGGAGGTCATGCGTTGAGCTCCGGCCATGATGTGGACGAAGGGGCGCCACTTGCCGTAATTGGCAGAAAGGCGCGGGCCTATCAAGAGGTTGTACTGCTGGATTCCTTGACGGTAGAAGCCGCTGCCATCGAGCACGATGCCGACGTGGGGGTGGTGGCCGAAGGGGAAATCTTCGAAGGAGGCATTCCAGCCGCGGAAGGTGTAACGGTTGATGACGTCGACGGAATCGCCGTAGGCAGCTCCCACATACACGTTCCCGCTCGGGAGCAGTTGAGCCCTCGAGGCGGGTGCAAACAGCATGAGACACAGGAAAGCCAGCACCACGGCTGCGATTTTCGACACGAAAATAGTTCCTCCCTGGCAAATGATTGCCAGTAGCAAATTCTACCTTAATGCGTGAAATTCGTTAGATGCAGTGTACCCGACGGGCAAGATGCCCGCTGGTTCCAAAATTGTCTGGAATCCGAACATGGGACTTCCGATTAATAATTTACTTTCTTTTTATGATTCCGAAACCCATGGTGCAGCGTCTATCTACTAGGATGCAATTCATGGATACGATTTGGCAAATATGCCCGCCGATACAGAAGTTGCCTAGATTGGCAGTTCAACCAAAGGAGTCGAAGTTGAAGTTAAGCCTTGAAACTCGACATCGCGGCGATGTGATGATCATTTATTGCCAGGGGCGCATCGTCTACCGCGACGAAGCGGTGGCGCTCTCGAAACTGGTGGGGGAAACGCTGGAGAGTGGGGGAAAGATCATTCTCGACCTGAGCGGTGTGAGCTCGATCGACAGCGCGGGAATTGGAGAGCTGGTGCTGCTGCATACCTGGGCGCAATCCAGGAATGCGGATTTGAAGTGGGCCAATCCGAGCCCGCTGGTGCGGGAGCTGCTGGACCTGACGCATGTGGATACGGTCCTCGATATCTATCCGAGCTTGAGTGAGGCGCTGGCGGAATTTCAGGTGGAAGAAGTGCGGATGGACTGCTGAAGGTTAACCTCAGGGGCTAAAGCCCAGCTGTTTTTTCGGAACCTTAGCGGCACGGCTGAACGCCGTGCCCTTCCCAAAGGCAATTAACGAGATAGTTTGCAAGGAAGAGCCGGCATTGTTTCGCTTTCAGCTTTCGCGCTGGAAGCGGTAACGGCCGGCTTTTTCTGATGCTACGGCTTCGGCCACTTTCATGAACGCGCGCCCGGCATGGGAGAGTCCTGCTTCTTTGCGGTAAATCAAACGCAGCTTGCGCTGCACGTGCAGTTCTCTGACTGGAATTCTGACGAGCTCACCGCGGGCGATTTCATTTTCCACGCTGATTTCGGGCATGAGGGCGACGCCGCTGCCGAGAGCGACGAATTGTTTGATGGCTTGCAGCGTGGGGAGTTCGAGACCCATGTGCAGCGGAGTTTTGTATTTCTGAAATGTTTGCAGAACTTTTTCGCGGTAAGGCGAGGGGACGATGTGGGCGACAAAGGATTCTGCGCCGAGCTGCCGGATGCTGACTTCTCGCGCCGAAGCGAGAGCGTGATTCGGGGGCACCACCAGCACCAGTTCGTCGAGGTAGATGACGACGGAGTGCAGCTGAGATTCCTCGGGTTTGTAGGAGAGGACGCCGAGTTCGGCGCTGTGCTGAAGGACGTCATCGGGGATGCGGCTGCCGAGGGCGCGCTGCACGGTGATTTTTATCATGGGATGCAGGCGACGGAATTCCGCGAGCACGGCGAGCAAGTAGAGGGCGGTGAGTTCATTGGCGGCGATGACGAGCTTGCCTTTTTGCAACTCGCGAAGTTCGGCGAGGGACTCGTGGGCGTCGTGGCGAAGATTCAGGAGTTTTTCCGCGTATTCGTACAGAACCTGGCCGGCGTCGGTGAGAACGCCTTCGCGGGAGGAGCGGTCGAAGAGGCTCTCGCCGAGTTCGTCCTCGAGTTTGCGGATGGTCTGGCTGACCGCGGATTGGGTGCGGTAAAGCTTTTCAGCGGCGCGGGAGAAGCGGCGCTCACGAGCGACACTGAGAAAGACTTCGAGTTGGGAAAGCTCCATTGTTACTCCGTAATGGAATTCGTATTATCCATTAGCAATGCTTATTATATTAGAATTGCTAATGTCTAGTAAACAATTATAAGCATCGCTTCAGTGGCGCAGGAACGTATCATGGGATGAGTTCGCTCTGTTGAAGGAAGGCTCATGGCTGACCGAGTTCGCATTACTGTTTTCGATACCACGCTGCGGGACGGAGAACAGTCGCCCGGCTGTAGCATGAATCATCCGGAGAAGCTTCGCCTGGCACAGCAACTCGAGCGGCTGGGCGTGGATGTGATTGAGGCGGGGTTCCCCATTGCCTCTGACGGCGACTTCGAAGCCGTGAAGGCGATTGCCGCGGTCATCCGACGGCCCGTTATTGCGGGCCTGGCTCGCGCCTGCCGGCCTGACATCGAACGCGCCTGGGAAGCATTGAAAGATGCGGCGCGCCCGCGCATTCACGTTTTTCTGGCTACTTCCGACATTCACTTGCAGTACAAGCTGCGCATTACTCGCGATGAGTGCCTGGCGCAGGCGCGCGATTCGGTGCGATTTGCGAAATCGCTGTGCGATGACGTGGAATTTTCTCCGGAAGATGCCACTCGGACCGATCCGGATTTTCTGTGCAAGGTCCTTGATGCGGTGGTAGAAGCGGGGGCGACGACGCTGAATATTCCGGATACGGTTGGTTATAGCGTGCCGGCAGAGTTCGGAGAGCTGATCTCGACGATTCGCAGACGCGTGAAAGGAATTGAGAACGTCACGATTTCCGCGCATTGCCATAACGATCTGGGCATGGCCGTGGCCAATACCATGGCGGCGATTGCCGCCGGCGCACGCCAGGTGGAGTGCACGATCAACGGTATTGGAGAGCGGGCGGGTAATGCGGCGCTCGAAGAGATTGTGATGGCGATGAGCGTACGGAGGGATCGCTATCCTTATGAGACGGGCATTGTGGGCGAACAACTTTTTTCCGCCAGCCAGATGCTGAGCGAAATTACCGGCGTTCCGGTGCAGCCGAATAAGGCCGTGACTGGACGGAATGCGTTCGCGCACGAGGCGGGGATCCATCAGGACGGCGTGCTCAAGAATCCGTTGACTTATGAAATTATGACGCCGCAGTCGGTGGGCGTGCCGGATTCGAAGCTGGTGCTGGGGAAGCACTCCGGACGTCATGCGCTCAATATTCGCTGTGAACAACTGGGCTACCGGTTCGACCGGCACGCTCTGGACGACATCTACCGGCGCTTTGTGCGGTTGGCGGACAAGATCAAGCATGTGGAGGATCATCACTTGCTGGAATTGATTCGTGAAACACACAAGCCGGCGGGATCGGCTACGCCATTGTTCGAACATGCTCCGAGTGCGCCGGCTGCGGAGGCGCACCGGCCATTTCCTTTGGCGCCGCAAGCGGCGGAGTATGGCGTGCCACTGCCGGTTGCCGGAGAGCAGCATCACGATCAGGAAGATTATCTGTGGGGCGTGTAGGCCTCAGGGGCTAAAGAGTATGCGTGAGAACTCGTTCCGTCCCCTTCGACTTCGCTCAGGACCGGCTCTGCGGGACTTGTTCCAACTTTCCACTTCTACCCGGCACTTACGTGCCGGGCTATCATATGCCGCCCCTGCGGGGCTGGAATTTGATGGTCTGTTCCCCATCTTTCCCCGAAATTCAGTTCTCACGCACGGCTAGATACGGCGCGGCTGAAGCCGCGCCCCTTCAAGCCAACACCAATTGAAACTTCCATAACTGAAACCTCCATCAGCGAAACTTCCGTTAGACTAATCCCTCATGCTTTTGAACCTTACTATTCTCCCGGGAGACGGGATCGGGCCGGAAGTTACCGAGCAGGCTGTGCTGGTTTTGCAGGCTGTGGCGGAGACGTTCGGGCATCAACTTCAACTGCGGCACAAAAATATTGGGGGTGCGGCGCTGGCCGCGGTCAACGATCCTCTGCCGGCCGATACGGTGGAGGCTTGCCTTTCGTCTTCCGCGGTGCTGATGGGCGCGGTGGGAAATCCGGCGTTCGATCATTATCCCAACCATCTTCGTCCAGAGGCGGGTTTGTTGCGGTTGCGGCGCGAGCTGGGTGCGTATGCCAACTTGCGTCCGGCGATTTGTTTTCCCGCGCTTGAGGATTGTTCGCCGCTGCGGGCGGAGATTGTTCGGGGCACGGACATCATGATTGTCCGCGAGTTGCTGGGAGGACTTTATTTTGGAGAGCCGCGGTCGATTGCGGGCGCGGCTGGAGCGCGCGTGGCGACGAATACCATGACCTACGGCGAAGAGGCGGTTGAGCGCATCGCGCGGGTTGGCTTTGAGCTGGCGGGGAAGCGGCGGGGAAAAGTATTGTCGGTGGATAAGGCGAACGTGCTCGAGTGCTCGCGGCTGTGGCGGGAGGTGGTGATCCGCTGCGCGAAAGATTATCCGGGCGTGAAGGTTTCGCACATGTATGTGGATTCCGCGGCCATGTCACTGGTGCAGCGACCGCAGGATTTCGATGTGGTGCTCACGGAAAATATGTTTGGCGACATTCTTTCGGATCAGGCGGGCGGAGTGGTGGGGTCGCTGGGGCTGCTGGCCTCGGCGAGCATTGGCGGGCCGGTTGGATTGTACGAGCCGGTACATGGGTCCGCGCCAGACATTGCGGGCAAAGGAATCGCGAATCCGCTGGGCGCGATTCTTTCCGCGACGTTGTTGTTGCGGCATTCGTTCAAGCTGGAAGCGGAAGCGGTGTGCATTGAGAACGCGGTGAGCGCGGCGCTGAATCAGGGATTCCGCACCCCCGATCTGGTTCGCGCGGGAGAGAACGCGAGTTCGACTTCGGAGATGGGACGCGTGGTCGTGGAGGCGGTAAAGCTTCGCGAAAAAATTGGGTAATTGGGTAATTTTGTAAACTTTCTGAAAAAGCTTCGGCCCGTAGCCGCTTGAGCCGAGTTTAAAGTCTCGGTTTTTTATATTCTTGGCGCGGGTCTTCCGGGCAGGGTTTTTACGGGTTGGGCGACGACTGTGGGCTGGCCGTCATATTTTCCCATCAGGTCATACCAGCGGATGCGCAACATTTCCTGAAACATTTTGGCTCCATCGATGAAGGGATGGATGCGGGTGTCGCCGCTGTGGCCCCAAAGCACGGGGACTTCATCCACGCGGTAGCCGAACTGGCGCGCGAGAAAAAGAATTTCCGGATCGAAGCCCCAGCGCTCGATGCGCTGCAAAGGGAGAATGGTTTGCGCGGCGCGGCGGG
>JBAUVJ010000303.1:0-37626 GCA_049583165.1 Candidatus Sulfotelmatobacter sp. | reverse complement strand
GCTTTATCGTTGCCTATGCACTGGTTTGTGTAGCGTTGCCACGCTACTTGCGCGAACAGGGTGCCTTTCGTCCCGGAGCGCAACTCATTCCCTGGCTCGCCGGACTTGCCATGCTGCTGGCCCTGGTTGGCAATTTCTATCCAGTGCCTGAAGGGCCTTACGGCAAGCTGCCTTATATCTATCTTGCTTATTTAATGGCCGGACTGCTTTGGTTTGCGCTGCGGGCGCGGGGCAGGAAAGCTGCCGCTTTAGGGGGAAGCTAGGGCTCGGAATCCGACTCACCTGCATAAAAATATCGAATCTTGGGCAAAGGAATTTTCGCTGGACGGAACTCTTTCGTTCCGCATGACACTCGTGTAAAGTCATCCCGATAATTTACAGGCGTGCGGAACCGAGCATCTCGGCTGCGAAAATCTTGGTACAAGACAATGTTTGTCCAACATATACGCGGTTCCGAAGCGCGCACGCGTTCCGGCGCCGTGTGCTTGCCTGTGCGAGGTCACTTTGATGCTCAACAAAACTAGACTGGCCGCTCTGTTGGCCGCTGCATTCCTCTGTATGCCATTTCTTTTCGCGCCGCATGCCCGGGCGCAACAGACGCTTGGCGGCATTACGGGCACGGTTACGGACAAAACCGGCGGCGTTCTGCCGGAAACCGTGGTCACGATTGTAGGCGACCAGACAAAGCTCACGCGCAGCCTGAAGACCAATGCGAACGGCAGCTACGATTTTGTAAATCTGCCCATCGGCACCTACACGATCACCTTTACGCATGACGGTTTCGAGACGCAGAGAGTTCCATCCATCACGGTGCAAGCCGACCGCACCGCCACGGTGAACACCATCCTACCCGTTGGCCAAGTGGGAACCGTCGTGGAAGTACAAGCCGATCCGATGATGAACGCGGTCGACACCACCAACGGCTATATTCTCGACAAAAATCAGATCGATGCCGTCCCCTTGCCGACCGGCAGCTTTACCGGCCTTGCCATTCTTTCTCCAGGCGTGAATGCGGAATTACCGAATGGAACCGGTGCAAACGCTGGTCTGGGTAATCAACCGATCTGGGCCAATGGCCAGCGCGACACCAGCAATACGTTTCTTCTGAACGGCGTCGACGCCAGCAATCTATTTAATGGCAAGAGCACCAGCCAGGTCGCTTCTGCGCGCATTGTGAATAACACCGGGGTTGCCGGCGCCTCGAGCACAACAGCGGAAGTGATTCAGAGCACGGCGTCGCCGTATCTGGCAATCGGCGAAGCGTTGCCGAGCCCTGCCCCGGAGACTGTTCAGGAGTTCAGCGTCAACACCTCGATGTATGACGCACAACAAGGATCCACCAGCGGGGCGCACATTGATATGAGCACAGCGTCCGGCACAAACACCATTCATGGCTCGCTCTACCTTCATCGTGGAACAAACTGGATCAATGCCGCGCCCTACTTCTACAAACAGGACGCCAATATCCCCAGCAGCGAAGACGTTCCCGAATTGCATCGTTACACCTTGGGCGGAACTGTCGGAGGCGCGATCATCAAAGACAAGCTTTTCGGCTTCGTCTCCTATCAGCACATTCACGCTTCCGATCTTGAGATTGGGACATCGCGCACAGCCGTGCCCGCAGGGCTTACAGATGATCGCAGCGCAGCAACACTGGCTAACGTCGCGAACCAGAACTGGGTAATTCCTCAATGCGTCGAGGATGATATTGCATTGTCGCAATGTCCACTAGTAACCGGCGTCGTGTCTCCAAATGCGGTCGGTTCAACCGCGTCTCCCACCATCGATCCGGTCGCGTTCGCGATGCTCAACTACAAGTTGCCAAATGGCCAGTATCTCGTTCCGTCGGCAAATCCTAATTTCACGCCCACGGTGAACTTCCCGGAAAATGTGTTCCTGACGCAACCCGCATACTTCATTTCCGATCAGGCGGTAACGGATCTCGATTACCTCGCCACCAAAAACGATACCTTGTCACTAAAGTATTATTACCAGCACGATCCGACCACGGCCCCTTTCGCATTTTCCTCCTTCGAAGGCTTTACGCAACATCTGGATGCAGGAAGTCAGGTCGCGTCCGTTACAAACACGCAGGCGATCCGGCCCAATCTCAGCATTACGGAAGTATTCGGCTTCATCCGCGAGAAAGTTTACAGCACCATCGCTCAGCCCTTCACTCCGCAACGGGTCGGCATCAACGCATTCGGTTCTAATATTTTCCCCGGCATTACGATCGTCGACGACTTCGGTAACGATTCACCCGCCAATTCCAATTTCGTCTTCAATGCCGGCGCGAGCATCGGCTCGACGGCGGCTTCACAGGGTGCTTTTACCGGAATCTTTCAGAACCGCTGGATGCCCTCCGCCAATGCCATTTGGAGCCACGGCAAACATACCGTCACTTTCGGGGGACTTTTTTCCTACACCCAGCTCAACGCCCGCGACGATCGAACCAATACGGGCATGATCGGCTTTACGAATTTCGAAGAGTTTCTAACCGGACAGCCCATCACCTACACGGCGGACGGATTTATTGCTACCACTTTTTTGCAGGGCGACGCCAACCGCTACTACCGCTCAAACGAAACTGGTTCCTATATTCAAGACAAGTATCAGTTTCGCTCCAACCTCAGCGTGAGCGCCGGCCTGCGCTTTGACTATCATGGAGGTCTTAAGGAAAAGAACGGCCGTATCTATAACTTCGATCCATCGCAATACAACTACAACGCGGACACCGATACGATTGTTTCCAACGGTTTCGTAGTTGCTGGCAACAATCCTCAATTCCCGACGAAAGGCGTAAGCGATTCCACTCTGACCGGGCGGCAATGGGGATTGGCGCCGCGGGTCGGATTAGCCTGGAGCCCGAAAATGTTTAACGACAAGGTGGTCGTTCGGGCGGGTTGGGGACTTTACTACGACCGCGGAGAGCTCTTCGCTTATCTCTCTCCGGGTTTTGCTTCCGGCGTGATCGCAGGCGGACCGTTCGGCGTGAATCAGTCTCCGCCATGGGTGAATGCGCAAGCGTGCAGCCCGTACGCCTATTCCAATTGCAGCACTCTTGAAAATCCGTGGGGCACAACGTTGGGTCCGGGGCCCAGCGGCAATCCGGCAGATCTGGTGATCCCCAATGCAGCTGCGATTGAGAGTGGGCTGCCGCTGTTCTCGTTCGCCGATTACAACCGCGCCAACAAGCTGCCCTACACCATGAACCAGACGCTTGATATTCAATGGCAGCCGCGCCGCGATCTTCTATTCGAGGTTGGCTACGTGGGCAATCTCGGCCGCCATGAAGTCGTCCCACTGCCTTTCAACCAGGCGCAGATTGCTTCGCCGAGCAGTCCTCTCCTCAAGGGCAGTCCCAACGAGCAAGACTACACTTACGGCTATTCCATCGTGACCCAACCAGGTGGATTTACGCCCATCAATCTCCCCAACGGACAGCCCTACCAGGAAACTTTTGAAGGCGGCAATGTCGACCTCCGTGTGCCCTATATCGGTTATTCTTCGGAGTCGGAGTCTTACACCGCCGCCGGCATCTCAGCTTACAACGCGCTCCAGACGCACGTGGAAAAGCGCATGAGCCATGGGTTGCGGGTCGGTGCCTCTTATACCTTTTCGCACTCAACCGACGAGCAAAGCGCTATGGGCCTTTTTTACAACGGCAACAATCCGCAGGATCTGCGCTCAGGTTACGGGCTCTCAGATTTTGATCGCAAGCACGTTCTGAACTTCACCTACACCTACGAACTGCCGAAGCCTTTCTCGGCAACTACAATCAAAGGCAAAATCGCCGACGGTTGGGCGCTCTCTGGCTTAACGGTCATCCAGAGCGGCCAGCCTTATAGCGTGGTCGATTACTCCGGCGCCGTTGGCAGCATCTTCTATGGAGTGAACGATGGCATCACCAATCCTATCGTTCCCCTTAACGGCTGCACGCCGAAGCAAGCGGTGACTGGGGCGTCGGGCACCGATGCTATTTCAGGAGACCCCACCTCCTACGCCCTGAATGCCGGCTGTTTTGGCATACCGTTACTGGCTCCAGGAGCCCTGAACGGCGCAATTCCTTCCAACGATCCCTACGAGACGAACTTTATCGCCAATGGCCAGCGCAATATATTCCGGCAACCGTGGCAGAGGCGCGCAGACATCTCGCTTGTGAAGATGACCCAGCTTACTGAGCATACGACCCTGAAATACACCTTCGATGTCTACAATCTGACCAACACCGCGAGCTTCGACATTCCAATCGACGACGTTAGCCAGAACATCAATTTCAACGGTTTTCCATCAGTGGGTACGCCTGCAACCACGACGCCTTGTAACACTCAATTCACGGGTTCGCTATACGTCTGCCCGACTACGGGGAGCGGTCTGGGCATCACCAACAAGACTATCGGCAGCCCGCGGCAGATTCAGATGTCTTTGAATCTTACTTTCTAATTCGTGCAGCGAGAGCAAGAAGGCGGGAAGACGCCAACCAGCCTTCGCAGCTACTCTTCGCCAATGTCTTCGTTCCAGATTGCGGGATTCGCGCGAATGTAGTCGCCTAATAGAGTGACGCACTCCGCAGATTCCAGGTCGATGACTTTTATGCCGAGCGATTGCAGCCACGCTACGCCGCCCTTAAAATTGCGGCTCTCACCCACGACCAAAGCACGAAAGCCGAACTGACGCACCAGCCCACTGCAATACCAGCAGGGCGCGAGAGTGGTGACCATGGTGAGTTGGCGATAGCTCCGCTGGCGGCCTGCGTTGCGGAAGGCGTCGGTTTCGCCATGCAGTGAAGGATCGCCATTCTGTACGCGGCGGTTGTGGCCGGCGCCCACAAGTTTTCCATTCCCATCAAAAATCGCCGCGCCAATCGGAATGCCGCCCTCGGCCAGTCCCTTGCGGGCTTCCGCAATTGCCACCTCAAGCATGGCAGAGTAATCGGGACTTTGCTCGGAACTTCGCATGGTCCTCGATTATATGTCGCGAGCTTAAGCACTGGTGGCACTGATTTGATGCCTCAAGCCGAGTCGCGGAGATGCATACTGCCGCAGAAGCCGCTATACTCAACCGCCATGAATGAACGAATGAAGTCACGCTCCCAATCGATGTTGCCGCTCGCCTTTGCATGCATGTTTATCCCGTTCTTGCTTGCGGCAGTTTCAGTTTCTGCACAAGATGCAAATGCTAGATCTTCCCGGGCTGCCGCCGTGCTGGATTCGATGCAGCAGGCCAAGCGGATCGCCGAGGCTGCCCTGTCCCCCGACGGGAGTCAAGTCGCTTACATCGTCGATGACAAAATCTCGATAATTTCCTCCAGTGGGGGATCCGCTCGCACGATCGCTTTGGAGAGCGGCCTCGCGCTTCGCGATGTGACCTGGTCGGCGGACAGTAAACGTATCGCGTTCCTGGCAGATCTGCATGGCGACGTTCCCGCGGCTCAGGTCTGGACGGCAGTGGCCGATGGAAGTGGTCTGGCAAAACATTCGGAGCTACAGGGCTATGCACAGGCTCCACGTTTCTCTCCGGATGGATCGAAATTGGCTCTCCTCTTTATTGAAGGCATGCCCCGCGTTGCGGGCCCATTGCAGCCGATGACGCCGCTCGCCGGAGTGATCGATCAGAAGATTTTTGAGCAGCGCATCGCAACAGTCGATTTGAGTACAGATCATCTCGCGCAGGTAACGCCCGCCGACATGTATGTCTACGAGTACGACTGGACTCCGGATGGCCGGTCTTGGGCCGCAACCGCAGCGCATGGTTCCGGCGATGCGAACTGGTGGGTCGCTCGCCTCTATATTGTGAACGTGCAAACCGGCGAGATGCGCGAGATTTACAAGCCGAAGTTGCAACTTGCCGATCCGCGCGTCTCTCCGGATGGAAAGAACGTTGCCTTCATTGAAGGGCTGATGAGCGACGAAGGTTCCACTGGCGGTGACATCTATATTGTTCCAGTCGCGGGAGGCGGTGCGCGAAATCTCACTCCAGGAATCAAGTCATCGCCATCCGCAATCGCGTGGGCAAATTCTGGTCGCATAGTCTTGGCCGAAAACGTAGATGGAAGTTCGGGGTTCGCAAGCGTGAGCATTGCGAAGAACGACATCCAGACGCTCTGGACGGGCGAGG
Source organism: Candidatus Sulfotelmatobacter sp. (assembly GCA_049583165.1). GTDB lineage: Bacteria > Acidobacteriota > Terriglobia > Terriglobales > Acidobacteriaceae > Sulfotelmatobacter. The sequence goes on along the minus strand of JBAUVJ010000303.1, from coordinate 31,509 downwards.
AATTTGCTCATCCATCAAGTAGCGCTTGGATCATGGCGGGTCCATCAGCCGGAGATAAATCGGTGACGGCCATCGTGCGGCAATCCGCGAGCATACCGCCGGAAGTTTGGGCTGGCCCCATCGGACAATGGAAACAACTTACCAACCTGAATGCTACCGTCAAGCCGCTGTGGGGCGAGATGCGCAGTGTGCATTGGATGAGCGGTACGACGAAAGTGCAAGGATGGCTGATGTTGCCGAAAGATTTTGCCGCCGACAAAAAGTATCCACTCGTCGTGAGTGTTCACGGCGGCCCTTCAGCGGCATGCCGCTCGTTTTGGGACACCCGCAGCATGGGACCGCTTTCCGCGATGGGTTACTTTGCACTCTGTCCAAACCCGCGCGGCAGTTACGGCCAAGGGGAATCGTTTACGCAAGGCAATGTGAAGGACTTCGGCGGCGGCGATTACCGTGACATCATGGCCGGCGTGGATGCCCTCACAAAGCAGTATCCCATCGACCCCAAACGCATCGGCATTCGCGGCCACAGCTATGGCGGTTACATGACCATGTGGGCTGAGACTCAGACGAATCGTTTCACAGCCGCGGTTGCGGGCGCCGGGCTCTCCGACTGGTTGAGCTACTACGGCCTTAATGACATTGACGAATGGATGATTCCGTTCTTCGGCGCATCGGTCTACGACGATCCGGCGGTTTACGCCAAGAGCGATCCGATGCACTTCATCAAAGCCGTCAAGACGCCGACGCTGATTCTGGTCGGCGACCGCGATGGCGAGGTTCCGATGGAACAATCTGTCGAGTGGTGGCACGCGCTCTCGACGCTTCACGTACCCACCAAGCTGGTAATTTATCCGAACGAAGGCCACATGTTTATAAAACCTGCGGATGCGCGCGACTACTCCCTGCGCTCTCTCGAGTGGTTCGAGGAGTGGTTCGCGAAAGCGCAGTAGGGCTCGACATCCGGCCCGATTTTGGCGGGAATTGAACGCTTGAAATTTGTATCCTCTGCATCGAAATTCTGAATTGTACTTGTCGGCGGAGAGGGTTTATCACAGAATCGACGGATTAGGCTTGGAGTGACGTATGGGCTGCGCCCGCGGCTTTTGGCTCGAATCCAGGAACGACCGATTGGTTGCAGTTTCGCCCTCAGGGAGACGCCGCGATGTCCCGCATAAGCCGCATCAATGGCATGCCGCCGGCGCAAGGTCTGTACGATCCTGCGCAGGAGCACGATGCCTGCGGGATCGGATTCGTGGCGAGTGTCCGTGGCGAAAAGAGCCATGACGTTATTCTCAATGGCATCCAGGTTCTGCTCAATCTGGCGCACCGCGGCGCGTGCGGTTGTGACTCCGAGACCGGCGACGGCGCCGGCATCCTGATTCAGATCCCGCATAAATTCTACGCACGGGAATGTAAACAACTCGGATTCGAGTTGCCTCCTCCTGGTTCCTACGGCGTGGGAATGACCTTCCTTCCGGTGGAGAAACACGCCCGGTTGCAATGCGAAGGCGTGCTTGAGCGAATCGTCCGCGAGGAAGGTTTGTCGGTTCTCGGCTGGAGGGATACGCCGGTTTACGCTTCAGCCACCGGCCGGGTGGCGCGAGCGTCACAACCCTACATTCAACAAATTTTTATCGGATCGCGGCCCGGTCTTGATGAAGACGCGTTTGAGCGCAAGTTGTACGTAGTTCGCAAACGAGCGGAAAATGAAATGCGGACTTCGGAAGTTGAAGATGCGGGAATGTTTTATATCCCTTCGCTTTCCTGCCGAACCATTGTCTACAAAGGGTTGCTGCTGGCTTCACAGCTCACTAACTTCTACCGCGAGCTTTCCGATCCCGATGTGGTCAGCGCTCTGTGCCTCGTCCATCAGCGGTTTTCCACGAATACGTTTCCCAGTTGGCAGCGCGCGCATCCCTACCGGTACATCGCTCATAACGGCGAGATCAATACGGTGCGTGGCAACGTGAACTGGATGCATGCGCGGCAATCGCTGCTGGCCTCGCCGCTTTTCGGCGACGATCTGAAAAAACTTTTCCCCATCATTGAGCCGGAGGGGAGCGACTCCGCCAACTTCGACAATGCGCTGGAACTTCTGCTCCAGGGCGGCCGCAGCCTTCCTCACGCCATGGCCATGCTGATTCCTGAAGCGTGGGCGGGGAATCCGCACATGAAGCCGGAGAAGCGTGCCTTCTACGAATATCACGCTTGCCTTATGGAGCCCTGGGATGGTCCAGCAGCGGTCGCATTCACTGACGGTCGCGTGATCGGGGCGACGCTCGATCGCAACGGTTTGCGTCCGGGAAGATACGTGATTACTCATGACGATGTCGTGATTATGGCTTCGGAGGCCGGGGTGCTCGACGTTGCGGCTGAACAGGTAAAGACGAAAGGCCGTTTGCAACCCGGAAAAATGTTTCTGGTGGATACCGTCGCAGGCCGCATTATTTCGGACAAGGAAATTAAGCGGACGCTGGCCGAGCGGCAGCCGTACGCGCAGTGGGTTACGGACAACCAGATCACGATGAATGAGTTACCCGAGCCCTCCCGGACTCATCCTCCTGATCCGGAGACGCTTCTCCGCCGGCAGCGCACCTTCGGGTACACCGATGAGGATTTGAAAATGATCATCGCGCCCATGGCAACGGTGGGTGAAGAAGCAGTTGGCTCGATGGGAACGGATACGCCTCTGGCTTGCCTCTCGGACAAGCCGCAGCCGCTGTTCAATTATTTTAAGCAGTTGTTCGCGCAAGTGACTAATCCGCCGATTGATCCCATTCGCGAAGAAATGGTGATGTCGCTGATCAGCTACATCGGCAGCGAGCGCAATATTCTCGAAGAGGCTCCGGAAAACTGCCAGATGTTGAAGCTGGAGCATCCGCTGCTGACCAATCGCGAGTTGGAAAAACTTCGTCGCGTTTCCAATCGCGATCTGCTCGCCACGACGCTGCCTGCACTGTTCCGGGCAAGCGAAGGAGAGGCCGGGCTTAAGCGGGCTCTCGATGAATTGTGCCAGAGAGCGTCATTATCGGTGAAGGCGGGATACAGCCTGCTGATTCTCTCCGACCGCGGCGTCGACAAAGACTACGCGCCAATTCCGTGCTTGTTGGCTCTCGCGGCGGTACACAATCTGCTGGTCAGAGAAGAGACGCGAACCCAGGTTGCTTTGATCACGGAATCGGGAGAGCCGCGCGAAGTGATGCACTTCGCCCTCCTCAGTGGATACGGAGCGAGTGCGATCAATCCTTACCTCGCGCTGGAGACGGTGGAGAACCTTGCCTGGCGCGGCGATTTGGCCGATGGCATTACGCCTGAGATTGCCGTCAAGAATTTCATGAAGTCGGTCAAGAAGGGCTTGCTGAAAACCTTCGCAAAGATGGGCATCTCTACCCTGCAAAGCTATCAGGGCGCCCAGGTTTTCGAGGCAATCGGACTCAACAAAGAATTAGTGGAAGCCTACTTCGTGGGCACATCGTCGCGCCTGGAAGGTTTGGGACTCGACGTTCTCGCGCGCGAGGCGCAAATCAAGCACGAACACTCTCTGTGCCCGGTCACCGAGTTCGAGACAGAGCTCGCGGTGGGAGGCAACTACCACCAGCGGACAAACGGTGAATATCACTTGTTGAATCCGTTGACCATCAGCAAACTACAGCAGGCCGTGCGGCAAGAAAGTTTCCAGAGCTTCCACGAATATACCGACCTTATCGACAAGCGGAGCAGCAACTTGTGCACGCTGCGTGGTTTGATGAAGTTGAAAAAGAGCGAGACCCCCGTTCCGATTGAAGAGGTCGAACCGGCAAAGGAAATCGTAAAGCGGTTTACCACTGGCGCAATGTCATTCGGTTCCATCAGCAAAGAAGCGCATGAGACGCTGGCGATTGCGATGAACCGTATTGGGGGCAAATCGAATACGGGCGAAGGCGGGGAAGATGAAGACCGGTTCACGCGGGATGCGAACGGAGATTTGAGGCGTAGCGCGGTAAAACAGGTTGCTTCTGCGCGGTTTGGCGTGACCGCAAATTATCTGGTGAATGCCGACGAGTTGCAGATCAAGATGGCGCAAGGCGCGAAACCCGGCGAAGGCGGGCAGCTTCCCGGACATAAGGTCGATGAGGTAATCGCGCGCATACGGCATTCCATTGCCGGGGTTGGTCTGATTTCTCCACCGCCGCATCACGACATTTACTCCATCGAAGATCTCGCCCAGTTGATTTACGACCTGAAGAATGTCAACCCACAGGCTCGTATCGCGGTGAAACTGGTCGCTGAATCCGGCGTTGGCACGGTGGCCGCGGGCGTGGCCAAGGCGCACGCCGATGTTGTTTTGATCAGCGGAGACAGCGGTGGTACTGGAGCTTCGCCGCTAAGCTCGATCAAGCATGCGGGTATTCCATGGGAGTTGGGTTTGGCGGAGACGCAGCAAGTTCTACTGTTGAACGATCTGCGCAGCCGTATTCGCGTGCAAACCGATGGCAAGCTGCAGACCGGCCGGGATGTCGCGATCGCGGCATTGCTGGGCGCTGAAGAATTTGGTTTCGCGACGACGCCGCTGATTGCAATGGGCTGCGTCATGATGCGCAAGTGCCATCTGAATACGTGCTCGGTGGGAATTGCCACCCAAGATCCCGAGCTGCGCAAGCAGTTCCAGGGACAGCCCGAGCATGTGATCAATTTCTTTTTCTATCTTGCCGAACAGTTGCGCCAATACATGGCGGAGTTGGGCTTCCGCAGCGTCGATGAGATGGTGGGGCGCGTAGACATGCTCGATTTCGAACCTGCCATCGATCACTGGAAGGCACGGGGACTCGATCTTTCGGCAATTCTTTATAGCCCCCCGGTTCCTTCGCGCGTGGCTCGCCGATGCGTCCAGGCACAGAATCACGGCCTCGAAGAAGCGCTCGATCACAAAATTCTTGCGGCCTCTCGCGCTGCGATCGATACTCTCATTCCGGTTGAGATCGACTTGCCAGTGCGCAATGTGCATCGCAGCGTAGGAACGATGCTCAGCGGGGAAATCGCTCGAAAGTATGGTTCCACGGGGTTGCCCGACGACACGATTCGGATTCAACTGACCGGATCGGCAGGGCAAAGTCTGGGCGCCTTCCTGGCAAACGGGGTCACGCTTACGCTTGAGGGCGAAGCCAATGATTATGTCGGCAAAGGCTTATCCGGCGGGCGGTTGGTCGTGTATCCGCCGAGCGCTTCCGGCTTTGCTCCGGAAGACAACATCTTGATCGGGAACGTCGCACTCTACGGCGCAACCAGCGGAGAAGCTTTTTTCAACGGAGTTGCCGGGGAAAGATTCGCGGTCCGCAACTCCGGAGCAACCGCTGTAGTCGAGGGTGTTGGCGATCATGGCTGCGAGTATATGACGAAGGGAATGGTGCTGGTCCTCGGATCTTGCGGCCGTAATTTTGCTGCCGGGATGAGCGGCGGCGTTGCCTATGTCTTTGATGAGCACCGCAACTTCACGGAAGAGCGATGTAATCTTGGCTCGGTCGATCTTGAACCGCTGGTCGAAACGCAGGACGCCCAGATCGTCAAAGAGTTGGTCACTCGTCATCTGGAGTTGACGGGTAGCCGCCGGGCAAAGTGGATTCTGGAAAACTGGTCTGAGGTCTTGCCGCGCTTCATCAAAGTTTTTCCGCACGAATTCAAGCGAGTGTTGGGCGTGAGCCGCTCCACGAGGCCTCTAGTTCCGAGCCAGCCGCCCGCTTCCGTCGGGCAGTTGAATGGGGTCCGGCATGCACAGGCGCAGAATGGGCAGGTTCAGCATGGGCAGGTTCAACATGGGTAAGACTACCGGCTTCCTGGACTACTCTCGCGAGCTCGCGCCGCGCCGTCCCGTCACTCAGCGGGTCAACGATTGGTTCGAAATCTATCTCGACCTTCCTGAAGAGACTCTCAAGAAACAAGGCGCGCGCTGCATGGATTGCGGCGTGCCTTTCTGCCAGACAGGATGTCCCGTCAACAATTTAATTCCGGACTGGAACGATCTGGTATATCGCGGACGCTGGAAGGAGGCGGTACGGCAGTTGCACGCAACCAACAACTTTCCGGAATTCACCGGCCGCATTTGTCCGGCGCCGTGTGAAGCTTCGTGCGTGCTGGGAATCAATCAACCGGCCGTGACGATCAAGCAGAACGAGAAAAATATTGTCGAACGTGGATTTGAGGAACGTTGGATCCGGCCTGAGCCGCCAAAGGTTCGCAGCGGGAAAAAAGTTGCGGTCGTGGGCTCCGGTCCAGCGGGACTTGCAGCAGCACAGCAGTTATGCCGCGCCGGACATGCGGTTGTGGTGTACGAAAAAGCGGATCGTATCGGCGGATTGCTACGCTACGGAATTCCGCAGTTCAAACTGGAGAAACATATTATCGATCGCCGCCTGGAACAGATGTCAGCCGAAGGCGTGAAGTTCGTCACCAGCGCGGAAGTTGGAAAGACGGTCGCGGTGGACGATCTGCGGCGTGAATTTGATGCCATTGTGCTTGCGGGCGGATCGGAACAGCCGCGCGATCTGAACGTGCCCGGGCGCGAGCTGAAGGGAATCCATTTCGCCATGGAGTATTTGCCGCAGCAGAACCGCCGCTGTCACGGAGACACGCTGGATTCCGAAATAGAAATTCTCGCTAACGGCAAGCGAGTGGTTATCATCGGCGGGGGTGACACCGGAGCCGACTGCCTGGGTACGAGCCACCGGCAGAAGCCGCTTTCGGTGCATCAATTCGAGATCATGCCCAAGCCTCCGGATGAACGATCTCCGCAAACGCCCTGGCCCTTGTGGCCGATGCAACTGCGCACAGAGGCGGCGCACGAAGAAGGTGGCATTCGCGACTGGAGCATTGCGACCACCAAATTCAGCGGCGAGGCTGGAAGCGTCAAGCGGCTGCACGCTGTGCGCGTTGGCCCTCCCCCGAAATTTGAGCCGATTGCCGGCAGTGACTTCGTGCTGGAAGCAGACTTGGTTCTGATTGCGATGGGTTTCCTGGGTCCGGTGCGAAATGGAATGATTGAACAGTTGGGCGTGGTGCTCGATCCGCGCGGCAATGTGGCGACGGATCAGAACTACATGTCCTCCGTGCCGGGAGTTTTTGCTGCCGGTGATATGCGTCGAGGCCAATCGCTGGTGGTGTGGGCCATTTCCGAAGGCCGCAAAGCGGCAGCAGCGGTCGATACCTACCTCAAAGCGGCGCCGGTACGTTCCGCTTCTCTAATCTCCACAGCTCAACAAATCGCCTGATGACCGCGACGGGTAGCGGCGGGCCTGAGTGAGCACCCCCAAGTGTAAGATGGCTGCGCGCAACCTATGATCGGAATCCAGGATATTCAGACGGCGTTGGGCCGCATTCGCGCAGCCATTCGAGTTTCTCCCTGCACTTACTCGGAAACTTTTTCCGTGCTCACCAACTGCGAGATTTTCCTCAAGCTCGACAACCAGCAACGAACCGGAGCTTTCAAAGAGCGTGGCGCTCTGAACAAGTTGCTCACGCTCACCGCCGAGGAGCGAGCCCAAGGTGTGATTGCCGCGTCGGCTGGGAATCATGCGCAAGGCGTGGCTTATCATGCGGGGCGGCAGGGAATTCGTGCGCTGATCTACATGCCCCTGCCCACGCCGCTCACAAAAGTTTCAGCCACGCGCGCTCACGGCGCGGAGGTGGTTCTGTACGGCACAAACTACGACGAGGCTTATGAAAAAGCAGTCGAGCAAAGCCAGCAACATCACCTGACGCTGGTTCACGCTTTCGACGATGATGCCGTGATTGCCGGCCAGGGAACGTTGGGATTGGAAATTCTGGAACAGCAGCCTGATATTGAGGCGATTGTTGCGCCGATCGGAGGAGGTGGACTGATCGGCGGCATTGCGTGCGCAGCGAAAGGGATCAATCCCCGCGTCAAGGTTTTTGGAGTTCAGCCGTCCAAGCTTCCTTCCATGAAGGCCGCAATCGCCCAAGGTAGTCCGGTCACGCTCAAGCCTGCCGCGACGATCGCCGACGGAATTGCGGTGCGCCGAGCCGGCGAACGGACATTCCCACTGGTTCAAAAATATGTGGACGATATCGTCACCGTCGAAGAAGAAGAGATCGCCAATGCCATCCTGCTCCTTCTGGAGCGCGAAAAGACGCTTGCGGAAGGCGCAGGCGCGGCGTCCATTGCGGCGTTGCTAAACCACAAGCTGCCATTGGATGGCAAAAAAGTTGCGGTGCTGGTTTGTGGCGGCAATATCGACGTTACGCTGCTTGCGCGGATCATCGAGCGCGGCCTGGTGAAAGATGGCAGGCTGGTGCGTTTGCGCGTCCATTTGCCGGACTATCCCGGCGCGCTGCACCGCCTTACCGGAATTCTGGCGGAACATCGCGCCAACATCGTCGAGACCGCTTACGACCGTGCTTATCACGGGGTCAACCTGGGCGATACCGCCATTGACATCACCATGGAGACCAGGGGACCCGCTCATATTGCGGAGCTGCTCACTGCGTTGCTGGCAGCTGGCTATACTCACGAAAGAATTATGTGATCGCGCCAGCTCTGCGCGGTATATTTGCCGGGCATGATTGGAACGATTGATCCGGGCCATAAGAAATTTGAATTGGACTGGACCGATGCGGCCCTTTATCGTCTGCGGATTAGGGAGAGCACTGTCGTCGCGCGCAATGATGCTCATCGGCTGGCTCTTTCCTGGATCGGCCCTTCCCTCCAAGATTCAGGAGTGCGGTCGCATCGGCGCCCGCTGGATTTCCCGGCAGCTGTACGATCAGCAATGAATTCGCCACGCCTTCGAAATAGGAGCAGCAAACATGACAAAGCGAGTAGACGGGCAATTCCTGCGCCTGTCGTTGGTATCGGCGGCAATGCCGGTGGTGGCCGCCATCATTGTAGCCGCCGGGTTGTTGGCAGGAATAGCAGCGCCCTGTTTTGCCGATGACGGCCCCAAACCGGATCCATCTGGCATCGCCACAGGCGACAGGAGCACCGCCGTGGATGCTGCCGGCAATCCCTTTGTAGTTGCAGAGCCCACAGACAAGACAGCCCCGGACTACGCCGCGAACAAGAAAGCATTCGATGACTATCAGGCTCAGGTCGCAAAGGAGCCGCTGGCGGTCAAACTGGCTGACAGCGTCGGACATGTTCGCGTCGCAACAAATTTTGCCTGGACCCTGAACACCGGTTATCTCGTCCTGTTTATGCAGGCGGGTTTTGCCTTGCTCACGTGCGGACTGGTTCGAAAGAAAAATGCAGCTCACCTCATGATGCTGAATTTTGCCGCCTACGTGTTTGCATTTCTGGCCTATTACGCAGTCGGATACGCGTTCCAGTTTGGAGCGGTTGCCATCAACGCCGCGCCCACCAATCTGGGCGGCATTCCTGTGCTGAACCACTTTCTGGTGGGGAGCGGCCACTGGGGGTTTATTGGTGGGAGAGGATTTTTTCTCGTCGGACCCGGCTATGACGCGGGCAGCAACTGCCTGACCCTATTCGAAGTCGTGTTCATGGAGACTGCCGGTTACATTATTGTCGGCGCAGTGTGCGAGCGCATTACCTTCTGGGCCTTCCTTCTTTGCGAACTTTTCATCGGCGCAATTCTCTATCCGATCTCCGGCTGTTGGACCTGGGGTGGAGGCTGGTTGTCGCAAGTCGGATCCACGTTGAATCTGGGTCACGGCTATGTCGATTTTGCAGGATCGACTGTGGTCCACGCGGTGGGCGGCTTCTGCGCCATGGCGTTGGCGATTATTCTGGGCCCTCGTTTGGGCAAGTATGGTCCCGGCGGAAAAATCCGTGTGTTCCCGGCTCACAATATCGTGTATGTGGTCACCGGCACGTTCATCCTGCTTTTTGGATGGATGGGATTCAATCCGGGGTCCACGCTGGGAGCGACCGACCTTCGCATCTCCGTTGTCGCGATCAACACCAACCTTGCCGCGGTCGCGGGCTCGGCGGCAGCAATGTTGTTGTGGTATTTGCTGTTCGGCAAGCCCGATATAACCATGGCGTGTAACGGAATGCTCGCAGGATTAGTCGCGATCACCGCGCCGTGTGCTTTTGTGTCCCCCACCTCTTCGGTAGTAATCGGCGCGCTGGCCGGTTGCCTGGTATGTTTCGGAGTTCTCTTCAACGACCGGATTCTCAAGATCGACGATCCTTGTGGTGCAATTTCCGTGCACGGCTACTGCGGCTGGCTGGGGGCGGTTTGCGTGGGCATCTTTGCCGACGGCGCTTATGGCGCGGGATGGAACGGTGTCGGCGCAGCGTCCTACCTGGGACGAGCCGGTCAAGGAGTGACGGGTCTAATCCACGGCGATACGCGGCAATTTTTGTGTCAACTTATGGGAGCGACTCTATATGCTGTCTGGGCTTTCGGTCTAACCTATGCCGTTTTCTGGTGCGTCAACAAAGTCAAGAGCATGCGTGTGGCGCCAGAAGTGGAAGAAGAAGGACTCGACGTTCCCGAGTTCGGGATGGAAGGTTATCCCGAAGACGCAGTGGTTACGGCTTCGTACTAAGCCTGTCGGTTCAGGCACGATGAAGTCAAAATAAAATCTTCATCGTGTGTGATGCACAGGCGTTGCGCTCATGGCTTAGGCTCAGCGGTCGACGCTCCGAAATGGCTGCAGCGGCCGCGCATGCCATCGCGGAATTTCTCGCGCTCTTCCGGCGTCATCCGCCCCCAGCGCTCCGCCATGCGCCGCCGAAAGTTGGAGCGGTGGAGCGAGCGGTGGCCTATTCCGCCGAACAGAATCCGGCACAGGGCGAGGATTCCGAGAGCCTGCCAGAATGTGATCAAGTGCCATCCGAACAGCGCTGGCAGCAGCCAGTTCCACAGATGCAGTACCGCCTCGCCGCCGATGGTGATGAAGACCAGGATTGCCAACACGATAAGAAATCCCCGGCCGATCCACTTTGCTATCATGGTTGTGTTCCTTTCGAAATCTCGTCGTAAATCGTCTGAAGACTCTGGCGCAGATGAAGCACCGCATAGCGCTTGCGCGACAACAAGGTGTTCACGCTCACTCCACTTTCGGCGGCTAGCTCCTTGAAGCTGCGCCCTTGGATTTCGTGAGCGACAAATACCTCGCGCTGCTCCTCGGGAAGCTCGTCGAGGGCGAATTCCAGTTCGTCGAGCAACACGCTACGGGTATAGGCCGCATCGGGCCCGGCGTCCGGAGAAGGCAGCAGTTCTTCCAATTGCAGCAATTCCCCATCTTCTTCCACCCTGTCAGAATCGCTGACCCGTTCCGGCTTCTTCTTGCGAAAAAGGTCCGTGATGCGATTGCGGGCCACGCGAAACAGCCAGCCACCGATGTGTTCGATCGGCATGAGCAAGCGGTTTGCCTCGACCAGTTCGTAAAACACTTCCTGCAGGATGTCCTCAGCGTCGCGCGGATCGGGCACTCGCCGGCGGATGAAGTCGCGCAGCCGTGACTGCTCGCGCTCGACCACTTCGGAAATCCGCTGGTCCTGTTCGAGAGTCATTCGCTCCAGACTCGCCGCGTCCTTCATCTACAAGGGTAGACGAATTGGGTAGTGCAAATATTGTAGGATTTCTGACTATTTTGTTGGGAATGCGGGAAAACTATGCGGACTCATAAGTGGGCTGGTGTCCGGCGTTCGTGGCTCGCGGCGGACACGTCAATCGTTAACTTCACTCCAGTCGCCCCGCTACGTAATCGCTAAGGCGAGAGCGCTGCTGGTCCCGCCGCTCGTGCAGCCAAGATCGCCCGTGTTCCCGGCCGGAGTGTTGACCGTCACGCTGGCTGTTCCAGGAGCGGAGATCACCGCGGTTGTGAGCGTGATTTGCAACTGAGTGCTGCTCGTGACCAGAGTGCTGAGCGACGTCCCGTTGACGACGCCAACGGAAGACGAAACAAACTGACTACCATTCACCGTGAGAAGAAAGCCCTGCTGTACTTGCGCAAACGTAATGCTGCTGGAAGAAAGAGATGCAATGGCCGGAGCGGGCCGAGCACTTCCACACGCCGGATTGAGCGAGTTGCAGGCTTGGAAAATCAGCAAGGCGAGCACAAACGTGCTCAGAAGTGCCATGAAATAGAGCGATCTTTTCATACGGGATCGTACCATGTGCGGACTACAGAACGGCGCCCACCTCGAAGGGGCGTTCCTAGACGCCTGTCATTTCGGATTCTGTTGACATTTGCGTGCTGTGAGAACTCATCACGACCGCATCAGCCGCGGAAGGCGAGCCTGCCTTTTGTACAAATTCCGAAGTTGAGGCTGAAGGCTCGGCTTTGGGGGAGGCAGATCCCCACGCAAGCAAGTCACCAACGGCAACTCCCAATAGCTCTCCCAGTTCCTGAAAGTGCCCGACCCATTTTTCACTAAGCTGCACATGCTTCTCACACAAGATCGCCTGCAACCGTTCGTAATAAACATTCTGGGCGTGCCAGAGATCCAAATGCAGGGGCGAAACTTTCAGCAGCGAAACTAGAGCTTCCAGCTCCGCCAGACTGTTCAATTCGAATGGATTTTTCGCCCAACGTTCCAAAACTATTTCCAGGCGTTGACGGAGCGCCGGCTCGAGCGAGGAGCCTGCAAAGCTGATCGCATCCTGCTTTGCAATGTCGAGAAGCTTGCGAATGCGGGCGATATCCAGTTTCTCTTCGGCAAGGCAGCGTTGCAAAGTATTGCCCAGCACGAATTCCGCCGATACCCGTAGGATTGCCGGCATCGGTATCTGCAGTTCGGAGAGAAAGCTTACGAGCGAAGCGTGCTTTTCATAGACCTTTGCATATGTCCCGCCAATGTCAACCAGCGTAGAATCGACGATCTGCTTTACAATTCGTCGTCGCTCATCATGGAACAGCGACTTCAGCGAGTACGTAGCGCCTCGGAACTGCTGATCAATCAGGAGTGAGCAACCGGCAAGATCACCGGCAGAAAACGGCGCACTGCCATTCTCAATGAACGACTGAAATCCGTCGCCGTCATGGCTTGGGCGAATGCCCGCAATTAACTTGTGATCCCCCAAATAAAATGCGGCGAAATTGAATTGCAGTTGACCGCGAGTCGTGCGAGAGGTAATCCGGCCGCATCCGATTGCAAGCTTCGCACGGCCGTTCTCGAAGGAATGCACCTCTTGAAGGCTCGCGTCATAGCAGTACACCGAATTCGAATCATGGTATCCGTCGAAGAGCGAGCTGATAGCGTAGTGCGCGGCCACGCCGCAAAGGTCCAGCATTGCAGGCCTGACGAACTTCTCGTAGATGCTTCGGCCATTGCCGAACTCGGGAATATTGCTCCAAACTTTTTCCAGCCGGATCAGGAATTGCTCTTCGCGCTCGCCTCCGAATAACTGCTCGCTTAACTGCACGGCCCGGCCTGCGTATTGCAGGACTTGAACCGTTTCCGGTCCTGTCGGCTCATCGAAGAACCATCCGCAACTCGTGTACATGAGCATGAGATGCCGCTGCATTTCGAGCAGCCGCAATGCTCGTATCGCCTCTTCTGCGGACAAATCTCGCATCGCGTGCGCGCGGAGAAAACTATCGACGCTGCCAGCGGAACGATCAATGACGGCCCGAATATATTCGTCCCTCGCGACCCACGGTTTCTTCAGCAGCTTCTTCGCGCCAGCTTCGTACATCGGGGCGAGTTCGTCTCGCAGCCAGTCCATCGCTTCGCGCAGCGGCCTTCGCCATTCCTGCTTCCACTGCCGATTCGCCCCGGAATTACAGCCGCAATCGCTCTCCCATCGGGAAATCCCATGCACACAACTCCATGCTGTGCGCTCCAGGATTTCAACTTCCTGCGAAGGCGGATGCTCAGCAAAATATTCGCCGTAATTCGTGATTCGCGCCAGCTTGTTCTGTTCGATGTAGTCAAGAGCATAAGCCAGCGCCATGTCGCCGCGCGGGTGATGGTGCCCGTAGGTCTCGCCGTCGGTGGCGATGTGGATCAACTGCGCCGGATCGCCTTCGGGATCAAATCGGCCGGTCAGCCGGCGCGCCAGGTTCTCGCCGCTGAACAGCAATTTCTCGAATGCAACCGCGCGCGAAACTACTCCGTCGTAAAAGAAGAGTCCAATGCTCCGCCCGGAAGGCAAGTTACACGCGTAGCCGCGTCGGGAGTCAATCCCTTGACCGTAAAGATTGGTCCAGTCCATCTTCTTGTCGGTCCGCATTTTTCCGGCCTGGGACGGAGCAAGAATCGTGAACTTGACACCCAGCGAACTCAGGATCTCCAGCGTTTCCACGTCCACTGCGGTTTCTGGAAGCCACATGCCCTCGGGGTCTCGACCAAAACGATGCTGGAAATCCCGCATGCCCCATAGGATTTGCGTCCGTTTATCGCGTGAGTTGGCAAGAGGAAGGATGAGGTGGTTGTACGCCTGCGCTAGCGCGGGGCCGTGCCCCGAAAAGATCTGCTGGCCTTCGCGGTCAGCCTTGAGGATTTGCTCGTAGGCGTGCGGAGTACGTTGTTCCATCCATGACAACAGGGTGGGTCCGAAATTAAAGCTGATGCGGCTGTAGTTGTTGACGATCTTCGCGATGCGTTCCTGGCCGTCGAGCATGCGCGACGCGCCGTTCGGGGAATAGCACTCGGCCGCGATGCGTTCATTCCAATCGTGATAGGGACTCGCGGAGTCCTGCGATTCGACCGCTTCCAACCATGCATTTTCCCGTGGCGGCTGATAAAAATGACAATGAATACAGACGAAACACCCCATGAAAACGTCTCCAGAGCGACTCTAAGAAACCCAAGCACGATTTCGCTCGGAAACGCGACCTTGGGCACGTATGACCGAAAACCGATTGCCTCCGGTCTCTCATGATGCGTGGCAATATATCCTAAACTTGCCGCCTTGGGGAGGGCCAGATCTGATTCCTCGTTGTGCAAAACACGATTTAGAAAGCGGCATTGCTTGAGCTCATTTTGAGTCTTGTTGGCTGTCTGTGTCCCCTGACTGTCAGTGCTCGTGCTCTGAGTGAGCATGTCGGTGGAAATGAGGATGCGAATGTACAACGCCACCATGGGCGTGACGATGAGCGTGGACAAGATTTGCCCTCAAGAGCAAATCAGAGTTCGAGAGTATATCCGCTGGCGTTCCTTCAGCGATCACGGCACCTTCCTCAAGAATGAGGACGCGATCGGCGATGTCTTCGACAATCTCAAGCTGGTGGGTGGCGGTAACTACGGTTTTCGAACTTCCTTTCCACTGCTGAATGAGGTCCACGACCTGGCTCTGACTTTTTGGATCGAGAGTCGCGGTAGGCTCGTCGAGCAGCAGAACCTCCGGGTCGAGGACGAGAACCGAAGCCAATGCCACTCGCTTCTTCTCGCCTCCCGAGAGCCGGTAGGGTGGACGCTCCCTGAGATGTGAAATCCCCATTGAAGTCAGCGTTTCGTCGACTCGCTGAATCAATTCTTCTTTCTTCCATTGCAGTTGCAACGGGCCGTAGGCAACTTCTTCGAACACCGTCGGATTGAAGAGTTGAACATCCGGATTTTGAAAAACGAGAGCCACACGGCGGCGGAAACGTAGAGAGAATTCCTCGTTCTGAAATCTTTCTTCGGTCAGCGGGTTCCCTTGAAATGCGACAGAGCCTGTCGCCGGGAAATACAACGCATCCAGAATTCGTAACAGCGTGGACTTGCCAGAGCCATTGGCCCCGAGCAGAGCGATTCGCTCGCCTTGTTCAACATGAAGGGAAAGCCCGCGGATGGCGGGAATCCCTTCATAGTCGAAGCTGATATTTTCTATCGCGAACGCAGAGGCCAAGGCTCGCTCACCTCCCCATCCACATTGCCATGCTGCCGGCCACCACGAAAGCTGTGAGCACCATGTAGTCGCGAGCTCTCATGCGAAAGGCGGTCAATAAACGAATTTCTCCGCGGAATCCGCGCGACAACATGGCCAGATAAACTTCGTGGCTCACTTCGATACTCTTGCTCAGGAGCACTCCGGCGGTTCGAGTCGCCATTTTGCGTTGCTCGGAACCGCTCAATATGCCAACAGTCCGGCTCTGCCTCGACTCGAACATCTGGTTTGCCGTCTCGATGAACAAGAATACATAGCGGTGCGTCATGGCGAGCATGGTCACAACTTCCGTTGGCATTTGAAGAGAACGAAGCGCCTTCAGGATGTGATTCCAAGGTGTACAGAGCAGGATAGTCGTGAATGTAGCCGCTGTTTCAGCTCGCAAGATGAGCAAGGCCACGGTTCGCGCTCCCTGAGCGGAGATGGAAATGTGGAGTCCCTGCAAGGCGAAGACTGGTTGTCCTGGCGTAAAAAACAAAGCAGGAAAAGCCATCAAGCCGGTGAAACCCAAAACCGCAAGCCAGATGCGTTTTGCCAGCAATGCGAGACTGACTCGGGAAGCGACTGCGATCGAAATTGCAACCATCAAAAGCGAAGCAATAATCTCGAGCCGTCGACAAACCACCACTGCAATCGTGAGCACCAACAGACCGATGACACGAACGCGCGGATCGAACTGTTGAAGCAGACCAGGTTGGGTTGCGGCATGCTCCGAGATGAGAGCTTTCGACATGCCTCGGGCAAATCCTCGCAGTGTCGATTCCATAAAAGACGCTCGACTCACGGCTGTCGCTCCCGGCCGTTCCCTTTGCTTCCAACAGCTCGTGTAACCAACGACGCTAGAACAAAAAATCCCACGCCGAACATGGCGGAAAGAAGATATCCAAATGCCTGACTCCGGACGAATCTGGGCGCGTAACCCGGAAAGGGTGCAGTCCATAGCGTCGAAAGTTTTTGCAGCCCCGCAGGGACAGACGATGGGGGCGCCTGATTGCCGGAGGTGACCTCGATCTGCGCTCGTGTGTTGGGATTCTTCAGCTCGGCAGAAGACCATTCGCCCCATGCGGAACCGGCCGCCAGGATGCCGAGCGGCGTGCACAGCATCAGCAAGGCCACGGTCCACCACAACCTTCGCTGCGAAGCTTGGGCTTGTAAAGGTTCGGCTTGTGCACTTGAAACCATCTGTTTCGATTCCCGGGCCACAGCCTTGATCCCGCGCAGCAAACTCAAATCGGCTCTTTGTAGATAAGCCACCATGCCCGCTGAGATCACCGCCTCAGCCGCTCCTGCGATGGTAAGATGCCCGATCATCATGGCCGGAATCGCCACATGCAAACTATAGGGAGCGTAGAGCGGAGTGCCGCTGGCGTCATGAAAGAGCATCGGCTGAATGCCGAACTCGATTGCAGCGACCAGAGCCGCAACATTGATGGACAGGTATCCAGCCACCGCCGCCGCTATTATCCTCCGGCGAGAAATCAGTTCTGAATTCCCGGCAACCAACTTGTACGCACCATAGGCAACGAACGACCCAACGATTGCCATGTTGAAACAGTTGGCGCCGAGCGTGGTGACTCCGCCATCACCGAAAAACAGTGCCTGAATAGCGAGAGTGATCGAAATCGCAAGTATCGACCCCCACGGACCAAGCACAATTGCCGCGACTCCTACACCAACGGCGTGACCGGTGGTTCCACCGGGCAGGGGTACATTGAACATCATGACTACGAAAGAGAACGCTGCGAACACGGAGATCAGTGGAATCGTCCGGGTGGCGAGGACCCGTTTGATGTGCTTGAGCGATGCATACCAGCCCGAGACCGAAAGCGCGTAGAGAGTCGCGCAGGTCGAAGGACTGAGATAACCGTCAGGAATGTGCATGGTCTAACAATTTCTGTTGATTCTTTCTTCCCAGAGTCGATGTGATTCTGACGGTGGCATTCGTGGCTGCGGCGGACAAGACTAAATAAAATATCGTGCTACGCAGATTCGCAAAGGATAGGCGAATCAGACCCCAGGTGCAAGACCGCGTTGGGAACATACGCAGGATGGCAATGTTCTGCGGAAGCACGATCTACAAATAAAAAGCTCGTTTTAGTATGTCCATCCACAGAAATGATCAGTTCTGCACAGATTACCTTCGCCCCTTCGCCGCTATTCGCTTTACGTTTTCTCTAAAAGCGTTAATCTTTATCTGGCGACCATGGTTCCTGTCAGGTTGGAACGAGCCGTAGCGGGAATGAGTCGGCCTCTTTACAGGGCCGGCTACCTAACATAAAGTACTTTATTCGTCTTATATTCGCCCACGCCAAGAATGGCGGAGGGTGTTAGGTTTGACGTGTGCATATGGCAACTACTCATTACAGCATCAGCACTCTTCCCGCGAATGTAGAAGCCGAGCGCTCGATCCTGGGCGCGATTCTGCTCGACAACTTCGCCTATAACCAGGCGGCCGAGCACCTTCGGATCGAAGATTTTTCGCTCGACTCGCACCGGCGCATTTATTCCCGCATGGTCGATCTGGCAGAATCCTCGCGGCCGATCGACATGATCACGCTGATCGAAGAACTGGATCGTAACAAGGATCTGCAACCGATCGGCGACGTGGGTTATGTTTCCAGCCTGCTCGATGGCGTCCCCGACCGGCCTAGCATTGAGCATTACGTCAAGATCGTGCGCGACAAGGCGTTGCTGCGCGGACTGATCCATGCGGCCAACACGGCGATTGCGCGAGCGGCTGATCAATCCGACGCCGCCGAGGAAGTGCTCAGTGATGCGGAGGCCGCAATCTTCCAGCTCTCGGAGAAGCGCATTGGCCGCGGCTTCATGGGAGTGCAGGAAATCGTTCGCGAGTCGTTCGGCTCGGTGGACGCGCTGCTGCAACGCGGGCAACGCATCACTGGATTGGCCACGCATTACACCGATCTCGATGAGATGACCAGCGGTTTGCAGAAGTCCGACCTGGTGATCATTGCGGCGCGCCCTTCCATGGGCAAGACGGCGTTTGCCATGAACATCGCAGAAAATGCTGCGGTGGACGACAAGCAAGTTGTGGGCGTGTTCTCGCTGGAAATGTCGCGCGAGGCGTTGCTGATGCGCTTGCTGTGTTCGCAGGCCAAAGTGGACGCGCACAAAATGCGCACCGGTTCGCTGTGGCAGGACGACACGCGAAAAGTGGTGCGTGCTATGGAACAGCTGGCGCACGCACCTATTTTTATCGATGACACTCCAGGCATTTCACTCAGCGAGATGCGCGCCAAAGCGCGGCGCCTGAAGCAAGCGCAGGGCAAACTGGATTTGCTGATCGTCGACTATCTTCAGCTTATGTCCGGCGGGAGTAAGCGTTACGAGAATCGAACCCAGGAAGTCTCGGCAATTTCGCGCGGACTAAAGGCGCTGGCCAAGGAACTCAGCGTGCCGGTGGTCGCCCTCTCACAGCTCAGCCGCGCCCCGGAGAGCCGCGGAGGCGATCATCGTCCTCAACTCGCCGATCTGCGCGAGTCGGGGTCAATCGAGCAGGACGCCGATCTGGTCATGTTCATCTTCCGCGAAGAGGTTTACAAGCAGGACGATCCCGACCTGCAAGGTCGGGCTGAGATCATTATTTCCAAGCAACGTAACGGTCCCATCGGCCGGGTCAACCTGGCTTTCCTGAAAAGCTGCACCCGATTTGAGACCCTCGTCGAAGGCGGATTGCCCCCGGAGGAGTAGCATTTTCGGGGTACAGGAATCCCTGTACATTGCTCCCGTAAGTTACTTATGCGCTTTGGGTTGCGGTCGCACCGGGCGCTGTGGAAAAGCTTGTGGAATTGGTTACCGTGATTTTGTTTCCTGTGAGCAAACGGTCGACGGTGGGTTGAGCGAACGCGGTTTTTATCGTCTTAAATCTATGAATAGTAACCAGTTAGGCAATTCATTCTCCATTAACATGCCTCCCTTTGCCGAACGGTTCCAACCTCTCCTGTTTTGAGATTTGCACATTTCCGGGTAATCGGAGCTCGCAATTTACCGCTAATTTACAAGGGTAAGCCGACGATTTAGCCGCAGATCGATTGCCTGAGCCGGCTGACATTCGTTGCCAAAAATTAACCTTTTCGGGCTAACAACAGTCAGGGTAACAGCCCTCGGTGCGAGACGGAATCTCAGTCGCTATCTTCGCCGACCTTCAGCACCGCGAGAAAGGCTTCCTGCGGGATATCGACGCGACCGATGCGCTTCATTCGTTTCTTGCCTTCCTTCTGCTTCTCCAGAAGCTTGCGCTTGCGGGAAATGTCCCCGCCGTAGCACTTGGCGATTACATTTTTCCGTATAGCCGATACGGTTTCGCGGGCAATAATTTTTGCCCCGATCGAAGCCTGAATGGCTACCTCGAACATTTGCCGGGGAATGAGTTGCCGCATTTTGTGGACCAGAAGTTTGCCGCGGTCGTAGGCAAAGTCGCGATGCACGATGATGGAGAGGGCATCGACCGGCTCGCCGGCCACGAGGATGTCGAGCTTGACCATGGGCGATTCCCAATAATCTGCGAGGTGATAATCGAGCGAAGCGTACCCGCGCGAGACTGATTTCAGTCGATCGTAGAAATCGAGAACGATTTCGTTCAGCGGTAACTCATAGTGCAACATCACGCGGGACGAGCTAACGTATTCGAAGGTCTTCTGCTTGCCGCGCTTGTCCTCAACCAGTTTTAGAATTCCACCGACATATTCTTCGTTGGTGAGAATCGTGGCCAAGATTACCGGTTCTTCGATTTTGGCGATCTCACTGGGATCGGGCCAGCGCGAGGGATTATCGACCTCGATCATCGCGCCGTCAGTTTTGTAGATCTTGTAACGCACGCCGGGCGCGGTAGTAATAAGTTCGAGGGCAAACTCGCGCTCCAGGCGCTCCTGAATGATTTCCATGTGGAGCAGGCCGAGAAAGCCGCAACGGAAGCCGAAGCCCAGCGCGACGGAACTTTCCGGCTCGAAGAAAAACGACGAATCGTTCAGCCGCAATTTTTCCAGCGCTTCGCGCAAGCGGGTGTGCTCGTGCGCGTCGACTGTGTAAAGGCCGGCGAACACCATGGGCTTGATTTCTTCGAAGCCGGGAAGAGCTTCGAAGGCGGGATTCGCGTCGTCAGTGATGGTGTCGCCAATTTTTGTGTCGGCAACGTTTTTTATATTTGCGATCAGGAATCCGACTTCTCCCGCTTTCAGTTCGTCGATTTCCACCGGCTTCGGTGTGAGCACGCCAAGAGTTTCGGCATCGAAGGTTGTGTCGTTCGACCACAGGCGAATTCGTTGTCCCTTGCGAAGCGTTCCCTGGAAAACCCGGGTGAGCACAATCACGCCGCGGTAGGCGTCAAACCAGGAATCGAAAATCAGCGCCTGTAGCCGGTTATCCGGATTGCCCTTCGGCGGAGGCACGCGCCTCACAATCGCCTCCAGGACGTCAGGCACGCCCTGACCGGTTTTGGCGCTGATGAGCACGGCATCGGAGGCATCGAGGCCCACGGCGCTCTCGATCATCTCCTTCGTCCGCGGAATGTCGGCGCTTTGCAGATCAATTTTGTTGATGACGGGAATAATTTCGAGGCCGTGATTGATCGCGAGATAAGAGTTGGCAAGGGTTTGCGCTTCCACTCCCTGCGAGGCGTCGACCACCAGCAGCGCGCCCTCGCACGAAGCCAGCGAGCGCGAAACCTCGTAAGAAAAATCCACGTGGCCGGGGGTGTCGATCAGATTCAGCTGGTAAGTTTGCCCGTCATGTGCGGTGTACATCATGCGCACGGCATGGGCTTTAATGGTGATGCCGCGCTCGCGCTCCAGGTCCATGGAGTCGAGCACCTGCGCCTGCATCTCTCGCGCGGTCAGCGATCCAGTCAATTCGAGCAGGCGATCCGCCAGCGTGGATTTACCGTGGTCGATATGCGCGATGATGGCAAAGTTGCGGAGGAAAGCGGCATCCATAGGTTGTGAGCTAATCTTTGATTTTAGCAGGCATCGACTTTTAGCAGGCATGGAGCGGTTTCCAGAGATGCCGCTCTCGGCTAGGATGTCAGCATGACTGAATCGTCTTTCACCGCCATCGATCACGTTCAGCTCGCCATGCCGGAGGGCGAAGAAGAAAAGGCGCGTGCCTTCTACACAGATTTATTAGGAATGCAAGAGCTGTCGAAGCCGCCGGAGTTGGTGAAGCGCGGCGGATGCTGGTTTGAGAGCGGCGGAGTTCAACTTCATCTGGGCGTGGAGAAGGAGTTTCGTCCTGCGAAGAAGGCGCACCCGGCATTGCGCTGCCGGCATTATGCAGTCCTTCTGCAACGATTGCGTGGCGCGGGAATGGAAGTGACCGAGCCGAACGATATTCCGGGACTAAGCCGCGGCCATGTTCACGATCCGTTTGGAAATCGAATTGAGTTGGTCGGCGGCTAGACGAACGATTTTGTTGGCGGGCGGCTGTCCACGATCCTGTTCGCGCAGAGTCGTTTGATCCGTTACAATCCTCCGACCAGATTTCTTTCTGCGGAGGTTGCAGCTATGCGGAGGACGTCTCTTTTACTTGCATGTTGTCTGCTTGCAGTTGGGATTGGCTCGGCCCAAACTCTCTCCCCGCAAGTGCGCGCCTTCGTGAAAGTCGACGCGCCCGTCGTGGCCCTCACGCATGTACGCGTAATCGACGGCACGGGCGCGGCGGCGCGAAAAGACCAGACCATCATTCTCAGTCGAGGCAAAATCGATTCTGTTTCCGATTCGTCATCGGCGAGCGTCCCCAAAGAGGCTCAGGTCATCGATCTGCACGGTTACACCGTGATCCCTGGCCTCGTGGGTATGCACGACCACCTGTTCTATCCCATGGGCAACGGCATTTTCGGCGAGATGGGATTTAGTTTTCCGCGACTGTATCTTGCCGGCGGCGTGACCACGATTCGTACCACCGGAGCGCTTGAACCCTACACCGATCTTGAGATTAAGAAGGCCATTGATGCAGGCGAGACGCCGGGCCCGAAGATACACGTTACCGGACCTTATCTGGAGGGCAAGGGATCATGGGCGATTCAAATGCATCAGCTCACCGGACCTGAGGATGCGACGAAGACGGTTAATTTCTGGTTGGATCAGGGCGTCGACAGCTTCAAGGCGTACATGTTCATTACTCCGGCGGAACTTTCCGCCGCCGTGGCTGCGGCTCACAAGCGTGGGGCAAAAGTTACGGGACATTTGTGTTCCATCGGTTTTCGCGAAGCGGCGGCAATTGGCATCGACGATCTCGAACACGGACTGCTGGTCGATACTGAATTTCTGCCGGGCAAGAAACCCGGAGAATGTCCGGACTCACCGGAAAATCCGGAACTCGTCGCCAAGCTCGACGTAAATGCCGGGCCACTGCACGAAACAATTGTCGATCTGGTGCAACACCACGTTGCGGTCACCTCGACACTCCCGGTGTTTGAAATGGGCAGTTTCACGGGGAGACCAACACTCGAGAAACGGCTGCTCGATGCGCTCTCGCCTGATGCGCGTAGCGCGCTGTTATGGAATCGACTCCGCTCCAGCGACACCGCCCTTATGAAGCAACGTTATGGGACGGATGTATCGCCGTGGCCGGCGGCTTTCAAGAAGGAGGAGGAATTTGAACATGCCTTCGCGCAGGCTGGGGGCTTGCTGCTGGCCGGACTCGACCCCACCGGCATGGGAGGCGTGATCGCGGGCTTCGGAGATCAGCGAGAAGTCGAGTTGTTGGTGGAGGCCGGATTCACGCCGGTGGAAGCGATTCATATTGCCACTTTCAACGGCGCTCAGTTTCTCGGCGAGAGTGAAAAAATCGGGACGATCGCTGCCGGCAAGCAGGCTGATCTGGCGGTGATCAAAGGCGATCCATCGAAACAGATCGAAGACATAGAAAATATTGAAACCGTCTTCAAGGACGGCATCGGCTACGACTCCGCCAAGCTGATCGAATCCGTGCGCGGCGTGGTCGGGAGCCGTTAGACCTTCTGGTAGTAAGGCTTTATCATTCTTTCGCTAAAATCAGAATGCATGCTCGTCCTCGCATCTGCTTCGCCGCGCCGCCAGGAGTTACTGCGCAACGCCGGGATTCAATTCACGGTGCAGCCCGCTGATATCAATGAATCAGTCGCGCCCGGCGAATCTCCACAAAATTGTGCCGAACGACTGGCGCAGGAAAAGGCGCTGGCCGTTTTTCAGAGCCAACCACAGAATTTTGTTCTCGGGGCGGATACGATCGTCGTGGTCGATGACATGATCCTCGGCAAACCTCGTGATGCAAGCGACGCGGCCCGCATGTTGCGATTGCTCTCAGGGCGCACACACGCAGTGATCACCGGAGTGTGCCTGGTTAGTCCAATTGAAAGCGGCCGGGAACTAACAACTGGTTCCGAGACCACGCTTGTAACCATGAGCAAGATCTCTTACGATGAGATCCGCGACTACGTAGGCACGGGCGAGCCCATGGATAAAGCCGGAGCGTACGGGATTCAAGGCATCGCTTCGCGCTGGATTCCCCGCATCGAAGGCGACTATAGCAATGTGGTGGGTCTTCCGGTTTCGATGGTTTATGCGATGTTGCGTGAGCGGCGTGAAGTGCTGAGCGTTTTTCTTTCGCGCCTCGCCTAGGACGACTTCTTTTCTTCTTCCTTTTTCTCTTTCTTGTCGTCTTCCGGTTCCTTCATCGCGGACTTGAAGTTGCGGATACCTTCTCCCATACCCTTACCCAGCGCGGCAAACTTGCTGGTGCCAAAGATGAGAAGGATAATCCCGATGATTATTAGTAAATGAAAGGGCTGAAATATACCCTCACCCATAACCCCTCCCCCAGGCTGGTCTGGCGAGAAACGCAGCGCGGCCAAGCTCCCAAGAGAAGTCTAGGCTATGCCAACATCGGAGTCAAAAGCTGAGGTGCTCACCAAGCCGTGCTGTCGAAGTCTATGCTTAGAAAGAAGAGCAAGAAGAAGAAAATGCAGAAAATCTCCGGAGGTTAGGATGGTTAAACGTGGCGTTCTTATATTGGCCGTCATCGTCATCATTGTGGGCCAAACTTTTTTATTCGCTGCCGGTCAAGACTCAGCGCAGGCTCCGGCTGGCTCGGTTGAACATCCGATTGAACATAGGAAGACCAGCGAACCCTACACCGGGGACCTTTCGATTTTTGATTCTCCCGGAAGGGACGAACGTCTCCAGATCAATCGTGTGATGGACATTTTGGAGATTGCTCCGGGAAAAACGGTAGCGGATATCGGAGCCGGATCAGGCTGGTTTACGGTACGAGCCGCGCGGCGCGTGGGTGAGAGCGGGGTCGTATATGCGGTGGATATTAATCCGGAGGCGATTCGCTATATCGGCGAACGAGCGCAGAAGGAGCAGTTGCGCAATGTAAAGACAATCCTCGGCAAACCTGACGACCCTCTTCTTCCCGCGGGTGCGATTGATGCCGTGCTGTTGCTGAAGACATATCACGAAATTGCTGAACCTGTTGCTCTCTTACAGAAGCTGCGAGCGGCGCTGCGTCCCGGCGCGAGGATTGGAATCATCGACCGCAATGGAAATGGCGAAGACCACGGTGTGGGGCGCGATGTGGTTCTCCATGAGGCGGCACAGGCGGGCTATCGATTGCTGGAACAGTATGACTTTGTGAAAGGCGACAAGATGGATTACTTCCTGGTTCTGGTTCCCAAAGAATAATTCAAACGCTCTCGATCATTCCCGCAAGTAGCAGCGCCCGGCGCGGCAGTTCGGAAATAACAATGTATTCATGCACGGCATGCGCGCCTTCGCCTACGCCGCCCATACCGTCGAGCGTCGGAATACCTATGCCAGCGGTGAAGTTTCCGTCGGAGCCGCCGCCCACGGCAGCTTCCTCAAGCTTCCATCCAAGGTGGCCAGCAATTCCATGGGCCTGCTTGTAGAGAGCGGCGACTCCGGCAGTTCGCTCCATCGGAAGGCGATTGATACTGCCATCGATCTCAAGTTTGCACTGCTTGTCGAATGGTTTGAGCGAGCGCAGCCTGCGATCGATTCCCGCAGCTTGTTTCGCGCTCTTGATGCGAACATCGATGTGCGCGGAGGCCTCCGCAGCAATCACATTCGTGCGGGTTCCACCAGCAATCACACCGGCGTTTACCGACAATCCCTGCCGCAGGTTGTTGAACTTTGCGAGAACCGCGATTTGCCGCGCCAGCTCGACGATCGCGCTGTGTCCTTTGCCGGGATCGAGCCCTGCATGGGCGGCAACGCCTTTGACGCGCAGCGTGTATTCTCCGACGCCTTTGCGCGCAGTTTTCACCGCACCGCGAAGTCCGGCGGCAGGCTCCAGCACGAGTACGCCAGCAGATTTTCTAGCCAGCGCTTCGGTGATTTTCCGCGAAGAACGGCTGCCTACTTCTTCATCGGAAACCAGAAAAGCTGTAACCGGACGAGGCAGCCCGCCGTGCCATGCCTGGAGTGCTTCAATCGCGTGGAGCATGAGCGCGATGCCTGACTTCATGTCGAGAACGCCCGGCCCCAGCAAATGTCCGCTCCCAATCTTGCACGGCATACTGGCCAGGGTTCCGAACGGATAAACGGTATCGTAGTGTCCCAGCAGCAGAACCGGCTTGCGATTTTCAGCTCCGGAGGTCGTTCCGCTGAAGTCGATTTGTAAGCTGTCTCCGAAGTCGAGGCTGCGATGAAATTTTATCTTCCCGCCCAGCGCTTCAAACTTTTGCGCGAGGAAGGCGGCAATCCGGTCGACCGCATGTTTATTGTCGCTGGGCGATTCGATTTCCACGAGTTCGCGAACCGTTACGACCAGCGAGTTCTGACGCTCCTCGAAGTAGCGCAGCCGGTCTTTCCAGAGGTTAGCCGGGTCAAGATCGGCTGGATCAAGGTTGGCGGGATCAAGGATTGGTTTGATTGTTTTCTTACTTGGCACAAATTTCCTTTCGCCGGTTCGGAGCTTACTGCGCTGTGAATGCGACGCGGTACAGTATAATCTTCAGGCTGTTTGAGATGAATCGATGATTGAGACCACTCCACAAGTGAACGACGCGCCCGCGAACACATCCAAGGCCGCGCTCGACATTCACGAGATCCTCAAAATTCTGCCGCACCGTTATCCGCTGCTGCTGATCGACCGCGTACTGGAGCTGAAACGCAAAGAAAGTATTGTCGCGATCAAGAACGTCACCATCAACGAACCCTTTTTCAACGGCCATTTTCCGGGCTTGCCCATCATGCCGGGCGTGCTGATCGTGGAGGCCATTGCGCAGGCGGGCGGCGCGTTGCTGCTGACCGAAGTGGAAGATCGTAACAATAAGGTGATGGTCTTTACCGGCATTGAGCGCGCGAAGTTCCGGCGACCGGTGAGCCCGGGCGACCAGCTTCGGATTGAAGTGGAAGTAAAGGGCTGGCGCGCCATCCCGCGTATGATCGCGGCGAAGATGCACGGCGTGGCGTTCGTCGACGGAAAGCGGGTGGCGGAAGCGACGGTTTCCTGCCAGCTCATCGACAGTTCCCGCGGGCGCGGCGACGGTTCTGACGGCGCAGCTGGGGAATGATCGACGCGGAATGACTGGCGTGGCAAATCATTTGACGATTCAATGACCAACGTCTCCTCGAACGTGCATCCGAACGTCCATCCCAGGGCGATCATCGATGCGCGAGCCCGACTCCCCGCATCGTGCAAGGTCGGTCCGTATTGCGTGATTGGGCCCGACGTAGAACTTGGAGAAAACTGTCGCCTGATTTCTCACGTCGCCATCGAAGGGCCTACGAAAATCGGAAGCGACAACTCTTTTTTCCCGTTCAGTGCCATCGGCATGGCGCCCCAGGATATTTCCTACAACGGCGAGCCCACGCGCCTGGAGATTGGCGACCACAACGAGATTCGCGAGTGCGTAACCATTAGCCGCGGCACGGTAAAAGGTGGCGGACTTACTCGCGTTGGCAGCCACACGCTGATCATGGCCTATGCGCATGTCGGACACGACAGCGTGATCGGCGACCACTGCATGTTAGTAAATGGCGCCACGCTGGGCGGTCACGTGACCGTGGAAGAATGGGCCGTGGTGGGCGCGCTGTGCCCAGTGCATCAGTATGTGCGGATCGGTGCCCACTCCTATATCGGCGGCGGGACTACCATCACGCAGGATGTTTTGCCGTTTTCCATGACCTCCGCCGCGCGCAACACGAATGCCTACGGGATGAATAAGGTTGGCCTGGAGCGGCGTGGGTTTTCGAAGGAACGCATTCGCAAGATTCATCATGCATACAAGACTTTGCTGGCCTCGAAGATGAACACGTCGCAGGCGCTTGAGAAGTTGAAGTCGGAAGCTGATCGCGGAGAAGATGTGGACGTGCTGATTCGGTTTATTGAGGCGTCGGGGCGTGGGGTGATTAAGTAGCTGTTGTTAGCAATTAGCAGTTGGCAATTAGCACTCAGAATTCAGCCTCTTTCGAGATTGATGACTACCTTGGCGATCCTGTGTGTTTGGCTGAATGCTGAATGCTCGATGCTAGACTGATTCGCGCAGCGGTTCGGTGCACCTTTCCATGCCTCCCATCAAGGAAAAAATCGGCCTCATAGCGGGCAACGGTACGTTTCCGTTTCTCGTGCTCGACGCGGCGCGGGCTGGGGGATATCAGGTTATCGTAGCTGCCATCAAAGAAGAGGCTTCGCCCGAAATTGAGAACCATGGCGGGGCTTTGGTTCACTGGCTATCGCTCGGGGAACTTTCCAAGCTGATTGAAACTTTTCAGCGGGAAGGCGTTCACCGCGCAGTGATGGCCGGACAGGTGAAGCACAAACAGATTTTCTCCTCGATCCGTCCGGACTGGCGGCTGGCCAAGCTTCTTTTATCGCTCACCACGCGCAGCACTGACAATCTGCTTGGCGCTGTGGCCAAGGTTTTGGCCGATGAAGGCATCACGCTGGAGAATTCCACCTGGTTGCTCGAACCGCTGCTGGTGAAGTCCGGGGTTCCCACGCGTCGCGCGCCTCGCGAGCAAGAGCGCAAGGACATCGACTACGGTCGCACTGTGGCTCGCCAGCTGGCGCAACATGACATTGGCCAGACAGTGGTAATCGCCGAGTCGGCTTGCGTGGCGGTGGAAGCCATGGAAGGGACGGACGCTACAATTGCGCGGGCCGGGCAGATCATGGCTTCGCTGCATGGCGACGCTTCCACGCTCAGCCGCGCCCTCACGGTGGTAAAGATCGCCAAGCCGAATCAGGATATGCGCTTTGATGTCCCCGTAATCGGATTGAAAACCGTCGAAGTGATGCAGGCTGCGGGAGCGACCTGCCTGGCGCTTGATGCCGGAAAGTGTTTGTTGCTGGATGGCGATAAGATAATCGATGCAGCTGACTCCGCCGGCATTGCAGTTGTTGCGGACGCTTCGAGCTCTTAAATTGACATTAAGGAAATTCTTCAA
Source organism: Candidatus Sulfotelmatobacter sp. (assembly GCA_049583165.1). Taxonomy (GTDB): domain Bacteria; phylum Acidobacteriota; class Terriglobia; order Terriglobales; family Acidobacteriaceae; genus Sulfotelmatobacter. The sequence continues at coordinate 2,324 of JBAUVJ010000303.1, read as the reverse complement.
AGCGGATAGGAAAGATGAGAGCGACGACAACTTCTGAGGCTGCGCTCATTGCGGAGCAACTGCGCCGCGCTTTCGAAGGCGTGGCGTGGCATGGACCCGCATTGCTGGAACTTTTGCAAGATGTGGATGCCGTCGCAGCCGCAGCCAAGCCTCTGTCTGACGCTCACAGCATTTGGGAGCTTGTGCTCCACGTCGCCGTTTGGGATGACGCGGCTTGCCGCAGGCTGGCCGGCGAGAAGTGGCAACCGACGGGGATCGCGAATTTTCCGCTTGCTCCGAAACCTACGGACGCTGCGTGGCGTAAGGCTGTCGATCAAGTGAAGCGAACGCACAACACGCTGATGAAGACGGTTGCGGCGCTGCCTGACTCGCGCCTGCGCGACCGCGTTCCCGGCAAGAAATACGATTTCTATTTCATGCTGCACGGAGTGGTTCAACACGAGCTTTATCACGCGGGGCAGATTGCGATTCTCAAGAAAGCGCAGGGCCGGTAAAACGAATCGAGTAATTTTGTAATTGGGTAATTTGAACCCAATTTCTTCTTACCATTGTTTGAAGATAATTCCCACCGCGGCCACAATCATCGCGAACCCCAAGGCGTGATTCCACTTCACCGGCTGCTTCAGGTAGAAAACTGAAAAAACCGAAAACACGACCAGGGTAATCACCTCCTGAATGGTTTTGAGTTGTGCCGCGCTGAACTCGTAGGAGCCGATGCGGTTGGCCGGTACTTGAAAGCAGTATTCAAAGAAGGCGATCATCCAGCTGATCACAATCACTTTGAACAGAGGCACTTCACGATATTTGAGGTGCCCGTACCAGGCAAAAGTCATGAAGATGTTGGAAACGGTTAGCAGCGCAATCGTTCGCATGGAGTAAGAGGATTTCCTTTCGCGGGAATTGAATTTATCAGAAAGACCGGTGCCCAGCGCATTGAAGGTGTCAATGGGTCGATTACTCGATCAGATCGCACGATCAAAACTGGCCCGATTCATTCCAGATGCTCTTTCCCAGCTTTCCGTTTACAATTTGTTGTTCTAGGTGGCAACCGGCCAGCCGAGAGTTCCTTCCTGCACGCTGACAATCCGATTTCCGTTGCGGTGGTGGGAGTGGGCGTATTTGGACGCAACCACGCCCGTGTCTACCAGGAACTCGAACAACAGGGCGAAGCTGTCCGACTGGTGGGCGTGGTCGATCCCGATCTCGACCGGGCCGATACGGTAGCTCGGGAGTTCGGCTGCCGCGCCTTCGGCTCGGTCGAACAGATGTTGACCACCCACAGCGAGATTCGCGCTGCATCGGTAGCGGCGCCGACCGTTCATCATCATGAAGTGGCCAGCGCTCTGCTGGAAGCGGGAGTTGACGTCCTGATTGAGAAGCCGCTGGCGGTTTCATTGGACGAGGCGGATAAGTTAGTTAAACTCGCGGCCGCCCGCAAGCGCATCGGGCAAGTGGGACACCTCGAGCGTTTCAATCCAGCAGTCCGCGCCACCATTCCGCTGCTCAGTCAGCCCATGTTTTTCGAGGTACACCGGCTTAGCGTTTTCACTCCGCGTTCGCTCGACGTGGATGTCGTTTTGGATCTGATGATCCACGACCTCGACATCGTGCTGTCGTTTGCCAATTCGCCGGTGAAAGAGGTTCGCGCAGTCGGCTTGCCCATTCTTTCCGGCAAAGTTGACATCGCCAATGTGCGGTTGGAATTCGAAAGCGGATGCGTGGCGAACTTTACCGCGAGCCGCGTCTCCACTGAGCGCGTGCGAAAATTGCGCTTCTTCCAGCCCCGGCAATATGTCTCCGTTGACTACGGACGCCAGGAGGTTCTGGTGTTCACCGTCGGGGACGATGGATCCGCCTCGCGCACACCCACGATCAATCCGCAGATTGGAGTCGGCAAACCTCCGGTGACGTCGGAAGAGCCATTGCACGCCGAGTTGAAGTCGTTTCTTCACGCGGTACGGCACCGCTCCGCGCCCGTGGTAACGCTCGAGGATGGACGACGCGCCCTTGCCCTCGCCCTCGACATTGTCGCGGCGATCCGCGAGCACGGGAAAAAAGTCGGACTCGCCAGCCTTGCCAAAGGGAAAGGTTAGAAGCTTCCCTCGGGAGCTAAGGGTCAGGCCTCGGTCTGGGTCGTGTTTTACAAATGTTTACGCACGTAAGTCCCCCCACTATTAGGCAGTAAGCAGAATCCCATGAAAGATGCGAAAATAAACGCAGCTTGGCCGCGTGCGCTCGCTGGGTCATCCGATGGAAGATCGGATGCAACGTGGCGACGGGAATGTGTCTCTAACGGACAAGCCTGGCTCGGACAAGCGTAGCTC
>JBAUVJ010000302.1:0-1748 GCA_049583165.1 Candidatus Sulfotelmatobacter sp. | reverse complement strand
ACAGCTCGCAGACGATCTGCAATTCTGGTCTTGTCGCCAGCTTTGAACGGACGAATCGCCGGAACGGTTCGTAGTCCTCAACCACAAGAATTCGCATTGTTGACATGGGCCGGTCTCCGCAATGAACGGCTGCACATCTGAGGCCCTAAACAATGCGCTGATTATCGCGGAGGCGCAGGTTCATGTCAATCCGCTACGCGACACTAGAAGGTCAAGGAGGGCGAGGTACTGAGATGGCGGCGGAACGTCGCTAGGAGAATAAACTCGGAGCAGCAGATTTATTCAATTGACTCGCTGTCAAACACCAGGAAAGCAAGAGTAGCTGCTGACTATTGGCGGGTATGCCGCCGTCAGGCATGGGATGCCCTTCAACTTCAAATTCGCTGACGCAATATGCTCGTCTAGATGCGGCACGTTTTTCGCGCTCACGCAGCAGAATGGACCTCTGCGTGCTTCAGTTCAAGCCACTCCGATCTTGACTTGAACACTCGCGTGCGAAAGAGTAGCCCGGCTGCCATGCCTCCGATGCTGGGGAAGATCAGGAATAACCAGACCTGAGCCATGGCTTTCCCTCCCGCGAAGAGGGCTGGTCCAAGGCTTCTGGCGGGATTGACTGATACGCCGTCGATTCTGATTCCAAACATGTGAATCGCCACCAGCGAAATGCCGATAGCAAGGCCAGCAGTTTCTTTTGGCGCCTTTTCTGAAGTGGAGCCAAGAATCACCACCAGGAAGAGGAAAGTTGCGATGAGTTCGAACAACATTGCCGATCCGATCGAATATTCACCCAGATAACTGGGGCCCCATCCGTTCTGCCCGAGCCCGGCCAAACCCGCGTCATATCCGGCAATCGCACCCCTGGCGAGGATAAGCAGCACCCCGGCTCCGGCAATTCCCCCAAGTATCTGCGCGACGACGTAGCCTAACAGATCAGTCACGGTCATTCGGCCGGCTACAAAAACACCCAGGCTCACAGCAGGATTGATGTGGCAGCCTGAAATTGGACCGATCGCGTAAGCCATCGCAAGCAAAGCAAATCCGAAGGCGAATGCAATACCCAGCACACCGACCTGTTGCCCCGCCATAACGGCAGTGCCGCAGCCAAGCAATACGAGCGTAAACGTACCAATAAACTCAGAAACGTAACGGTTCATTTCTTTGCCTCCTCATGGCGTTTAAGTGGAATTCGTCTTTGACCTCTCCGCCGACCGGCGGTTACTTTGCCGACGGAGGAAACACGGTCTTTTAGTCTTTCTTCATGTTCACAACAACCCAGCCCTTTGCACTGGCTTCATCCAGCGCCTTGCCGAGAGTTCCAACCTGGGAGTGGCGATCGTAGGCGAACTCGCGTTCGCTGTCGGTGTGATGGACAAGCAGCATCAGGCGTGCGCCTTTCCCGGCAGCGGCCCACTCCAGCATCTGCTGATCGCCATCAGACTTGCCAAATGCGGCTACCGATCGGCGTCCAATGAATTTATTAATACCGACGACCTTAACCTCCTTGTCATCAACAAAATCAACTTCCGGCAGCCGCACAAGCACAGGCGCGCCTCCACGGATCTCAAATTTCGTTTTTATAGAGCTGCCGATGACTTGCTCGGGCGGGATACCATAAGTTCTTTCTGTCCAAGGACGCATGAATTCGACTCCGCCGCCTGAAACGATGTAGGTCTTAAATCCGTTTGCCCTCAGATATTCAAGAAGCTCAAGCATAGGCTGGTAGACACACGCGATGTATGGTCGATGAA
>JBAUVJ010000301.1:0-2946 GCA_049583165.1 Candidatus Sulfotelmatobacter sp. | reverse complement strand
CCAACTCATAGGTCGTAGTAGGGGCGAAACCATGCTTAGAGAAGAACTGCTCTGGGCCTAGCCGGTCGTACTCGTTTATTGCGCGCAACACGTCACGACGGGTCACGCGATCCCATGCCACCATGTGTTTTTCCTCCTCCTTTCGCGATGCGGGCCTCAAGCAGAGAGAAACTGCTTGAGGAGAACTGCGGTGTCGTCAGGATTCTCTTCCGGAAAGAAATGACCACCCTTCATCGCCTGTCCGTGCGCGTGCGGAGCCCATTGCCGCCAAATGCCCAGCGGGCCCCCGTCTTTCGCATAGAAAGTGTCGAGCGGACCGGCCTCCGCCCATAAATGCAGCATGGGACATTCGATTCGCCTGGACCCTTCCTTATCCGTACGATCGTGTTCGACATCGATGGTCGCTGCCGCTCTATACTCCTCGCAGATTCCATGAACACGGTCCGGCTCGCGATAGGTGGAGACGTATTCTTCGAGAATCTCTGGGCCGAACGAACCTTGGCCGAAGGGGTTATGGAACACAGCTTCGGGCGCACCGAGAAGATACTTTTCCGGAAGCGGCTCCTTCTGCGACAGCAAAATCCATGGCCAGTAGGTCTGAGCGAAGCGCGCGTCTGACCGGCTCCACGCTTCAAAGATCGGAATCACGTCGAAGACGGCAAGTCGCTCCACGTTCTTCGGATGATCCAAGGCCATGCGGTAGCTGACGCGTCCTCCGCGGTCGTGGCCGATTAGCGTAAATGTTGGAAATCCTAGCTTGTCCATCACTTCTACTAGTTCCTTTGACATTGCACGCTTGGAATAAGGAAAGTGATCGTCGGAAGAAGCAGGGATTCCGCTGCCGCCGTAGGCGCGCAGGTCTACGCAAATCACGGTGTGATTGTCAGCGAGCTTCGGTGCGAGGAATCGCCACATCAGGCTGGTGCGCGGGAATCCGTGCACCATGAGAATTGGCGGTCCTTTTCCATAGCGGCGCAGGAAAATCGTGTTTCCTGAAACCTCGACAAGAGACGACTCGAAAGAATCCTGGCCAGCCATACTTTCTCCAGTTTTATTTGAGTCAGATGGTCGTACCGGTTTAGCGAAAGAATTCTCCAGCAAGGCACCGAAAGATGCGGCGGTGAGGCCACCAAGAAAACTACGACGCTCCATTGCTGCCTCCTCAGTCTGGTCCTAGCCCGCATTATTCGTGAAGGTGAAGAGATCTGAAGACAAAAGAAGCCTCCTCTGTTACAAACATGTTGACTAGACCTGTTTGCGGCAACAAAAGAGGCTTCCTTTAATGTCAGACGATAGCACAACACAGTGTTTGTTGTTCCCAGGAATTTTTCGCAAGCCAATCGTTGCCCAGTTTGATCAGCGCGAGGGCAGTTCCGACGGTGGGGCTCTGCTGCTGAAGGCCGCGGATCGGCACTATGACTTGGTCGCTGGACTGAGTTCCTGCCTTCGAGATGATCGGCAAGCGGGCAAGGTCGATCATTCGTTGCGCGAGTTAGTGGCACAGCGAGTGTTCTCGATTGCCTGCGGCTACCCGGACGCCAACGACTCGGCTCGCCTGTCCGAGGATCCGATTCACAAACTGCTTCTGGATCGCGATCCGATCGAGGGTCGGGACTTGGCTTCGCAGCCGACGTTGTCGCGTTTCGAGAACGGAGTTGGGATAAAAGAACTCTATCGCTTGGGCGAGTTCCTGGCGGAGAGCGTGATCCGGCGTCACGCCAAGCGACTGCGCCATCGCGCCTATCGCGTCACCATCGATCTGGATCCGACCGACGACCCCACGCACGGCGCACAGCAGTTGTCGTTTTTCAACGGACACTATGACACGTGGTGCTACCTGCCGGTGATGGGTTTTGTCAGCTTCAACGACGAAGCCGAGCAATATCTTTGCGCCGCGGTGTTGCGACCTGGCAACGTGGGAGCAGCGGTGGGCGCGGTCGCCCTGCTGCGGCGCTTGGTGAGGATGATTCGTCACCATCTTCCTGGGGTACAGATTCGTGTACGCCTGGATGGCGGGTTCGCCCATCCTGCTGTGCTGGAATTTCTGGACGCCCAGCCCAAACTCGAGTATGTCATGGCGATGGCCAAGAATGCGGTGTTGAAGCGCGTCGCCGAAAGCGGAATGCGGCGAGCGCGCCAGCTCTCGCGGCGCAGCGGAAAGACCGAACATATTTACGGGGAAGTCCGGTACAAGGCCGGGAAGTGGCCATGCCAGCGCCGCGTCATCATCAAAGCCGAGGTCGTCCGCGCTGCCGACAAAGAGTCCAAAGACAATCCCCGGTTTGTCATCACCAACATGAAACAGAGTCCACAGTGGATCTACGAGCATGTCTACTGCCAGCGCGGGGACATCGAGAACCGCATCAAAGAACTGCACAAGCTCGAGATCGACCGCACCAGTTGCACCAGCTTCTGGGCCAACCAGTTTCGCGTACTACTCACAGCCGCGGCCTACGTTCTGATGCAGGAGTTGCGCTTGCGGGCTGCCGGTACCGCTTGTGCCCGCGCTCAAGTGGACATGTTGCGCGAACGACTGCTGAAGCTGGGAGCCAGGGTGTTGGTTTCTGTACGACGCGTCGTCGTTCATCTGCCGGCTTCCTTCCCGTTTCTATCAGCCTTCCGTCGTGTCGCTCTGGCGCTCGGCGCCGCCACCGGCTAAATCTTTTTCCGGTTTACCAACTCCACCGAATTCCACATCGACGACGGTCACGGCGCCCCTGTCTCTCCATCCAGCAACCTGAGCATCCCGATCTTGGAACTCTTCGATTCCTTTGCTCCTTTGCTCGACCAACCCGACACTATCGAGACTTACAACCCACTTCGCACCAATGACCGGGCGCTCGCGATGTCTTCACGAATAATGCGGGCTAGGCGACTCCGCGAGCGTGCAGGCCATAACGTGAGTGAACGCTGAGCAGGCCCCGAAAAAACAATTGCAGGAGCCGA
>JBAUVJ010000300.1:0-8345 GCA_049583165.1 Candidatus Sulfotelmatobacter sp. | reverse complement strand
GAGACCAGACAAAGGCTCAACCCAGTGGTGAAAACCGGCCTCCCGGGATTCATCGCACAAGGTAGGTAAACATGAAAGCGGAATTGGAGTCGTCAATGAACAGCGTACAAATCGAACAGAAGAGCTATGAGATGCCCCCGCGGGAGGGGTTCACCGTCGCACATTTTCTTACCGTCGCCGATATCGATCGATCGGCTCGCTTCTATGAAACGGTGTTCGGTGGCCGCATTCTGAGCAGAGGCGACAGCAAGGGCGCGCCTGGCTACATTCAGATCGCGAATACGTGGCTCATTGTCAACGTCGGTGGCGGGCCGACTCCCGACAAGCCGTCGGTAACGCTCAGCGTCCTCGCCGACCCGGATAAGATCAACAGCTTTATGAATATCCGTGTTGCGGATATTCAGGCGTGCTATAAATTATGGAAAAGTCGAGGGGCCGAATTCATCACAGAACCGATACCCAAGTACGGCGAGACACGCTGTTACATCCGCGATCCTGATGGCTACATTATCGAGGTCGGACAGAGCAAGCCGGAATTCACGTACGGTTAACGCTCGAAGGGGTGCCCCAGCCTTGGATCTCGCGGCAGCGAGCCAATGAAAGCGGGCGCCCCACTCTTCGCGTTCTTTGCGAAGAGCCTGCCCTGAGCGGCAGTCGAGGGTCTCCATGACGACGGGAAAACTAAAATCGATGCAACGCTTGCCGCGCTGTAGACACACAAGCCAGACTTGTCCTTGCATACTAGTGCCAAGATATCAATCAATACCTTCGTCCAATAGGTTTGGCTCCCCTCTTCTGGCTTAATGGCATCCGTATACTTGGGTCCGGACGAAGCGTGTTGGTCCAACGGTGAAAGGCTGCTCTATGTGGGTTGAATTGCTCGTTGCTTTCCTTCTTATCGTGGGCACTTTTGTCATTCACGGTCTCGGCACATTTTCACTCAGTCGCTGGATTCTCCCAGCGGTGCAGAGTATTCACTCTTTAGCCTTCACGGCCGCATTATGGCTCATGCTTCGTTTTTTTCTTGTTCTCGTGGCTCTGCATTTGCTTGAGAGTGCAGTTTGGGCGGAGTTCTATTTCATGCAGCACTGTTTTCCAGACCGCGAAACCGCCTACTACTTCTCCTTACAGAGTTACACCACGCTGGGTTATGGTGACGTCGCGATTTCGCGTCCTTGGAGGTTAATGGGCACGCTGGAAGCGATGTCAGGGGTGCTTCTCTTCGGATGGTCCACGGCCATGCTCATTAGTTTGCTCTCTCGCCTTCGAGAGGTAAGGAGAGAATCCAGTCTGGCGGACCATCCGCTCTAGGCAGCGTTGCTCCGCAAGTGGGCCGCCCTGATTACAAGTTACTTTCTACGCATGTACCCCGGTACGCTCGAACTGTTGGACACACTCAACGAGCATCGTGGCCGTACTAGAATCCCCCATCTCGGTATTGAACATTGCGTGGTACAGGTGGGGTTCCGGCCATTTCAGCCCGAGATACTGCTGGACGAACGCAGCTCGCGCTTTGTCCGTTGTGTCGACTTGTTCGATTGCCTCGTCCTGAGTTGCGCCCTTGGAGATCAGTCTGCCGATCTTATAATCGCGAGATGCATACAGAAAAACTCGGAAGACATCCTTGCGATTGCGCAGGAAAAACTGCGAACCCCGGCCGACGATTACCGACGGGCCGCTGGAAAGGGCGGCGTTGACCGCCGTTTTCGAAACATCGGCGATGCGGCGCGCATCGAGAAAGTGCAGCCGGTTGGTGGGCGGCAAGCCCCCCTCAAACGCGCCCCGAAGAAAGTCGTGGAAAAGCCGGTATACGAGAGGATCGCTTCGCCATTCTCTCCGCTCGACGGCGTCCGGCGTACTTTGGGTTAGTCGCGCGATTTCCTGTGTCAACCGTTCGTCCCAAAGATTCCATCCCAGGCGCGTGGCGACCAAACTGGCGATTTCGGTGGCTCCGCAGCCGAACTCGCGCTCAATTGTGATGGCATTGACCATTGACGTTTACTCTCTAACCCGCCGCGATTTGTCCGCCTGCCCCTGGATCGTTCTTCTTCAAGCAAAACGCCAGAACGAACATGATGGAGCAGAGCGCGCCCAAGACCCAAAAGATGTCCATATAAGACAGTGCGCCGCCCTGCCGATGAACCAATTCGTAAAACCTCGCAATTGTCTGGTCGCGGGCGTCGCTGGCCCGAAGCCCCGAGTGCGCGATTTTCGAGCTCAGTGCATGGAGCGCTGAACGATATGCAGGGGTATCGGGAGTGATGTGGCCGACGAGGATTTGCTGGTGATATTGAGCCCTGCGGACGATCATGGTGGTCACGACGGAAGTTCCGATACTGCCGCCGATGTTGCGCATGAAGTTGATGATGCCGGAGACGCTATTGCCTTTCTCTTCAGGAATCCCGATGTAACCCGCTGCCGTGATGGGAACAAATAGGAATCCGATTCCTACGACTTGGGTGACGCGAAGCCACATCGCAAACTTGAAGCTGACGAACAAATCAATGTTGTGTGCGGAATAGAATAATCCGATGGCAAGGCACAGCCATCCCGCCGCAATCAGCCATCTGGCTTGAATCTTTGATGTAAGCCGGCCGACAATGGGCATCATCACCAGCAAGACGACTCCGCCCCCGGACAAGACGAGACCCGCAAGCTCCGCAGTGTAGCCCATTAGCGTCTGGAGAAATTCTGGAATCAAGACCAGAGTGCTGAACAGCATGAAGCCCATCATGAACATCATCACGTTCGCCGCCGCGAAGTTGAAACTCTTGAACATGCGGACATCGATGATCGGCTCCTTTCGGAACCACTCCCAGATGACTAGCGTGATAAGGCAGACGGTTGCGGTTATGACCAGGGTCGTGATGAAAAACGAGCCGAACCAATCGTCTTCCTGGCCCTTGTCCAGAAGCACCTGAAGTGAACCCACTCCCAGCGCCAACATGGATATTCCGATGTAGTCCACCTTGATGCCCCCGCGCTTTAAACGACGGAGGAACGGCGGATCTTCGACCAGAATGTGAGTCAAATAAAGAGCGAGGAGGACCGGCGGCAGGGTGATGAAAAATATCCAGCGCCAGGAGTAGCTGTCAGTAATCCAGCCCCCCAGCATCGGCCCGACTGTAGGGGCGAGAACGGCAGTAACGCCATAGACTGCAAACGCCTGGCCGCGCTGCTCTGGAGGAAACGTGTCATTGAGAATCGCTTGTGCCATCGGTTGCAGGCCACCGCCGCCGATGCCTTGCACAGCTCGAAAGAACAGCAATAGCGGCAAGCTGGGCGCTAAGCCGCAAAGCAGTGAACTCACTGTGAAAATAGTGAGCGACATCATGAAATAGCGCTTGCGGCCGATGATCTCCGCGAGCCATCCGCTGATGGGTAGAACGATCGCATTCGCGGCGAGGTACGAAGTGAGTACCCAGGTGCTGTCGTCGTAGCTCGCCCCGAGACCGCCGGCGACGTAAGGCAATGCAACGTTGGCGACGCTCGTGTCCAGGACTTCGACAAACGCCGCGATCGACACCGTTGCGGCAATCGCCCAAGGATTTACCTTAGGGCGCCAGACAACCGGCTGGGACGGAAGAGTCAGCGCTGTGGCGGACGTTGTTGCGCTCATCGCAAGTACACCGTCGCTTCGACGTTCATCCCCGGGCGAAGCTGACGGTCACGGTTTTCGCCCGGCTCGATAACAATCTTAACGGGAACACGCTGAACGATTTTCACGTAGTTGCCGGTTGCGTTTTCAGGTGGCAGCAAGCTGAAGATGGGTCCCGTTGCTCCCGCAATGCTGTCCACATGACCACGGTATGTGCGGCCGTTCGAGTCGAGTTCAATCTCCGCTTTCTGGCCCACGCACATGTGCTTGAGCTGGGTCTCTTTGAAATTCGCGGTGATCCACACCTGATCCAGCGGAACCACCGTGAGCATCTGCTCTCCGGGGTCGACATTCAGTCCGACGACAACCTTTTTCGTGACTTCCCCGGCCACAGGTGCAAATATTTTGGTGTATCCCAGATTCAACTGTGCTTGTTCGACGGCGGCCCTTTTCTGCTGTACATCCGCCACGGCCGAAAGCGCTTTGGCGCGGGTCGAGGCGACGCGTTGCGGCCCAGCTTCGGCATCTTCGTAGTGTGCCTCAGCTTCAGTGAGGCGGCTGTGCGCTTCGACAACGGCTTGTTCGGCCGCGGCCTCGTCTGCTTCAGCTGCGGCTACAGCGGCGACATCGGTAGCTGCCGCGGCATAAGCATGGTCGTAGATTTGCTTCGGTACCTCCTCCTTCACAAGCAGCAAGTGATAGCGGGTGACGTCATCCTGAGCCTTTACATTTTCCGCTTGCGCTTCCACAACGCGGGCGTGTGCGGCGGCTTCTCGCTTTTCTGCTGCCCGGATCGCCGCCTCCGCGTTCTTGATATCCGAGGATGTGAATTTCAATTGGCTCGAGGTATCGACGGAAGAGATGGGCACATCGATATTCAAACTCTTCGCGGAAGCCTCTGATGTATCGAGCGTCGCCTGGGCTCTTGCCAGTGCCACTTCAAAATCTTTGGGATCGATTTCCACAAGTGTGTAACCCGCATCGACCCATTGGTTGTCCGCAACGTTGACCTTCTGGATATATCCGGAAATGCGGGCGCTGACGGGGTAAAGATGGACGTCCACCTGCGCATCGTCGGTGGATTCGAAGCTGGAAAAATAGCGCCAAAGGAAAACACCGGCAACCACCAGAACAACCAACGAGGCAAGAATTATCGGACGTTTATAGGAGTGCCTCTTTGGATAAACTGAAATTGATGGGTCAGTTGAGCCGGCGCTTTCCGCTGGCGCCTTTGGCGGAGTTGCTTGCGGTGGGTTTGGTGCCGGATTTTGCTCAGCCATACTTATTTTCCCTCCACATACTCAGCAAAGCGTGATTCGGCGACGCCGGTCGATCTTGCCAGAGATATTTTTGCAAGATTGTGGCTGTAAAGACTGGCAATGTAGGCGTCATTGGCGATTGCCAGCGCATCTTGCGCTTGAACCACTTCAATGTTGTCGGTAACTCCCGAAGCGAATCGATCGCGGGACTGTTCCAGGTTCTGAGTGGCGAGCGTTACAGCGCTTTTCTCGACAGAAACTTCCTGCGCAGACGCTTCCAGATCAAAATAAGCGTCGCGAACCTCCTGATCGATCCTGACTCGTACGTCTTCCAGTCGTTCTCTTTCCCCTGTTAGCGAGGCGTCTGCCCGGAGAACATCCCCGTGTACCCTCCCGCCCTGAAAAATCGGAATGCGGAGTGTGGCGGCCGCGTCAACCGTGCCATGTGACGAACCCGGGTTGACACCGGAGAGACCATAGTCAGTCTCCGCGCCTAATGATGGATAGCGCTCGGCAGAAGCGGCTTTTCTCGCGAGCTCAGCGGACCGCACCCGGTTCGCCTGACTCTGAAAATCAGGGCGAGCCTTGTAGGCGCTTTGGAGCGCCTCATCGAGACTAGGGGGCGTTAGCTCTTGATAAGGAACTTGCGTGGTTATCTCGAACTGTTGGCCGCGAGGAAGTCCGACAGCCCGCGCCAAGACTAATTTCTGTTTCGCCAAATTATTTTGCGCGACAATCACTTTCTGTTCGCGTGATTGCAATTGCACCTGTGAGCGCAGAACGTCCACGGCCGAGGCCAGGCCCGCTGTCTTCTGGTCGGATGTCTGTTGAAAAAGCGCCTTGGCGGTGTCCCGTTGTGATATGGCTGACTCAACCTCCGATTGGTCGGCGATGACCAGCAAATAGTTGGAGACAATCACAAGCACGACCAACTCGCGAGCATCTTTGGAGCTGAACTCCGCCGAGTTCAGCTGCGCCCTTGAAGATCGTGCTCGTTCGATGGATTCCCAATCAAAAACGGATTGTGTGAGATAACCCCGCGAGTCGAAATACCCAAATGGGCCAATGATCGGAGGTTCCCCGTGAATGGTCAGACCGAAGGCCGCCTTTACATTGATTTGATGAACCCCGAAACCCGTATCGGTAACTACGTTGGGAAGGAGCTCGCTCAGCGCTTGCCAGCGCTGTCCCCGCGCGTCGGTAACGACGTCCGTGGCCAAAACTCCACCGAGATTTTGCTTGAGCCCAAGGGCGACGGCTCCATCGAGAGAAAGCGCCACAGGTGTTGCGCTGAGTTTTCCCCCAGGAACTCCTCCGAGGTACGGATTTTGCGAGAGGGTTTGAGAGTTATTCTGCCCGGCTTGAACCGCTGCGCGCGAGGCTCCCGTAACTTCAGCCACAGCAATCGGGTTGTACGGCGCCGGCGTGGATGGCGGGTTGTACTGTGCGAGGGCCGCTGCTCCACCGAGAAGGGCAGGACCGAGCAGGAGTAGCCTATTCCAGTGTCTGCACCGCATGTCGCATCCTTGGTTGAGAAGTCTCGGTTCTTCCCTCAGCGATCAACCGAGCATGTATTAACCGATCCGCTAGTCAATTAAGAGATGACGTAGTGGGCGCGGACAACGAACGCAACGCAGGGTTGATGGGTACTGCTTCCACGGGCCATCACGAATTTGGCTCTTCGTTGACATTTAGCCGTGCTTAATCTTCCGACCGCCTTCCCGTTGCTGCTCATCCGGTAGATCAGTTGTGACACGATGACACCAGAGGCTTGGAAGCAAAACAATTGGACGATGGTATCGACGATACTTTCGTATCAGTGTGATGTGGGATGAACCACGTCGATCGATACCTTCGTCCAATAGATTCGTGGTGACGATTCTGGCTTAATCGCGAATGAGGTGCCCTCAATTCCACTTCTCACCTCAGTCCAGGAACCAGTGCAATGGCCGACAAATCCAAGGAGCTGGCTAAGCAAGGACTGGTGGAACTCGCCACCGATTTTCTAGGGGAAGACAGGCACGAGTTTGTAGCGAAACTCGCTTACCAGCTTTGGGAGAAAAGGGGCCGCCCCTTCGGTCCGCCGGAGGTTGATTGGTTCGCAGCAGAACGCGCTGTGTACTTGTCGTTGCTGGCGGCGGGCTTGATTGCTCCATGCGCGGATGACCCGCAAAATCTCGTAAGAAAGATTTACTGGTAGACATGCGTAGAGCAGTCGGCAGGTTCGCTTGACTCGTTCGCGCCGCGCGCGAAAAAGACTACGAATGGTAGGCATCGCGTTGTCCTTCTCACTACAAGTCTTTCCGGCTATCTCAAGCGAAGCATGACAACAACTGATCTCGCAGCCACGTTATAGTTAAGCTTTCTTAGAGGTTGATTGGAGTTCGAGAAGTCGTTCGGGGCTGGCGACGCGGTGTCTACAATTCTGGTCCACTCTGATGGTGTACCTTCCTGAATTTGAAAATCCAAGTCTTCCCAGTAGGCGTTGATCATTACGTAAATGTCCTGATCGTTCTGAGAGGCACCGTGGAGGCAGAACGCCAGGGTGTGAGAATCAGGAGACAAGTCGGCCTCGGCGCGAGTCCCGTACCAGTCAACATCTTCACGCCAGAAACGGCTCCGGCTTAATGTCGGGTGGCTCTTGCGGAAGCTGATCATGCTCTTGAAGAAGCGGAAAACATCCCGGTTGGACTGCAACTGGGACCAGTCGAGCCATCCCGTTATGTTGTCCTGGTTATACGGATTATTGTTACCGAATTGCGTATTGAGAAATTCGTCGCCGGCTCGAAACATGGGTGTGCCGTTCGACAACATAAGCAGGCAGAAGAAGTTCTTGACCTGCTTCCGGCGGAGCGCCAGTACTTCGGCGGGGGCGCCTGCATCTCCCTCGTGTCCGCAGTTCCAGCTGTAGTTATCGTTCATTCCATCTTGGTTATTTTGGCCGTTGGCCCAATTATGCTTTTCGTTGTAGGACACCAGGTCGTAGAGAGTGAACCCATCGTGCGAAGTCAGGTAGTTGACACTTTGATAGGCGTGATACGCGTCGTCGCGGTTGTCGGGGAAAAAGTCGTCGCTCCCGTAAATCCGCCGCATCAAGTCGGGAACCATTCCAGCATCGCCCTTCACAAAACGCCGCACGTCATCGCGGAACCTTCCGTTCCACTGGAGCCAGGTGATGCCGGGAAAGCCTCGTCCTAGTTGGTATGCTCCCGTGTCCCAGGGTTCGGCGATCAGGCGTAATGTGCCCAGCTCCGGATCGGCGGCAATTTCGGCGAAAATGGGAGCATGCCGGTTCAGCGATCCATCGGCATTGCGGCTAGACACCGACGCCAGATCGAAGCGGAAGCCGTCAATGTGCATCTCCTTTTTCCAATGACGCAAGCTGTCCATCGCCATCTTGCGCACGTGCCCTCTGCCAAAATTCAAGGTGTTACCCGTACCCGAGTAGTTTGCATACGGATTTGCCGGGTCGGAGGTCATCATGTAAT
>JBAUVJ010000299.1:0-1620 GCA_049583165.1 Candidatus Sulfotelmatobacter sp. | reverse complement strand
CAGCAACTCCATGCTCCGGACTGAAAATCGCATCGAGCGTGACCCCGGGAGCTCCGGCCAGCACATCAATTGTCCGCCGCCCCTCCAAATCCATTCCCGTCTGATTCGTTACCAGCCCGATCCGCTTCTTGCGTCCAGCAACCTGCAGCACATCAAACCCCTGCGCTTCCAGCACATCGATTCCATTCTTTACGCTACCGTTGCGCACGCTCATGCGCCGCGCCGCACTCTGCGCCTCGTTGTAGCCGGTAATGCTCTCCCAGCGCAAAGCTTCTTTCTCGCTGGTGGTCAACGACAAGGCCACTGCCACTGCCGTCGCTACCTTCGACCGCAAAGCTATGGCGCTTCCCTTGCCTCGTGGATGCACCGCATTCGTCAGCAAAATAATGTAGGTCCGCGTCGTTGGATCGATCCACATCGAAGTTCCCGTAAACCCCGTATGCCCATAGCTGCCCACCGGCAGCAGATCCCCGCGGTTCGACGAGTACGGAGAATCAATGTCCCACCCAAACCCTCGCAGCACTGGCGCCGACGGAGGCTGCTCCGGCCGCGTCATTTTCTCCACCGACAAGGCCGACAGAATTCCTCCACCACCGCTCAGCAAAGCGTGGGCAAATTTCGCCAGATCATCCCCGGTAGAGAACAACCCCGCATGCCCTGCCACGCCACCCATCCGCCGCGCCGTCGGATCATGTACCACCCCCCGCAGCATCCGCTCGTTCTCGTCATACTGCGTGGGAGCAATCTTCGCCAGCCACGCTTCCGGAGGGACAAACCGCGTCCGCGTCATCTTAAGGGGCGCAAAAATATGCCGCTGCGCATACTCGTCCAGCGTCTCACCCGAAACCCGTTCCACCAGCGCCCCGAGCACAATGAAGTTAATGTCGCTGTACAAAAATCTAGATCCCGGCGCGTCTTCCGGCGTCTCCGCAAACGCCATCTGGTATGCCGTCGACTTCCCTTCCCAGGCCGTTTTCAAGTCCAGATCCGGCTCCAGCCCAGAATAGTGCGTAAGCAACTGCCGCACCGTGATGTCTTCCTTCCCATTCTGCGCAAACTCCGGCAAATACTTCGCTACCGGATCATTCAGTCGCACCTTCCCCTGTTCCACCAACTGCATTACCGCCGTGGTAGTAACAATCACCTTGGTCAGCGAAGCCAGATCAAAAACCGTATCCAAAGTCATTGACTCGCGCCGCGGCTCCAAAGCCCGCTCCCCGTAAGCCTTTCGGTAGATCACCGCGCCGTCATGCCCCACCACCAGAACCGCACCCGGAATGCTTCCATCAGAAATCGCACTCTGAATAGCGGCATCGACCGCCGGTAGCGCAACTGCTCGTGTCGGGACGGCCGCCCTCGGCTGCCTGCCCTGATCGGAGTCGAACGGTCCATCCGAACGCAGCCCGGATTTCTCGACAGCCCCGTTGCCTCCAATGGTCCGCGTGACGGCAGAAGAAGGGATCGCCGCGGCCAGAACGCACCCCAGCAACACGGCCGAAACGAATAGCGAGTTTGATTCCGAAGAAAGGATGCTCTGACTCTACACAAACCCGCCAGCCGGACTCAAGAAACTCAAGTAAGGGGGTGCCACTTATGCCATATCATGGATCTCTCGATGAC
>JBAUVJ010000298.1:0-5752 GCA_049583165.1 Candidatus Sulfotelmatobacter sp. | reverse complement strand
GGGCTTTAGCCCCCCGAGGCGAAGACAGAGCTCGATTCACATTCATGACCCGTATCGCGATCATCGGCGGCGGCATCTCCGGACTTTCCGCCGCTTTCGCCTTGGAAGAACATCGCCGCGCCGGAGCAGTCGACTACGTCCTCTATGAATCGTCGCCGCATGTCGGCGGCGTCCTCCGCACCGAACAAATTCAAGGCTGCATCGTCGAAGCCGGCCCCGATTCCTTCCTCACCGAAAAATCCTGGGCCACCGATCTCTGTCGCACCCTCGGCCTCGGCGATCACCTCATCGGCTCGAACGACGCCGATCGCAAAACCTACATCCTCGTTCGCGGCCACCTCATCCCCATGCCCGACGGCCTCATGTTCCTGGTCCCGACCAAAATTCTGCCCACTGCATTCTCCCCGCTTTTTTCCTGGACCACCAAGCTCCGCATGGCCCAGGAATTATTCCATCCGCCACGCGCCGCCGAAACCGACGAAAGCGTCGCCTCCATGGTCGAGCGCCACTACGGCGCGGAAATGGTTGATCGCCTCGCCGATCCTCTGCTCTCCGGCGTCTACGGCGGAACGGCCGCCAGCCTCAGCGCGCGCGCCGTTCTCCCCCGCTTCGCCGAAATGGAGCGCGCTCACGGCAGCCTCGGCCGCGCCATGCTCGCCGCCAGAAAAAAAAGCCAGCATCCCGCAAATCAACCCGCTGCCCCGCTTTTTACTTCGCTCAAGAGCGGCATGCAACAACTCGTTGAAGCGCTCGTCTCGCGCGTCCACCAGCCTTCACTGGTCACCAACACCTGCGTGGAATCCATACAACCCGACGCCGGAGGCTGGACCGTTTCCACCGGATCGAACTCTGCTCACTACGACGCCATAATTCTCGCCGTGCCCGCATTCGCCGCCGCAAAACTACTTTCCACGATCAGCCCCGAACTGTCAGCCGAACTCTCTTCCATCGCCTACAGTTCTTCGATTACCGTCGGTCTCGGCTATGATCGCAGCGTCCGCCAATCGCTCCCTCCGGGCTTCGGATTTCTCGTCCCGCGCAGTGAAGGCAAGCGCCTGCTCGCCGCCACTTTCGTTCACAACAAATTCCCTCACCGCGCCTCCGAAGATCGCGCCCTGCTGCGTTGTTTCTTTGCCGGATCGACCGCGGAAAACATCTGGCAGCTCTCCGACGACGCCATTACCGCCATCGTCCGCACCGAATTGCAGCAAATTCTCGGCCTGCGGTCCGCACCCATCTTTGCCCGCGTTTACAAGTGGAAGTCTGCCATGGCCCAGTACGGCGTCGGCCATCTAGAACGCCTCGACCGTATCGAGCGCCTCCGCCAAAAGCTGCCATTCCTCGCGCTCGCCGGCAACGCCTACCGCGGCATCGGCGTCCCCGATTGCATCCGCAGCGGCCGCGATGCCGCTGAGCATATTCTGAAGCAACTGCCGTAGGCTGGGGCACCATAGGATAGAACAACCATGCGATTTATCGACCGCGAAGAAATTAACCGGCGACTCACCTATGAAGTGTGCATTCCAATCGTGCGTCAGGCCATGATTGCATTTTCGCGGGGCGAGACCAAGCAACTTTTGCGCTCGATCATTCCTCTCTCCGAAGGCCGCCTGTTCGGGGTCATGCCCGGAGCCATGGGCGCGAATGCTCCTTTCGGGGCAAAGCTGGTCAGCGTCTTCCACGGCAATTTCGCGCGCGGAGTACAGTCGCATCAGGGCCTCGTCATCCTATTCGACCCCGAAAGCGGCGCGCCCGTTTGCGTCCTCGATGCCGCCGAGATTACCGCCATCCGCACCGCGGCTGCCAGCGCCGTCGCCACCGATGCACTCGCTCGCAAAGATGCCCGCCGCCTGGCTCTTCTCGGATACGGCGAACAGGCCGCTACCCACGCCCGCGCCATCGCTAAGGTTCGCCGTCTTGAATCGATCGTGGTTTGGGGCCGTTCGCCGGCGCGCTCGCAAAATTTTGTCGACCAGATGTCGTCGGAACTCGCCGTCCCAATCGCTGCCGCGGCAGACGTTCGAGAGGCAGTCGCCGATGCCGATATTATTTGTACCGTCACCTCGGCCCACGAGCCCATCTTGCAAGGGGCCTGGGTTCGGCCCGGCACTCACCTCAACCTTGTCGGCTCCAGCTACGCCGGACCTTCCGAAGTCGACAGCGCCCTGGTCGCCCGCTCGCGCTTCATTGCCGATAGCCGCGAAGGTGTCTTAAATCAGGGCGCGGAGTTTCTCCGAGCCAAAGCGGCGGAATTGATCGGCGATGAACACATCGTTGCCGAGATTGGCCAGGTGTTAGCCGGCGATATCGAAGGCAGGCGATCGCCGGATGAGATCACGATCTACAAATCCCTTGGCCACATCGTCCAGGATTTAGCCAGTGCCTGGGAGCTGTATTCACAACCCGAAACCACCTGACTTTACGCTGGTATTGCTTTTCTCAAACTCTCCTGCCGCCGCGCCTTCCCCACCACTAACTTGATCTCTTCATACGTAATCTCCGGCGGCAACACGTCCTTCAATCCCTTCAGCCGCTCCATCCCCACCTGCGCGCACGCCGCCTCAATCACTGACTGCTTCTCTTTGCTTACCCATGCCGCCTGAAACTCCACCTGTCCCGTCTCCACCAGATTCGCCACCGCACTTACCACAGTGGATAATTGCCGTCCGCGAATCTGCGCAATTTCCTCCAGCGTCTTGCCTTCGCCCAACAATCGCAAAGTTTCATCCGCCGGCTTGGCCTTGCTTTCGGCACTCGACGCCCGTTCTCCCTGGCGAAACTTTTCCAGCGCACTCAGAATCTCCTGCCCATACAACTCCGCCTTGCGCTCCCCAATCCCCGGAATTTCCAACAGCTCCGCAAAGAACTTCGGCTGCCGCCGGCAAATTTCTTCCAGCGAAGAATCGTGCAGCACAATATAGGCAGGAACATTCTTCTCCTTGGCCATGGCCCGCCGCCACTCCCGCAAATACTCCCGCAACTCCTCCGCCTCGGTACCCGCAGCCCGAGCTGCGACTGGCTGCGGCGCCGCCCGTTTTCTCCCCACCGGCTTGCCTGAAACTTGCACAGCTCTCGTCATCCACTCCGCCGTGCTCCCGCAAACATCGCAAGCGTCGCACGTCTCCCACTTCGGAGTCTCCCCAAAGTGCGCGCAAATCTGCCGATGCCGGCAGCGCCTCGACTCCACAAATTCCCGAATGATCCGGTATCGCTCCCATGCCCGGCTTCGCTCCTCCGAATCCAGAATCTGATTCGCAAAAAATCCCAGCAAACCCGCATCTTTTTTCTGCCAAAGCAAAACACAATCCGCACTCAAGCCGTCGCGCCCCGCCCGGCCCGCCTCCTGGTAATACTGCTCAATTGATTTCGGCAGCGACAAGTGAATCACCGCCCGCACTGCCGCCTTGTTAATCCCCAATCCAAAAGCAATCGTTCCCACCAGCACACGCACCTCGTCTGACATCCAGCGTTCCTGGCTGCGCCGCCGCTCCTCGCCTCCCATCTTGCCGTGATATCCCACCGCCGCAATGTCGCGGTCTTCCAAAAAATCCACCGTCTCCTCCACCCGATTGATTGTCGGAGAATAAACAATCACATTCCTGCCTGCATAGTTTTCCAGCGCCTTCACCAGCATCTGCATCTGTTCCAGACCTTCACACTCGCGCACCAGGTAGCGAAGATTCGGCCGGTAAAAGCTGGCAATATATTTGTCCGGATCGCGCAATTGCAGCTGCGCCAGAATGTCGTGTCGCACATGCCGGGTCGCGCTCGCCGTAAAAGCCGCAATGGGACGGTCGGGAAATTTCGTCCGCAGCCGGTTCAACTGCCGGTATTCCGGACGAAACTCATGCCCCCACTCCGAAATACAGTGCGCCTCATCGATCGCGAAAAATGTAACCGGAACCTGCCGCATCCAGCCCATGGTGTCGCCGCGCGCCACTCGCTCCGGCGACACATACAGCAGCCGGTAAGCCCCTTCCCGCGCCGCGCTCATCACCTTATTCTGTTCGACTTCATTCATCGTGCTGTTGAGCACCGCCGCCGGAATCCCCATCTGCGCCAATTGCGTTGCCTGATCCTGCATCAGCGCGATCAGCGGCGATATCACCACCGCCGTCCCCTCCGAAACCACCGCCGGCAACTGGTAGCACAAAGATTTTCCTCCGCCTGTCGGCATCACCACACAGGTGTCGCGGCCCGCCAGCAAGCTACGCACAATCCGCTCCTGTAGCGGCCGGAACGTGCTGTACCCCCAATACCGCCGCAACGGCGTCATCAGATCGATTTCCGCAGGCATGAAATTGAGTATAGGCTGAGGCGAAGACTAGGAGAAACTATCCGTCGCAGATTTCTTGCGTTACGCATCCGAGATGGAAGGCTGAGGAATCGGCCGCTCAGATAGGGACGGGCAGATACGCACAGATACAACTTCCAACTTCGCACACTCCGCCCGTTGTACAATCGTTCCCGCTCCCATGAATTCTGTTTGCGTGTTCTGCGGGTCGAGCTCAGGCCGAGACGCCGCCTATGAAGCAGCGGCCCGGGCCACCGGACACTCCCTCGCCCGCTCCGGTCTTCGTCTAGTCTACGGCGGCGGAAAAGTCGGCCTCATGGGCGTTCTTGCTGACACTGTTTTATCCGCAGGTGGCCAGGTCACAGGCGTCATACCCCGCGCCCTCTTCGACCGCGAAATCGCGCACAGCGGCGTCCGCGACATGCGGGTCGTGCAAAGCATGCACGAGCGCAAGGAACTGATGGCATCTCTGGCTGATGCCTTCATCGCATTGCCCGGCGGCGCCGGTACCCTCGAAGAAATTTTTGAGCAGTGGACGTGGGCGCAATTGGGCATTCACGCGAAACCCTGCGGCTTCCTGAACGTAAACGGTTATTTCGATCCTCTCTTCGTCCTGATCGGGCGCATGGTTGCGGAAGGCTTCATGGCGCGGGCTTTTGCCGCCATGCTTGCAGTTGAAACTGACCCCGATCGATTGCTCGCCGGGTTTCGCGCCTATCAGCCGCCGCCGCAGAAGTGGGCGCTGCAAAATGATTCCCTCGCACCGTGATGCTACTTACTCAGCCCGATACTTCACCTCCGGATAAGCCTTCGCAAACGCCGTCCACGTCACCGCAATCACCACAAAGCACAACACGCTGCCCTCCGGCCCAACCACCCCGCCGGTAAGCCATCGCGGCCCATGAAACGACGACTTCAGCAAATGCCCCGGGAACAGAGTTCCACTATCCGGCACCGAATAAAAAAATGTCTCACCCCAATCCCACGCCATATGGAATCCCACCGCGAACCACAAATTCCCCGTGCGCCGCAGCGTCAGGCAAAAGAAAAATCCAATCGCCGCCGCCGCCGCCAACCCGGCCCACTGCTCGCCCGAATTCTGCAAATGGATCAACCCAAACGCGCAGGAAAGCACGACTGCCGACGGCCAAAATCCAATCATCCGCGTCAACGTGAATTGCGAATACCCGCGCAACAAAAATTCCTCGAAGAACCCGACCAGCAAAAAAAACGCACCCCAGAAAAATGCGAACCTCACAATGCGCATGCCATGAATTGCAAAGTGTCCCAAGTCGAAAACTCGCAGACCATACATCACCGCTATTAGCAATGTGACGCTGGCAAACCCCCACGCCGCGCCCACCCAAAACAATTTCCCAAACGCGCGCTGCGCCGGCAAACCGTATGCGCATCGTCTCTTTTCAACCTTCGCCAGCACCAAAGCCGGGAGCACCGCCG
>JBAUVJ010000297.1:0-2989 GCA_049583165.1 Candidatus Sulfotelmatobacter sp. | reverse complement strand
CGCGCGTGCAAGATTTCTCAATTCGACTCGTGCTGGAAGACGATAAAGAAGACAAGGGCAACAAACGGATTGAGTTCTTTGGACCCGCCGACATCACCCGTGAAACCACCGACGCGATCGTCAATGCGGCAAATTCATCTCTGCTGGGTGGAGGCGGCGTGGATGGAGCCATTCATCGTGCAGGAGGGCCCGCCATCCTGGAAGAATGCCGCGGGATTGTGAGTAAAATCGGCAGGCTGGCTGCGGGGAATGCCGTGATCACAACCGGCGGAAGGCTGCCTGCGAAGCATGTCATTCACACGGTCGGCCCGGTTTTTCGCGATGGCAATCATCGCGAGAACGAGGTATTGGCAAGCTGCCATTATGAATCGGTCCGCGTTGCCGACGAACATGGTCTTAGCTCCCTCGCCTTCTCTGCGATTTCCACGGGAGCGTACGGATATCCGATCGCAGAAGCCGCGCCGATCGCGATTTCTTCCACGGCGGAGGCTCTGGCCTCCGCAAAACATCTCAGGACTGTTCGATTCGTTCTCTTTGATCTCGTTACTTTGAACGCGTACACGCGCGCCGCAGAAACTTTTGTTTCTTCCCAGCCTGCTTTGCCATTCCGCATCGAAAGAGCTCACTCATGAGAAAAAAAGTATTGGCCGCCAACTGGAAGATGTACAAGACACCCGACGAAACCCGCGCCTACTTCCGCGACTTCCTGCCTCTGGTTTCCGGCCATGACCGCGACGAGATCGTTGTCTGCCCTCCTTACACCGATGTGGATGCCGCCATCGTAGCGGCCCGTGGGAGCAGCGTGGCAATCGGCGTGCAAAATGTGCACTGGAAAACGGAAGGCGCCTACACCGGCGAAATTTCGGCACCGATGCTGCTTGCCCTGGGCGTAACCCATGTCATCATCGGCCACTCCGAACGGCGGCAATATTTCGGCGAGACTGATGACACGGTGAATCTGCGTCTGAAAACTGCGCTGGAAACGGGGCTTACTCCAATTTGTTGCGTGGGCGAAGTACTCGAGGAACGCGAAGCCGGACTTTGCGACGACGTTCTCCGCCGCCAATGTGTGCGCGCTTTTCATGCGATTTCCACTAAAAAAGCGGCGAAGCTCATAGTGGCTTATGAGCCGGTTTGGGCGATTGGCACCGGAAAGACGGCCACACCGGAAATCGCTGCAAAAGCCCATGCGGTAATCCGGCGCGAGTCCGCAGAGGTATTCGGCGAGGAGTTCGCCGCGAACCTGCGCGTACTTTACGGTGGATCAGTCAAGCCAGATAACGCCGCTGAACTGATGGCGCAGGAGGAAATCGATGGTGCGCTGGTGGGCGGAGCATCGCTCGATCCCAACTCATTTGCCGCGATTGTGAAGTATTAGGTTTTTCAAGTGCATCTGCGCGAGCAACCAGCCGGGCTTGGCCCGACCCCCTTCTCCCCTGATGGGAGGCTTGGGCAGCCGTGCCTACATGGTTAATTTCGCCTCAGCCAAGCTACAGATTTCCGAATATTGCTACTCTTCCGCTCTGACGGGGTTTAAGCTTTGGGGTAGACTGGTACGCCAACTCTCCGCATGCAAAGGCTTTGCGAACGCGTTGTAGGTTGCAAGGAAGGTCCGGGGCAACATCCGAGGTTTGGTAGAAATACTCTCATATTCTGGAACTAAAGGGGTGCTACCTACGTTCGGTGATAGCACGCAAACGATACAACACAAACTACTTATGCCGCATCCCAATGGGTGCGGCCGGAAAAAGACGAGTTGACCGAGCCACGACAGAAAAAAGACACTGAACCCAGTGAAGCCAAGGCTATTGAACGGGCGAAACTGGGGGACGCGGAAGCGTTCCAGTTGCTCTATGACAAGCACAAGCGGCGTGTGTACTCGCTGTGTCTGCGTATGACGGCGAACACGGCGGAGGCGGAGGATCTGGCGCAGGAAGCGTTTCTCCAGCTCTACCGCAAGATTGGAACGTTTCGCGGAGAGTCGGCTTTTTCGACGTGGCTGCATCGTTTGGCGGTAAACGTCGTGCTCATGCATCTCCGGAAGAAGAGCCTTCCGGTGGTTTCGTTGGAAGAGACCACGCAGGGCACCGAAGACGATTCCCCAAGGAAAGATTTCGGGGCGGATGATGTGGCATTGGCTGGCTCCATTGACCGGTTGCAGTTGCAGAGGGCGGTAAATGACCTCCCTCCCGGCTATCGAACGATTTTTGTTCTTCACGATGTACATGGTTACGAGCATAATGAGATCGCCAGTTTGGTGGGATGCTCGATCGGCAACAGCAAGTCGCAGTTGCATAAGGCGCGCATGAAGTTGCGCGACCTGCTCAAGATGAATAGAGCCGAAAAGGCCGGGAAATCTCGAGCGGGGTAGGAAGCGAAGTCAGAACTGAAGTTTACGAGAAACATTCCTCGGCAGGGGCGCTAGAACTGCGGTACGTTTAAAATCGCAGAAGATTCGGGAGAGGGCTGTATGAATTGCGTTGAGCTGCAACAAAGCTTGGCGGAAGTAGAAGACGGCAGCGCGCCGGAACAGAGAACGCATTTGAAGTCGTGTACGGAATGCGCGGCGTTGCTGCAAGAGTTGAATCTGATCACGGCCACGGCTTCTCAAATACAGGCCAGCGACGAACCCAACCCGCGGGTGTGGAATTCCATTGAAATCGCATTGCGGCAAGAGGGATTGATTCGTCCTCAACCGGCGCATCACGACTGGCATTCTCACGCACCATCGTTCAGTGCACGTTGGGGAATGGCGCGATGGCTCGTACCGGCAGCGGCCATGTTGCTGTTGGCTGTGGGAATTTATGAGCGCCGCGACGGGCCATCGAGTGCAGCTCCGCAAGAGGCAGTCTTGGTTACGCCGCCAGCAGTGAATCTCTCGGGGCTGAATGATGCTGACTTGATCCAGGAAGTGTCGGCCAACTCTCCCGCGATGCACGATCAATACGAAGACAACCTGCGGCGTGTGAATGAATCGATTCGCGACGAG
>JBAUVJ010000296.1:0-4160 GCA_049583165.1 Candidatus Sulfotelmatobacter sp. | reverse complement strand
CTCTGGGCGTGAAGGTAGCTCGCAACCTCGGATCGTGGCATTCCCAATCGGAGATCATGCTGGAAATGCACTAGTTGAATTTGGTAGGCAGCATTATGCCGTGCTTGCATTCGACGGGCTTCGATTCTTGAATACATGAGCCACAACAACGACAAAGCGACGACAACGGCCAACGCAAGAACCAAACGTCTTCTCATGATTCGCCCGGAACGACCATCCAATCGTTTTCCATAATATGATCAATGTTCACCATGCCCACGACCGAAATTCTCGCTCCCACCCTCGACCTCACCTCCATCCGCGCCCAATTCCCCTCGCTCTCCCAACTCGTCAACGGACACCCCGCCGTCTTCCTCGACGGCCCCGGCGGCACCCAAGTTCCGCAGCGCGTCATCGACGCCATCTCCAACTACCTCCGCCGCGACAACGCCAACACCTGCGGAGCCTACGCTACCAGCCGCCACACCGACGCCATGCTCGCCGACGCCCGCATCGCGATGGCCGATTTCTTGAACTGCGCGGCCGACGAAATCGTCTTCGGCGCAAACATGACTTCGCTCACCTACATGATGTCCCGCGCCATCGCACGCGACCTCGGCCCCGGCGACGAAATCCTCGTCACCCGCCTCGATCACGACGCCAACGTCTCTCCCTGGCTTGCTCTGGAAGAAAAAGGCGTAACCATTCGCTGGGCAGAAGTTCACAAAGAAGATTGCACGCTCGATGTCGAAGACCTGGCCGCAAAGCTCAATTCAAAAACCAAACTTGTCGCCATCGGCTACGCGTCAAACGCCGTGGGCACCATCAATCCCGTCAAAGAGATCGTCCGTCTCGCCCACGCCGCCGGCGCTCTCGCCTACGTCGATGCCGTCCACTACAGCCCCCATGGCCTCATCGACGTCGCCGCCCTCGATTGCGATTTCCTCGTCTGCTCCACCTACAAATTCTTCGGCCCCCACATGGGAGTCCTCTTCGGCAAGCGCGAGCACCTCCAGCGCCTTCGCCCCTACAAAGTTCGCCCCCTCACCGACGCCGTTCCCAACCGCTGGGAATGGGGCACGCTCAATCACGAATGCATCGCCGGCATCACCGCCTGCGTCGACTACATCGCCGCCCTCGGCAAATCATGTGGAGACAAAAACGACGCGGTGGCCCACCCAACGCGGTTTTCGTTGGGTGGGAACGAAGATGCAGCATCCCGCGCCGACTTAGAATTATGTGGGGACAGCCGCCACCGGCTGCCTGCCCTGAGCTTAATCGAAGGGTCCGTCGAGCGAAGCTCGACTGCGATCTCCGCCCGCCGCGCCGCCATCGTCGCCGCCTTCGAATCCATTCACCGCTACGAGCACAGGTTGATGGAGCGCCTGATCTCCGGCCTCTCGCAGATTCCTGAAATAAAGATCTACGGCATCACCGATCCCACTTGCTTCGACTGGCGCTGCCCCACGCTAGCCATACGCGTCATCAATCAGACGCAAGACCAAACACCGCTCGCACTCGCCACCAAGCTCGGCGACCGCGGCTTCTTCACCTGGGACGGAAACTACTACGCTCTAAATCTCACCGAGCATCTCGACGTGGAAAAATCCGGCGGCTTCCTCCGCATCGGCCTGGTCCACTACAACACCGCAGAAGAAGTCGACCGCCTCCTCTCCGCCCTCCAAGAAATAGTAAAAAAGTAAAGTAGCACCGCATGCTTGTCTGGATCGGGATCGTGTAGAGCGGGCGCCCTCGCCCGCTGCCTTTGACTTTTACTATTACCTCCGAATCACTTGATCGGCCCGCCCAAAAAGCCCTGCGGCTACACACTTGTTGATCGGATTTATTGAAACAGTAAATGGGAGATTTGATGAATGCAGATTTAAAGAATGGATATTTGAAGGACTGGATATTTGAAGGGGCACGCCTTCAGGCGTGCCGTCCAGGATCATTTTTAGAGAACAGGGCTTTAGCCCCGTCTTCCTACGGCCAGCGCTTCGCAGTATCGTCCCAACCCGCTGCCCGCACCGGCTGCGCCGCTGCAACCACCGGTGCTGCCGGGATGCGAATCGGCTGCTGCGGTCCATTCACCGCCGCGGCTAACGTCGGTTTCACCATGTCGGAGTTCATTTCCTTTTCTTCGGAGAGCAACGGAGCCACCAGCCGCAATGCTTCCACTTCCTTCTCCAGCCGGGTCAACTCCATTTCCTTCTGCCTCAGAACCTCATAAACATTCTTCATATACTTGGCACCTGCTAGATTATTCAATTTATGCAGCTTTCTCGCACTTTAGCAGACTTACTTACCTTGTCAAGCCATTAAAACCGGGCGATTTTACGCTTTGAACCCTCCCATCGCCTGCATGAAATCGGCCAAATCCCTTGTCCAGTAAGGCTTTCACTCGATATTCACAGTGCCTGTCCCGTCCCAAAAACCTGCATTCATGCCGCCTTCCCACTCCGGCATCGCCAGATCAGCCACAATCACCCTCTGCATAAATTTACGCGAGACGCTGCACAAAATCCTGTCACCCTCCTGTGGACGCCCTGCACTCGCCTGAAAATAAACAAGATAAACGCGCACGCTTTTTATTGACTCAAAATTTAAAAAGAGTACAACAAGATCGTTCTTTGACAGTTTCTTAAGTTTTGCCGGTTGGTGCGGCGTCCGGGGCTCAAGCTGAGTCACTCTTCACATTGCAAAATGCGGAGAGAAGGCCAGCAAGGGTCTATAGCAAAGCGCTGGTCGAGGAGAACGGGAAACCCAGTCGAAGGCAGGATAGAGTTCCGAGGCGTTGAGTAGGTTTATCCGGTTGGCGGTAAGCCCGGAGCCCGAGCGAAGATCGCGCGCAGTTCACCCGCAAGGGCAGCAGCGCAGCAGGTCAAGCAAGGGTCTAACGCGAGCTACTGGCCGAGACGAATGGACTCAACACCACCTCGGAACTCTTAATTTTTTGCCCCCAGAAATTTAGCGTCCGCAACAAAACCCTCTGTGATCGAGTGTACGTTTTCGCCGTTTAAACGCGGCGTAGTGGGGGCACGGCGTAAGGTCTCTGTGAACCTTTTTCTCGTCTATTTGCAAGATAATGACGTGGCGCTTTAGCAACAGTAAGAATCAGTAATCTCTTCCGCGATACGCTGACCTGCATGAACCAGCCTGAAAACCTCGAATATAAAGAAATTGACGGCTGCCTAAAACTCATCACTTGCAATTTGTCCCAAATCGGATATGCTTTCCCGTCGTCCACTAAATTACTTCGGTAAGGTGCAACCGGTTACGCAGTGATGCATCCTTACCTGTATGACAACCGGCCACAAACCGCCGCAAAGCACTTGGAGCCAAGACTTGCGATTCATAATTGAGACTGAGCAAGAAACTGATGGCCGCTGGATTGCTGAAATTCCACAGCTTCCCGGCGCGCTTGCGTATGGCAAAGACCGACAAGAGGCAATCAGCAAGGCATATGCGATAGCGTTGAGAGTGGTAGCAGATGACGTAGAAAGCTCGAAGCAAGCCCCGCCCAACTCTATCAGCTTCAAACGACATATCGCGTGAGTCAGTGGCCGAGCACTAAAGCTCGCATCGTATACAGGGCACTTCTCAAGATCGGCTGGAAGCATGTCGGTCAGGTCGGTTCTCATAAAAAACTCGGCCATCCTAAATTTGCCGATTCCTATACTTGGGCTTTCGGTCCTTCGGATGAATTAGGGCCTAAGATGCTCGCCCGTATCGCCAAGAAAACTGGACTCAAGCCTTCAGACCTCTGACAACCTCGAATAGAGTTGAGTAAAGGTGATAATCTCGGAAGTTTGGTTCAGGCTGCCAGGAAACTAACTCTTCTTCCGCGAGACGATCACCCACACAGTCCCTCGGTCCTCGCAGTAGCGGCAATGCTCCTGCCCCAGGGATTTTCCCGTTCCCCGGCACTCCAGGCAGTTGGCCACAATGTTCAGTTCCTGCTGAGAGCTCTCCGGCAACTTCGCCGGATCCTTAAACAATTCAGCGTGGTGGTGGTCGCAGAGCCAAAAGACCAGCTTGCCTTCAACATTTTCCCGGTCTTTCCCTCGGAGTCGTTCGCGTCGCTGCTGCCACCACTCCGCGATGCAGCCGTAGCAAATCAGTTCGCCGGCATCGAACAGCGCGCCGGCATCCGAGCGGCGCACAAACTTCTTGCACCACCC
>JBAUVJ010000295.1:0-2643 GCA_049583165.1 Candidatus Sulfotelmatobacter sp. | reverse complement strand
CCGCGCGATTCTGGCTCCCTACGCAACGACACCGGAGGCGGGGAAAGGAAGATGGCAGAAATAGAGATAGCAGAAATAGCTGGCGACGGCCGCGTCGCCAACGCAGCTTGAGGCGGAGATAGCTGGCGACGGCCACGTCGCCTGGCTCGGATGAGGCCCTTCTGCGCCATTCCTGGCCCTGAAGAGATTGCGGCAAGGCAATGAACATTGGCACGGAGGGTGACGCGAACCACCAAGGAGATCTTCCGCCAAGTCATCGGGCACTTCTCAAGCGGCGTGATCGTGCTGCAGCAGGCGGTAAACGCCAGGCAAGCCGCAGAGACCCACGCCGTGCATGGCACGGCGCCACCAGCCACGCCCGCGTCCGGAGCGAGGTGAACGGGCGGAAGCGGGCGGGTTCAGGCCCCGGCAGACCTGCGGTTTCTGCTCCCGGCTGGACTCGAACCAGCAACCCAGGCGAAGTCCTCCGAGCCGCGCGCGTTGCGGAGGTCCCGGGAAGTGTTCGACGGGTCCCGGCCAGCCCCGACGCCCATGATCCGGATCAAGGTGTACTCGAGTCGGACCGTCCCCGCAGACGGCCGCAGCAGGGCGTGGACCCGGAGATCGATCTCGATGGCCACGCCGTAGGCGTCAAAAGTCGGACGCCAGGACGTGACGGCCCTACGTGGCGTCGATCAGGATGCTGGCGAAGAAGTCGGCCAGGGCCTGGTGTCCGTGCAGGGGGAGCACGTGCGAGACGTACTGGTCGGGGCGGACGACGACGATGGAGCCCGTCTCGCGGTTCACGGCTCGCAGCTCGAAGATGTCATCAGCCTTGGGGGCGGGGCAGAACATCTTCTCGTAGTCGATCAGGCCGAACTTGCCCTTCCTCGGCAGCAGGACCGGCGGCATCTTGTCGACGGCCAGGTCACGATGCCCCTGCTGGAAGATGGCACGGACATCGATCACCGAGTCGGGGTCGGCGCCGGCCGGGGTGAAGCGCTTGACCGGAGACGCATCCGACGCCAGGAACTCGCACAGCTCCCGGGCGCGTGAGTTTCCGCTCGTCGGGTCGTTCTGGTCGGCGAAGATGTAGATGCGCCAGGCGCCGTCCGCCCGGGCGACGTGGCCGAGGTGGACCGGTTTGGCGTCGGCCAGCCGGATGACCGGGGCAGAGTGGAAGCGCATCCCGACCGGGAAGCCCTCCGCGAGGTGCTGGAACATCGCATCGGCGGTGATCATCGACGGGGCGTACCTGGTCGCGGTGCCCGCGGTGAAGCGGCCTTGCGCGATGAAGTACTGCTGGAACTCCTCCGGGTCGACACCCTCCTCCTCGGCGCCGCCGGACTCCTTCGGGTGGGCGCTGAACATCTTGGCGAACTCGCGGTCGAAATCGATGAGCTGCCTGGCGATCTCCTGACGTTCCCCGGAGTAGGTGTGCAGAAGCTGCGGCTTGGCCGTCCCGCTGAGGACGGCACCCAGCTTCCACCCCAGGTTCCAGGCGTCGTTCATGGACACGTTCATGCCCTGACCCGCCTTGGCGCTGTGCGTGTGGCAGGCATCACCGGCGATGAACACCCTCGGCAGCCGGGCGGTCATCTCCGCCGCCGGCACGTCGTCGAACTTGTCGCACAGACGCTGGCCGATCTCGTACACCGACCACCAGCCGACGTCTTTGACCTCAAGGGTGTACGGGTGCAGGATCCGGTTCGCGACCTTGGCCAGCTTCTCCGGGGTCACACTCCGGTTGTCGAGCATCTCCTTGTCGCTGACCTGGTCCAGCTCGATGTAGAACCGGACCATGTATCCGCCCTCACGCGGGATGATGAGCATGTTGCCCTGGTTCGCGGAGTGGATCGCGCACTTGAGCCGGATGTCCGGGAAGTCGGTGACCGCCAGGGCGTCGATGACGCCCCAGGACTGGTTCATCGGGTCGCCCGCCAGTACGCGGCCGATCGCGGTCCGGGTGACGCTGCGTGAGCCGTCGCAGCCGACGACATACCTGGCCCGGACCGTCGAGGTCTCCCCGGTTTCCTGAAGGTCCTTCATGTGCTGCAGGGTGACCGTGACCGGGTACTCCGGCGAGCCGCTGGTGTCAACCTGGACGTCGCTGGCGTGCAGGCCGTAGAACGGCTCCAGCCTGCTGCCCGACCGCTCCATGTGATCCAGAAGGTAGGCGAGCAGCCGCGCCTGATTGACGATCACGTGCGGGAACTCCGACAAGCCCTCTTCGGTGTCCTGGATCCGCCCCGTACGCTTGATCTTGGTCTGGTCGTCCGGGCCCGGCCGCCAGAAGCAGGTCTCGTTGACCCAGTAGGCCTCGCTGACCAGGCGATCAGCCAGACCGAACGCCTCGAACATCTCCACGGTGCGGCAGGCGACTCCGTCGGCCTGGCCCACCTCGAGCGGACCGTCCCTGCGGTCGATGACCGCGGTCCTGATGCCGGCGAAGCTGGCCAGTTGCGCAGCCAGGACGAGACCGGCCGGACCGCACCCGATGATCAGGACGTCGACATCCGCGGGCAGGCCTTCCGGCCGCGCCGCGACGGACGGATACGGATCCTCGATGAACGGGTCGCCGGTCTTGTAGCCGTTGAGATAATACTGCATCGTTCATGCCTCTCTGGACGGCGTGCAGGGGCGCGCCTTTGGGCCCTTGTGACG
>JBAUVJ010000294.1:0-2206 GCA_049583165.1 Candidatus Sulfotelmatobacter sp. | reverse complement strand
GTGTTATTTGCGTTTAATAAATATGAACTGAAGCCGGAGGCACGGGAGCGGCTGGCCAGGATCTCAGGGATCGTGCTGGCGTATCCCGACCTGAAACTGGAGATCGATGGCTACACGGATTCGATTGGTAGCGACGAATACAATCAGACGCTCTCCGATAAGCGGGCCGAGGCGGTGAGGGATTATCTGGTGAGTTCGGGAGTCTCGATGAATAATGTGGCGGCGCACGGGATGGGAAAAGCCGACCCGGTTGCGGACAACAGCACAGCGGCGGGACGGCAGTTGAACCGGCGCGTGGAGATGATTGTCTCGGGCGACGTAATCGGGCAAATGCGAGTGGGCGGTGACCAGGGAGTTGCTCCGCCGGCGAATCCGCAGTAATGGCGACATATTCGGCGAACGCGGACGCTAAAGGCAGATCCACAGATGTGTGCGCTAGCGTACAGACAACATAAATTTGGAGGCATACGCTGGCGGCAATAAGTACAAGGACCTGCTGTGAACGTTCCCCGAAGTCGTGAGCGGTCTTTCGCGCAAAAGGCCTTCAAATCCAAGCCTGATGTGGTGCGCTGTTCGATTTGCAATCAGCCGTTGAGCCTGGAGAGTGCCCACTCCGACGAGTACGGAACCCCGGTGCATGAAGAGTGTTACGTGCTGAAGACACGGCTGAAGCTGGCAACGACTCCGCCAGCGGCGTAATTCCTGAGTACCCCCCTTCGATTCGGGCTGGCTGCCTTTCGCGAGAAACTTGCACCAGCTTTGTTACAATTCTTGATTATGAGCTCACAATCGTCATTCGTGGATGTTCCCGCGGCGATCGAGGAAATTCGAGCCGGCCGCATGATCGTGGTGGTAGACGACGAGGATCGCGAAAATGAAGGCGATCTTACGCTCGCGGCGGAGAAAGTGACGCCGGAAGCCATCAATTTTATGGCTAAGCATGGACGCGGGCTGGTGTGCCTGGCGATGACGGAGGAGCGGCTGGATCATTTGCGCCTGGGGCCGATGACTGCGGAGAATACTTCGCAGTATGGGACTGCATTCTGCGAGGCGATCGATGCGCGAACCGGGGTAACGACGGGAATCTCCGCGTTCGACCGGGCGCGCACGATTCAGGTGGCCATCGATCCGGCGACGAAAGCCTCGGATTTGGCGCGGCCCGGACACGTCTTCCCACTTCGCGCGCGTAAGGGCGGAGTGCTGGTGCGGGCGGGACAGACTGAGGCTTCGGTTGATTTGGCGCGGCTGGCGGGCCTTGTTCCGGCGGGCATTATTTGCGAAATCATGAAAGATGACGGGAACATGGCGCGGGTTCCGGACCTGATCGAGTTTTGCCGCGAGCATGGCATGAAGATGTTGACGGTGGCCGAGCTGATCCGCTACCGCATGGCGCATGAACGCTATGTGCATCGCGTGGGCGAGGCGCTGGTGGATACTCGTTTTGGCGAATTCCGGTTGATCGCCTATGAGAGTGAAGTGGATGGTGGAGAGTCGCATATGGCGATGATTCGCGGCGATGTGGAAAATAGCGATACTCCCGTGCTGGTGCGCATGCACGCCCACTGCCTGATGGGCGACGTATTTGGATCGACGGGATGCGAGTGCCATGCCACGCTGGAAGGATCGTTGCGGCGGATTGCGGAGGAGGATCAAGGAGCTTTGATCTATCTCCATCAGACGTCGCAGGGATTTTCCACGGAAAAAATTGGAGAGCGGACAGCGCTGACTTTTCATCGGGGAAGAAAGCTGCCATCAGCGCTGGAGAGTGAGCGGCAGACGCAGCGGGAGATTGGAATTGGAGCGCAGATTTTATCGGATCTGAATCTGCGGAGGATTCGGCTGCTGACCAACCGGCCCAAGAAGGTTGCGGCGCTGGAGGGATTTGGAATCGAGATTGTGGATCAGGTTGCAGTGTCGCTGGATGAGGCGAGGGTTGGGAAGAAGTAAGGAGCTCTCATGACAACCGGACACGCGTTGCTGGCATTTACGGCGGCGGCAGGTTTGTTGACGGCGACTCCCGGCCTGGATACGGCGCTGGTGTTGCGAACGGCAGCGGTGGAGGGACCGCGGCGGGCGATGCTGGCGGCGTGCGGAATCTGCCTGGGATGTTTGACCTGGGGGCTAGCGGCATCATTGGGGTTGGGCGCGCTGCTCGCGGTTTCTCATGTCGGCTACAATATTTTGCGCCTAGTGGGCGCTTGCTACC
>JBAUVJ010000293.1:0-8453 GCA_049583165.1 Candidatus Sulfotelmatobacter sp. | reverse complement strand
ACTCACCAAAGCGCTGCCGAAGATGGCCAAAGCGGCATCGTCGGACCAATTGCGGCAGCGCTTTGAGGAACATCTGGAGCAAACCCGGGGACACGTCGAGCGGCTGGAACAGATTTTCGAGGAGCTCGGCGAGAAAGGTACAGGCAAGAAGTGTTTGGGCATGGAAGGGTTAGTGAAAGAGGGCGCTGAAATCATTGGCGAAGATTTCGAGGACGCCATGATGGACGCTGCTCTCATCTCCGCCGCACAGCGCGTGGAGCACTACGAGATCGCAGGCTACGGTACGGTGATCGCCTACGCAGAGCTTCTCGGTGAATCCGAGCAAGCCTCGCTACTCCGCGAGACACTGCAGGAAGAAAAAGAAGCCGACGAAAAACTCACTGAGTTGGCGAAGGAAATCAACGTTCAAGCCCAGCAAGGAGATTCGGAGGCAGAGCAAGAGGAACAACCAAAGGACAAACGCAAATCGCGCAAGGCTGCATAAGTTGGATCGCCTTGCGTAGTCTCAGCGGGGAAGCCGAATAAGCAGGCTTCCTCGCGTTTTTATACGCCGGTCTCTAGAACTGTGATCGCTTATATTCGATCAACTACTCAAGGCTGATATTCATCTCGCCGCGTTTGTCGAAGTGAATCTGCAACATTTTTTCTTTTCCGCTGGCAAACTCTCCCGCAATGGTAGCCGTGTGATCCGCCGACCCCGGGTCAGAGATAATTTGCACGCGCAATTCGTGATTTCCCGCCGGAACCTGCATGGCATGAAATTCATGGCCTTGAACGTGGTGGAAAACCACAAGATGTTTCTTGTCCGTGCCTTCCAGCACGTGCGTATAAGTCAGACTTCCATCCACCCATATCGACAGATGCGCCTCTGCGAATTTGTGCTCCACCTCGATTTCCAAAGTCGCCGGCGCAACCAGTAAAGCTGCCTTGGTGATCGACGGTCGAGCCGCCGTCGGCACGGAAGATTTTTGTCCCGTCGCTGCCCGAATGTTTTTGCTGACCCTCATCGGCCTTGTCTTTGCAGCCGGAATCGTTGCGGCAGTCGATGGCGCGCTTGCCGATAGCGCGGTCTGGACTGGAGCGGCACTCGGCGGTGGGACGTTATCTTCCACTCCCAATGGTGCGGCCGTTCGGTGTCCCGTACTATTTTGAATCTGTGCCGTCTTCGCCGGAAATAAGTTGCTCATGCGAAGCGCGAAAACCGTTAGCCCCACCGCCAGAACCACGGCCGCAAAAGAAGCGCTCCACATCTTCTCCAGCAGTTTCTCCGTCATCCGGTTTCCAGGAGTCCGGACAGTCGTCATCGGTCCCGTGCCGATCCTATGTCGTCCGGTGGCGAGTGATTTAACCGGCTCACTGGATGGCCGCGCCGTGCTGCTGGACAGCGCGCTGGATGGCTTCCCTTTGCTCCGCGGCTCCCGGCCTTCCCTCAGATCTTGAATATCCAGCGCAATCTCCATGCCGCGCTGGTAGCGCTGCGCGGGATCCTTTGCCATGGCGTGCCCGATGATGTAGTCGAGTTCCTGCGGCAACTGTGTGTCGAGCACGGTCGCTGGAATTGGGTCGCGATTGACCACCTTATAGGAGACCGTCATCGCGCTGTTTCCCTGAAACGGCCGGTAGCCGGTCAACACGGTGTAAAGAACTATGCCAAGAGAAAATAAATCCGATCGCCCGTCGACCGCGTCGCCATTCAACTGTTCCGGCGACATATACGCGGGAGTTCCAAGCACCCGTCCCGCCAGCGTGTGCGTGGCAAGATTCAGTTTGGCCACTCCGAAATCGGCAATCTTGGCGTGCCCATCTTCCGTGATCAAAATGTTGGCGGGTTTCAGGTCGCGGTGGACCACGCCCTGTGCGTGAGCGCAGTCCAGCGCCTCCGCGAGTTCATGGGTCAATTGCAGAGCAGTATAAAGAGGTAACTTGTGGTCGCCTTGCGCGAGAAGTTTTTCGAGCGACTGGCCGCTTACGAATTCCATCACGATGTACGGCGTATGCGTCTCCGGCTCTTCGCCCACATCGAAAATAGTTACGATCCCGGGATGCGACAATCGTCCCGCCGCTTCCGCCTCCCGAAAGAATCGCTCGCGATACTCCCGCTCTTCTTCCGGTGGCTGGCCGGCCAGGGAGAATGTCTTTACCGCAACCACCCGGTTAATTTTCGGATCGCGAGCTTTGTAGACGATACCCATGGCTCCGCGTCCCAGTTCAGCCAGGATCTCGTATCGCCCAAAACGCTCGGCCTTGTGGTCGTCCCTAGCTGACATTGCGGTTCCAGAGTTTTACTGCGCCGGCCCATGACAACGCGTACAAGTCCAAGGTTGTCGCGGAAATCGAGATGCAGCGTCCCCTCACCAATTGTTAATTGGACCTCCTTTTACTCCAAGTTACCGACGTGTTACGCGCGGCCGCCTAGCCAATCCCCGTGGGATCGTCGAAAACGAATCCGTCGAAAACGAATCAAGGGTCGATCCCAAAAGCTGAGGGTCCGGTTGCCCGGACCCTCAGCTTTTTCTCATCGACTTTCGATTCAAACGAACGAATCAACGGGCATTCAACAGTTATGCTTGCAGTTAGACCTCACTGGTAAGTGAAGGTTAACTGGTCGAGGTATACGTTGTACGAATTCTGCTTGGAATTGCCGTCCATCTGATAGTTGACGGTCACCCCATACCATGACCCGGCCGAGCCGTGCCCGAACGTCCAATTCAGGTTGCTCGTCACCCCGTTCAGAGTAATGGATTGATACAGCAATTCGTTGTTCGACGTGCGCTGAACCTTGATGGTGAGGTGGTTCCACGCATTGCTGTTGGGGTGGCACGCGATGCCGGTCGGCGTCCAATGCGCGGTCTGGTTGTCCCAGACGTCCCATTCACTCCCGCCTGCAATCCGGCATTCGTGGCCCCAAATGAAGCCCATGCCGCCGAAAAACTGGTTGATATCGAACTCCAATGCCTGCGATAGCCCCAGATTGCTCCCGAAGAAATACACGTCGTAGGTGAAATCGTGAAGCGTTGGCACGAGCGTCTTATTGTCATCGGGCAGGCCTTGCGAGGAGAGGGGTCCAACCAAGTGGTTATTCCACAAAGCATCCGTGTAGGGAACAGTTCCTCCCAAGTCATACTCAGTCGCCACTCCGCTCAACGACGGCGATTTCACGCCCTGCGCCATCCAGAAACTGATTCCATCG
Source organism: Candidatus Sulfotelmatobacter sp. (assembly GCA_049583165.1). Classification (GTDB taxonomy): domain Bacteria; phylum Acidobacteriota; class Terriglobia; order Terriglobales; family Acidobacteriaceae; genus Sulfotelmatobacter. The sequence continues at coordinate 5,263 of JBAUVJ010000293.1, read as the reverse complement.
CACGGTGAAGGCGAGCAGTCCACAAAGTTTGGCGGTCCTTGTCCATACTCTCCCCATCCGCCCGCGTGTTGGACATTCGTGAACGACTTGCCTGCACTGGCGCTGCCTGTGACGGTGATCTTAATCGCCGCAGTGGTCGCTCCGCCGCAATTGTCCCAGGCTACGATCACGGCGTTGTACGTTCCCGCAGCCAGCGGCAGGCTGTAATTCATGCTCGATCCGCCCACGGTATAAACCAGTTGGTAGGGCGCGGGATAAATTCCCATGGATCCAACGCCTTTGCTACAGGTGCTTGTCGTTGCCGAAGCCTCAAAATGAACCGGGCCTTGCACGGTCGAGTCGTTGGCGGGAGAAGACACGGTAACACCAGCGAACAGGGCCGGCGCGCAGAGAGTCAAAAGGCACAGCAACAGCAGCGCATACTTCGGCATGCGGTAATTCTCCAAATAAGATTTGTATTGGCGTGCGGTCTTTCGAACTGCCGGTAAATATGCCCTTACGCGCGAGCGGGCGCGTGGCGGACCAGAAAAAGTGGCGTTGTTCTGGTGCCTGGTTTACGGTCAATGCAAAATCCTGAAAAACCCAGCTGGCGGGCAGCCTCAGGACGCCGTAACCAAACTTGAGCTAACCTACCAGAAACACTGTATTTCCCCAAAGCAATAATTGTGTTTTTTGCACTCGAAAGTACTACGCGACTAATAGCCCCGCTGACAACCGCTTTCAATTTCTTTCTCGCCCGAGTTCTGGCAACCTTACCACGCGAACGGAGCACTAAAGACCGTCGCGGAGTGTGCGCACTGGCCGGGCATTGAACTTCGCGGCTGCGCGGGAAGAAGTCTAGTCAGGAGGATTTCATGGACAACCTGAACTCTAAAAAATGTGCTCATCGGGCCTGCACCTGCCCGGCGGCATCGGATAGTAAATATTGCAGCCCGGCTTGCGAAAGCGGCAAAGGATCCGAAAACACCTGTGGCTGCGAACATGCCGATTGCGCTGGTGCCAGGGCTGTGGCGTAATTTGGCGGTATTTTGGCAGGGTCAGTCGTCGGCCTGGTTGGCTGCGGTATCCCTTGGTATACGTGACGTGGTGCTTTTAGTTCTTCGGTCAAATTGATGCGGTAGAACTGGAGTTTTACCTTTGCCCCGGACCAAGGAATCCTCAGCCTCTTCGAAATCGTTGGTCCTCATTGCGCTTGTGCTGGCGATCGCGGCCCTGTATTTCGGCCGTCAATTATTCATTCCCCTCGCCTTGGCCTTGGTTTTTACTTTTCTTCTTACCCCATTCGTTTCGCTTCTGGAAAAAATTCGCTTCCGCCGTGCTCCCGCTGTCCTCACCGTTTTGGTGCTGGCCTTCGGGTTGGGCGCGGCAATTGCCTGGGGAGTGGCGAACCAATTGGTCGCAGTGATGGCCAACCTGGTGGACTATAAGGACAATCTCGATGCAAAAATTCTCTCACTCCACGTGTCCAAGGGCGGAACTCTCAGCAGAGCTACAGCCAGCGTGCAGGAGCTAAGCAGCGAGTTGGCCGCCGTTCCAGCCGAGATTGGCCGCACACAGGATCAGGATAAAGATAAAGATTCAAAAACCGCTCGCTCCATGCGCCCTGTTCCCGTGCAGGTGGCCGCGCCTCCGGCGAGCTTTATCCAGGATTTGCGCGAGTTAGTAGGCCCCTTGGCCGAGCCCGCAGAAACAGCGGCAATCGTCATCATTTTCACCCTCTTCATGTTGATTAAGAGGGAAGATCTGCGCAATCGGGCAATCCGCCTTGCGGGACGGGGTCAGCTTAATCTCATGACCCAGGCCCTCGATGACGCTGGCAGGCGCCTCAGCCGCTATCTGCTATTGCAATGTCTGGTCAATGCCGGCTACGGACTGTTGTTCGGAGTCGCTCTCTACTTTATCGGTGTACCTCATGCGCTACTGTGGGCGGTTTTCGCGGGAGGGTTGCGCTTTGTGCCCTATGTTGGTTCCCTCATCGCCTCGGCTCTGCCAATTGCGGTGGCTCTAGCGGTCTTCCCCGGCTGGTATCAAGCCGGATTGATCCTCGCGGCGTTCGTGTTTCTGGAGTTGATTGTCTCGTACATCGTTGAGCCTATGCTCTACGGCGCTCATACCGGCATTTCTTCCCTCGCCATCCTGGTAGCTGCCGTCTTTTGGACCACGCTCTGGGGCCCCGTCGGTCTAATCTTGTCCACTCCATTGACCGTATGTTTGATCGTGCTGGGACGGTACGTTCCGCAATTAAATTTTCTTGAAGTGGTGCTGGGCGACGAGCCTGTTCTACTTCCCGAGCAATGTTTCTACCAACGCCTTCTTGCCTCGGATCGGGAAGAAGCCAGAGTAATCGCCGAGGCCCACCTCAGGCAAAACTCTCTCGAAAGCCTCTACGAAACCGTGATCCTTCCGGCTCTGAAGCTCGCGGAACATGACTATCACAACGACGGTCTCGATGACCGCACAAGAACATCCCTGCTGCAAACCATGAGAGAGATGATCGAAGATTTTGGCGATCAGGATGACGGCGATCAATATAACGACGGCGCGAGTATCGCTTGTATTCCGGCCCGCGGCGGTTCCGATGAACTGATCACGACCATGATCGCCCAGTTGCTTCGGCAAGCGCGATATCAAGCCCACGAGCTCAGCGCAAGCGCACCGGACAATCTGCTGACCGCCCTTTCGCGGCTCGATTGCCGCATTGCCTGCATCTCATCGATCTCCGCCTTTACCGTGAGTGAGCCTCGGTCTCTCTGCAAGAAGTTGGGGGGAAGCCTTTCCAGTTTGCCAGTCGTAATTGGATTGTGGAGCCTTGATGCCAGTTCAGCCCGCCAACGGCTCGGTCCAGGCTGCTCAGGCGTTGTCGCCACCACGCTATCGGACGCCATCGGCCAGGTTCGCCAGCTTGCAAATCCGGGGAGTGCTCCTGAGATTCTCTCAGAATCCAGCAAATCTCAGGATTTACCGGCGTAGCAGCGATCGAGGAAGAAGTTTCCGCCCGCGTTTTGCGAAACTACTGTGTCCGCTAGTGCTTACCACCCGTGAAAACGCTATAATGCCTACACAGCGAACCCGCACACGCTGATATTCCAGTGCACAGCCGAGAATAGGAAGCGCTATGAGCGAGAAGCCCAGTACAACCCTGCCTGCAACCGTCGAAAAAATCATTAAGCCCATGTTTCCATCTGAGCCTGAGAAAGCCCAGATCGCCGTTCAGGGCGCCGATCATCTTTATCGCGAGCTTCGCATCGAGAATATCCTGACGGACGAAAATGGCGACAAGGTCAAGCTCAAGCCCGGAGTGGAAGTGGAAGTCACCATCGCCGCCGATGCCGCGGATACCGCCAAAAGCGGACGCGCAGAAGACGCTTCAAAGGGATGAATTTCAAGGAATAATCTTCCGCGCCTACCGCTGAGATAAGTTCATTTCGGCGCTCATCTCATCTCGCCCTCGATCTGCCCGTATCCATCCCTCCAGCAACCCCAGCAGTTCATCAGGCGGTTTGATCCAGATGTGCGCGGCAGTTGGTTTCCATTCCGGCCGGACCAGGATGCTCAAGCCTCGGCCGCCGATCGCGTGGAAGGCATCTTCGTCAGTGTTATCGTCTCCTAAATACGCTGCCGGCACATCCGCATCCATCTCACTCAGAATGGTGCGCACAGCCGTTCCTTTGTTGACCTTTCGGCTGCGAATTTCAATCCCGCCGTCGAAATCCATCAGATCCAGCCCGCAGCGCTGCGCAATTTCCCTCCAGCCAGAACTCACCCGGTCTCGAATTGCTTGCGCTTCACCTTCAGGCAGGCCGCGCCAGTGCATCGCGATGCTTCCAATCTTGATCTCGGCTGCATGCACCAGGTTCTGCGAGCGCACCCAATTTTCCGCTGCCGCCAATGCCTCCGTTGTTGGCTCATCCAATTCTCCGAGTTCCACCGTCCCATCCGCCTTCAGCCGCTGCAATCCGTGGAGCCCCCATACTTCCGGGTGCGGCTTGATCGAGAGCAGTGGAACCGTCTCCGTCACATCCCTTCCGGAAATAATGACCACTCGCGTCTTGCCCGTACCCAAGATGTTCTGAAGCGCCGCTGCAACGCCAGGATAGGGGAGTGCGTTCTTGCGATCCTTGCGGAATGGTGCCAGAGTCCCATCGAAATCCACCATGAGCAGCGACCGGGATGCTTGGGCCACTAGTTCTAGAAACTCTTCAACTTGCGGTCTGATCTTCGAACCCGACCCATTGTGATTTCTCCTGAGCATCACGCGGCGGCCACACCTCCACGAAATTTTTCTCGTGGCTGGTCGCCGCCATCCAGGCGGAGTTCGCACAACTCCGTCACCAGGCTTCCAGCCCAGCCATAAATGTTGTGTTCTCGAATAACTTTCCGCATGCGATGGACTCGCATTTGCCGATCTTCCGGCTCCATCTCCAATGCCGCTCGAATGGCCTCGGCGGTCTGGTCGATGTCATAAGGATTCACCAGCAAGGCGTCCCGCAGTTCGCGAGCCGCTCCGGTGAACTGGCTCAAGATCAGTACTCCGCGCTCGTCGCGCCGCGACGCCAAAAATTCCTTCGCCACCAGGTTCATGCCGTCGTGCAGGGAAGTCACCAAGCACAGATCGGCAGCGCGATAAAAGCGGTCGATTTCTTTGTGGCTATGGTGTTGCTTGAGAAACAAAATCGGTTTCCATTTGCCCGATTGAAATCGCCAGTTGATTCGTTCGACCTCAGTTTCCAACTCCGCCATCAAGTCCTGGTAGCGTTTGATGTGAGTGCGGCTGGGCGCGCCGATTTGCAGGAAGCTGAATTGGCCCTGATACTTGGGATACTTCTCCAAAAACCTCTCAATCGCTCGAAATCGTTCGTGAATTCCCTTGGTGTAATCCACCCGGTCAACGCCGACCCCGACAAATGCCGCTTCCACTCCCAGGCTGTGCATCAAGGCCGAGCGGTCTTCATAGTTACTGCCGTACTCGTCGCTCTCGATCGATTCGTCGTCCGTCAAATCGACGCTAATCGGGAAGGGCCGCACAATCGTCCGGTGTTTTTGACGCGTTACCGAAAAGTGTTCCCAATCCACGCGCGATTCCACCACCCGATCCACCGTCTGCAAAAAATTATTGCAGTGCGATTGAATGTGAAATCCAATCAGATCCGCTCCCAGCAGTCCATCCACCAGCTGCCGTTGCCACGGGCAGATGCCGAAAGCCTCAGGATTCGGCCACGGAATATGCCAGAAGATCGCCACACGTGCATCCGGCCGTTTTTCC
>JBAUVJ010000292.1:0-1839 GCA_049583165.1 Candidatus Sulfotelmatobacter sp. | reverse complement strand
GTACACGAGGACTACGCAGAGATTCGATATGGTGAGGCCGAAGGTGGGTTGAGGAGGAACTGACGGAATGACCAGCGCACATATCTCCCACTTCGCAACAGGTTCAGTGCCGAAGGCACGGCATATGAAAGCCCGGCACGGGAGTGCCGGGGCAAGATCGCAAGCTCACGCGAGTCCCGCAGGGACGGCACTATCCGAATGCATCCTTCGAATCAAACGTGATGCCGGATTTCTTTAGCATGGTCTCAAACTCGCTTTCGTACGACCGCGTCCGGTGATGTTCGACCTGGTGTTCAATGTAATTCTTGACGGCATCCTTATTGGAACTGCTTACACTAAAGCCTCCATAACCTTCCTGCCACGCAAACTCCAATCCATGCTCATGCAGCCAGCGCGAAGAGTTCGCCTTCAATATCTGGACGGCCTTCGCAACCGGGATGTCTGACGGGAGCACGATCAGCAGATGCGAATGGTTTGAAATACCTCCCGCGGCGAGCACCGGAATTCCATGATTGCGACCGATTCCCGCGAAATGTTTCCAGAGCTTCGGCAGAATTTCTTGGGGGATAAGATCGCGGCGATCCTTGGTGCTGAATACGCAATGAATGAGAATGTTCGAGTATTTGTGGGCCATGCGCCGACTATCCAGAGTTTCATGAACATGTGTCTGTGCCCGATGTCACAACGAAGGCGGTGCCGTCCCTGAAAGGGACTCGGTTTGTCGTTGCTCCCGGCCACCCGGCACTACCGTGCCGGGCTTTCCCATGCCGTGCCTTCGGCACTGGAGCGCAAGTGCAGCATAGGTCCAAGAAATGGGCTGGCTGCTAAAATAGGCGGATATCTCTATGTTCGAGAACTTACAGGAAAAACTACAGCGTGCGTTCAAGTCCCTTCGCGGCCAGGCCCGGCTGAGCGAGGAGAATATTGCCGAAGCGCTGCGCGAAATCCGGCTGGCGCTGCTTGAGGCCGACGTCAACTTCAAAGTGGTTAAGGAATTAATCGACCGCATCCAGGCCAAGGCCGTGGGACAGGAAGTGCTGACCGCGCTTTCACCGGGCGAGCAGGTCATCAAGATCGTGCGCGACGAACTAGTCGAGACCCTGGGCAAGGACACGGCGCGGGTGAAGTTTGCATCGCAACCGCCCACGGTCGTGCTCATGGCCGGACTGCAAGGTTCGGGCAAGACTACTACGTCGGGCAAGCTTGCAAACTGGTTCAAGACCGGCGGCCATCGCCCGCTGTTGGTTTCGGTGGACGTGTACCGTCCGGCGGCGCGCGAGCAGTTAAAAATTGTGGCGCAGGCGGTGAAGGCGCACATTTACGAAGGCGACGTGGGCGACGCGACAACGCCCGAGCAGCTAACGCAGGCCGTGGAACGGCTGGTGAAAGAAGCGCGCCGCGAGGCGATTGTTTCTGGATGCGACGTGCTGATCGTGGACACCGCCGGGCGGTTGCACATCGACGACGAACTGATGGACGAGATGCAGTCGCTGAAGAAGCTGCTGAATCCGTCTGAGATTCTGTTCGTGGCCGACGCGATGACCGGCCAGGACGCGGTGCGCTCGGCCGAAGAATTCCACAAGAAGCTCTCGCTTACCGGCGTGGTGCTGACCAAGATGGATGGCGATGCACGAGGCGGCGCGGCGCTTTCCATCCGGCAGGTTACGGGGCAGCCCATAAAGTTTATTGGTGTTGGTGAGAAGTATGATGCGCTGGAGCCGTTTCATCCCGACAGAATCGTCTCGCGGATTCTTGGCATGGGCGACATTCTTTCGCTGATCGAGCGTGCCGAATCGCAGATCGACAAGAAAAAGGCGCAGGAGATGGCCAGCAAAGCCC
>JBAUVJ010000291.1:0-26748 GCA_049583165.1 Candidatus Sulfotelmatobacter sp. | reverse complement strand
CCGTATATCTGGTGAAAGCTCTCGGCGGCGGATGGGATTCCAGCCAGATCAAAGACCAAAAAGTACATCCGCAAGCGATTCAAACGCTCCAGCCCTAAGCCATGTTTTGATTGTCATCCTGAACGTGCGTTCTTTGCGCGGTGAAGGATCTGGGCGAGCCGCGCGAAGCGTCGCGCTTTTTGCGACGCAATAATCGCGCGTTTTGGCTCACTTCCTTGATCAATCTGAATCTCTCACCTCGGCCATTAACTAATTGACAAATACCGCATTTCGAGCCTATTATTAAAGCTGATTCATTATCTCGCCTTATCCTTTCAGCTATATTGAAGTACCATTTACCGCACTCAGCGAGTTTCTGAGGGGGAAGACGCTTTCTCGATCTTAACCTCGGGATATTTTCACCTTATCCTGATTTCGCGCTTGCCATCCTGAACCACAAGGGAGCCCATGAAAAATACAAAGTTTCTCGTCAAGGTAAATCGCGGCGGTGCGCGTGCTGCCGAATACGTGCTGCGAGTCGATCGCACCCCCATCCAGACCACAACCAACAAAAAGCTCGCCCTTGCCATGGGCAGGTTCACGGCGGAAGATGCCGTCAAGTTGATGCAAAACTCCCGCTGCACCCCTGAGTTGATTTCCGTCCTGGTTTAACCTTATTTGGTTTAACTCTTTTGTTTGATCCCGTTCTCGGAGTCGCTTCCGGACTAGCCCATCTAGCTCCGGGAGCGGCGTTCGCTGTTGGGCTTTGAACCGCTCAGTGCGAAGAAGAGGATATACAGATAGCAAATCACCGGCAGGAAGAAAGCATGATGAATTCCGATCCGGTCCGCAATGGCGCCCTGAGTTAGTGGAATAATCGCTCCGCCCACAATCGCCATAATCATGAATCCCGAACCGTCCCCGGTCAGCGGGCCGAGTTCCGCCACGCCCAATGTAAAAATGCTCGGGAACATGATGGAATTAAAGAAGCCAACCAGGATGATGCTCCACATGGCAAAGTGCCCGGTGCTGAGCATGGAGATCGTCACCAGGGCAGTCGTGGATATAGCGCAAACCCCTAGCAACAGTCCGGTATTTGCGGTGGCCTCGCCTCCGCGCAGCGCCGCCACCACTGCGATCGTCGCCGCCACGACCGCCACTAGTACGAACAGAGGACGCCCGGCAACAACCAGCCAAGCAAGCCACGTTAGATTCGGCACCCCCGGCTGGTATCCTGCCGGCATGTGGCTTTCAATTGGGTAGGAAAGCAAGACCAACGCGATGCCAATGGCTGTCACCATCGCCATATATGTCGCCTTCGCCCCGCCCAGAAAATTCGACCCGATAAAGCGTCCCAGCATGGCGCCGCCCCAATAAAAGGCAACGAAACTCGCCGCAACCTTTTCTGTGAGCCCTCCGATTTCCGGTTGGGTGAAATAGTTCACCAGAAAACTTCCGATAGCGACTTCTGCGCCGACATAGACAAAAATGCCGATGGCGCCGAAAATCAAATTTGGATGTCTCCAGATCGAGTCGTCTACTTTTTCCCCGACTTTGTGTTGCGCCTGCGGAATTTTCGGTAACTTAAAGCTGCCGATGGCCACCGCCAGAAGCACAAGAGCGATCCCCAAACCCTCGTAAGGCGTCTTCACCGTCGCCGCCTCATGCACGCGATAGGCCTGCAAAACATCGGGAGCCATCGCGCGAATCTCTTCCATGCTCTTCGGAGCGGCGCTCAGAATCAGCAGACCTCCGAAAAAAGGCGCCAGAAAAGTTCCCAATGAATTGAACGCCTGCGTGAGGTTCAGCCGGCTCGAAGCGGTAGCGGGCTTACCCAGCACTGTCACGTAGGGATTGGCCGCTACTTGCAGCAGAGTGATGCCGGTAGCCAGCACAATCAATGCCACCAGGAATAAAGCGAACGAGGGAACGCTTGCCGCCGGTACAAACAGAAAAGCGCCCAGGCCCATGGTGAGCAGACCCACCACCATCGAACGGTGATAACCGACCCAATCAACCATTTTGGATGAAGGAATGGAAAATAAAAAATAAGCTCCGAAAAAAGCGAACTGAACCAGCATCACCTGCCTGTAACCCAGGTCGAAAATCGATTTCAAGTGAGGGACAAGAATGTCATTGAGGCAAGTGAGAAAGCCCCACATGAAGAACAACGTGGTCACCACTGCCAGTGGTCCCGTATAGGAGGAGGGCGCGTCAGGGGAAACTTCAGTCGAACGGCTCGGCGTCGCAATCGACATAGTTATGTCTTCCGCTCGGCATCATAGCACCGGAAGACACGACTTCGCAGATCGCGTGACTTGTCATCCTGAGCAGAGCGTTCTTTGCGGAGCGAAGGATCTGGGCGGGCCGCGCGCTGCGTCGCAGCCTGCCCTGAGAGAGCGGTAGCAACCGGAGGGTTCTTTGCGACGCGTCAATTGCGCGTCTGGCCCCCTTCCTTGTCAACTACCCGGAAATGTGATCGGTATTCCGCGCGGAGAGTTACACCGCGTTGCCGGATAAATCCTGGAGCTTCACCAGCCAGTTCGCCGGCTCCGGCAGTATGGCAAACGTAGGAAGCTTGCCACGCACCATCGCCACTTCGTCGCATCGGTGAAATCTGGGGCAGACGTGGCAATCCTTGTAAATCTTGTCGGGAAGGTCTTCCCGCTGCGCGATCTGGAATCCTTGGCGCGCAAAAAATTCGGGCGCTCGCGTGAAGAGGCAAATGCAATCCACGCGATGACGCTTCGCCTCTGCCACCAACGCCTTCATCAGCCGGCTGCCCCCGCCTTTTTTCTGCGTTCCGGTTCCCACCGTGATCGAACGAATCTCAGCGAGATGCGTGCCATAAAGATGCAGCGCGCCGCAGCCAATAATCTTGCCTTCATTTTCCAGAACCACAAAGTCCCTGACGTTCTCGCAAATTTCCGCCAGCGTTCGCGGCAGCAAAGTGCCGTCGCCGGAATATGCGGAAATCAGGTCGTGGATATGCTGGGCATCCGGCAAAATCGCCTTACGCGTGCGCATGAATCTTGACCTCCTCACGCAGAGAGTCGATCTTCCTCTTCGCGGCTGCAATCCCTTGCTTCACCCGGTCCGGCGCCGTGCCGCCGAGCACATCATGGATCGCCAATACCGCAGCCGGTTTCAGGCACTCATAAAAACTCTCATCGAATGCGGGATGCAGCCGGCATAAATCATTGAGCGTCAGATTCTGAATCTCACAATTCCTTTCCACGCAAAGTTCCACCGCCTTGCCTATCTGTTCGTGCGCCAGGCGCGAAGGGACGCCCCGCTTCACCAGGTAAGTTGCAGCCGCCCACGCATTCATAAACCCCGACTGCGCCGCTTCATGCATTCGTGCGGCATCAAATTCGACCGCCTTCATCCACCGGACGACCAGCGGCAACATGCCAAGCATCGCGTCCGCCGCATCGAACAGCGGCTCCTGTGTCTCCTGTAAATCTTTGTTGTAAGCCAGAGCCAGGCCTTTCAATGTCACGATCAACCCCGCCGCGCTTCCGATCACGCGCCCAGTTTTTCCCCGCACGAGCTCCAGCAGGTCAGGATTTTTTTTCTGCGGCATGGCGCTACTGCCCGTGGAATAGGCTTCAGGCAATTTCACAAAGCCAAATTCCTGCGAGGAAAAGATAATCATCTCCTCGGCCCACCGGCTCAAGTGCACGCCAAGCAGCGAAAGAACGTTGAGGAACTCCAGAATGAAATCGCGGTCGCTGGTCGCATCAATGCTGTTCGCCGTCGGACTGGAAAATTCGAGCTCATCGGCCATGAAGGTACGATCGAGAGGCAGAGTCGCGCCCGCTACCGCCCCTGATCCCAACGGACAAACATTTAACCGCCTGCGGCAATCAACCAACCGATCGGCGTCGCGCAAAAACATTTCCACATATGCCAGCAGCCAATGCCCCACCAGCACCGGCTCCGCGCGTTGAAGATGCGTATAAGCCGGCATCGCGGCATTCCCGGCTTGCTCGGCGCGCTCGGTGAAAGCCTCGCAAACATCACTCAGTTCTTTTCGCAACTCATCGATCGCCGTCCGCACATACAAGCGCAGGTCGGTGGCAATCTGCTCATTGCGGCTGCGGCCGCTGTGCAGCTTGTATCCGACTTCTCCGACCAGCGCAGCAAGTTGCTTCTCCACGAAGTGATGTACGTCCTCGGCTTCATCGTCTTCCGTTAAATCCTTCGCAACCGGGTGCCCCATGTCTCGCTTCTTTTGCGAAACATGGGAGGTCATCTCCCCAATCTTCTGCAACCCTTCAAGAATGCTGATAAGTTCATCAGCAGAGAGAATCCCGATGTTCTTCAGGGCACGCGCGTGCGCCCCGCTCGCCGCAAGCTCATACCCCAGCAACCGGCGGTCGAAGTCGAACGACCGCTGCCAACGTTCGAATTGCGGATCCAGCGGCTGCCGGAACCGCCCCGACCACATCTTCATCGCACAACCTCCTGCCGTGCCCGGGCCCGTGTGCGCGAAGGCAACCCGAGGATCCGAATGAAGCCCGCCGCATCTTTCTGGTCGTAGCTGTCGCCCATGGTGAATGATGAAAGATCGGTGCGGTAAAGCGAGTGCTCCGACTCGCGGCTCACCACCGAAACATTCCCCTTGTACAGAGCGAGCGTCACGCTGCCCGTCATCTCCGCTTGCGTGCTCGCCACAAAGGCGTCCAGAGCCTCGCGCAGCGGCGTAAACCACAGGCCGAAGTAGACCAGTTCGGCATATTTCAATCCCACCTGCTGTTTGAAGTGAGCAACCTCACGCTCCAAACACAGCGCTTCCAATTCGCGATGCGCTGCGATCAACAAGGTTCCGCCCGGTGTTTCATAACATCCACGCGACTTCATTCCCACAAAGCGGTTCTCCACCAGATCCACCCGGCCCACCGCATTGCGCGCGGCGATTTCATTCAGCAACTCGACGAGCGACACCGGATCAAGCTTCATGCCATTCACCGTGACCGGAATCCCTTTTTCGAATCCGATCGTCACCTGCTCGTCCTTGTCCGGAGCCTCTTGCGGCGAGCGCGTCAACTGCCACGTAGTTGCCAGCGGAACATTCGCCGCGTCCTCCAGTTCGCCACCTTCGTGACTGAGGTGCCAAAGGTTGCGATCGCGGCTGTGAATCTTCTCGCGACTCGCCTCCACCGGAATGCCGTGCTGCTCGGCATAATCCAAACAGTCTTCGCGCGATTTCAGCGTCCACTCCCGCCACGGCGCAATCACCTTCAGCTCCGGTGCGAGCGCCTGGTAGGTCAACTCGAAGCGAACCTGATCGTTGCCCTTCCCCGTGCATCCGTGCGCCACAGCCGTAGCACCCTCGCGCAACGCCACTTCCACCTGCCGCTTTGCAATCACTGGACGCGCCAGCGAAGTACCGAGAAGATACTTGTGTTCGTAAACCGCACCGGCTTGTAGCGCGGGGAAAACGTATCCAGTCAAAAATTCTTCACGCAGATCTTCCACCACCACCTTGCTCGCACCCGTGGCGTAAGCCTTCTTGACCACCGCTTCGATGTCGTCGCCCTGGCCCACATCGCCCACCATTGCGATGACGCTGTAAGCGTAGTTCTCTTTGAGCCACGGAATAATGATGGAGGTATCGAGTCCTCCCGAATATGCAAGAACAATTTTTTCAGGCATGAGCGCTCCTCGCGGGCAGCCGGTCACCACCGCCCAACAACAAATAGAGTATCGCTCTTTGCACGTGCAAGCGGTTCTCTGCCTGCTCAAAAATCAGCGACCTCTCTGAATCCATCACCGCATCCGTCACTTCCAGCCCGCGATGCGCAGGGAGGCAGTGCATGAAAACCGCGTGCGGCGCAGCTTCCTCCATGAGTTTCGCATTCACTTGATAAGGCGGAAATACTTTCGCCCGCTTCGCTTCTTCACGCTCTTGCCCCATGCTGACCCAGGCGTCCGTATAAACCGCATCGGCTCCCGCAACCGCTTCGCTCGGATCAATCAGCAGTTGAATCTCAGCGCCGGTCTCTTCTGCAATCTCGCGCGCCGCGGCCACAATCTGCGCATTCGGTTCGTAACCCGGCGGAGTCGCGATTCGTATCGACGACCCCAGGCACGCGCAGGTAAGCAACAACGAGTGCGCCACATTGTTCCCGTCACCGACATACGCGAGACTGCGATTCTTCAAATCTCCGAAGCGCTCTACAAGCGTGAAATAGTCCGCCAGCGCCTGGCACGGATGCTCCAGATCGCTAAGCGCGTTAATCACCGGAACGCGCGCGTGCTGCGCCATGCCCTCGATCGTCTCTTGCGAAAAAGTGCGTAGCACAATCACATCCACCCACCGCTCCAGATTGTGCGCCACGTCGCTCACTGTTTCGCGAGCTCCGAGCCGTTCGTGACTCTGATCCACGAACATCGCCGAACCACCCAGGCCCGTCATTCCTGCCTCAAACGTCAACCGGGTTCGCAACGAAGCTTTCTCGAAAAACATCACCATCTGCCTGCCCGCGAGCGCTGATCGAAAATCAGCTGGGCGCGCTTTTATAATCCCCGCCAGATTCAACACTGCATCTACCCCGGCCGGCCCCAGATCGCACGTGGATACCAGGTCCGGACACCAGAACACTTGCGGCACGTTCGCCGCAGCGATCGCGCTTCTTGCCTGCACATGACTATTCAACTTTGACTCCTTCTTCTCTATCTGCGTATTCACCGGTTGCAATTTATATCGAGCTGCGACTGACGGGCTCATGAATACGTCACCTCCGTGCCGCACAAAAGTTTGGTCAGATAAAACTGTGGCAGCACTTCCACTTCATCCGCCGGCAGAATTCTCACTCGTCCCACCCCTTGTTTCAGCGCGAGCCCGCATGCCTGCAACTTGGGAAGCATGCCGCCGCTGATGATCGAGCTGGCCGCCAATTCCGCCGCGTGCTTCGTGGTCAGCCAAGGCATGACGCTGCCTTCCGCATCTTTTACTCCCGGCACGTCGGTGAGAAAAATCAGGGAATCGGCGTGGCAAGCCGCCGCGCAAGAGGCCGCCATCTCATCGGCGTTCACGTTGTAATATTCGCCGTCGGCTCCCAGCGCCAGCGAAGCCATCACCGGAATCCCTCCCTGGCGCCACAAAGCTTCGATCCAACACGGCTCGGCAAAACAAATCTCGCCGACAAAACCCAGGTCGCGCCCGTGAACAAATTTCTTCCGCGCGCGGAACGTCATGCCGTCACCGCCACAAAATCCGATCGCCGGCATGCCCGCTTCCTGAATCGCCGCCACCAGTTTTTTGTTGATGACTCCAGCCAATACCATAAGGGCCGCGTCTCGAGTCTCCGCGTCGGTCACGCGCAGGCCGTCTACGAACTCGCTCTTTTTCCCGAGTCGCTCCAGCATGCGAGTCAGAGCCCCGCCGCCGCCGTGAACTACGGCAATGCGGTGACCATCCTGTGCCAGCTCCGTAATCGCCTGTGCGCACTTGCGTAGCCGGGCAGCATCTTCGATCGCCGATCCGCCAATCTTCACCACAATCGTCACTGCAAACCCTCCCGCTCTTCCCAGTCGTACATCAGGTTCATGTTCTGCACCGCCTGTCCCGCGGCGCCTTTCAGCAAATTGTCCACGCAGGAGACCAGCACCAGCCGCTGCCCATCGTCTGCCAGACAGAAGCCGAGATCGCAATAGTTCGTATGCAGAGAAAACTGCAGTTCCGGCAACTTCGGTGTCGCAAAGATTCGCACCCAATGCTTGCCCGAGTAGAAATCGCGCAGGCAAGATTCCACTTCCGCCGGCTTCATCTTCCGATTCAGCTGGACATAAATGGTCGACAAAATCCCGCGCGGAATCGGCAGCAAATGCGGCGTGAAGGTCAAATCCGCGTCGTCCAGCTCCAACTGCTCCACCATCTCCCCCAGGTGCCGATGATTGAATACCGAGTACGCGGAAAAATTGTCGGCCACTGAAACGAAATGAGTACGCGCCGTGGGCGCTTTCCCTGCTCCCGACGCTCCAGACTTCGAATCCGAAATAATTCCGCGCTTCCGGTCGACGACGTCCGCCCTAAGCAGCGGCGCCAGAGCCAGAATCACCGAGGTCGCGTAGCACCCCGGATTCGCCACGAGTTGCGCCGAACAGATGCGGTCGCCGTTCAATTCGGGCAAACCATACGCCGCCTTTCTGGTTAGCTCCGCCGCAGTAACTGCGTCCGCATCCTGGAACGAGTAAATGGCCCGATGCTGCGCCTGTTTCAGCCTCCACGCCCCGCTCAAGTCGATCACGCGCAATCCTTGTGCAATCGCCTCCGGCGCCAGCTCCCGCGACGCTTCGTGCGGCGTAGCCAGAAAAAGCAACTCCACGCCCTCGCGCTTCAACTCCGGCCATGCGAGCGCCCGCAGCGGATACCCGCCGTTACCGGACAATTCCGGGAACATTTCCGCCAAATCTTTCACGCCATCACTGCCGCCTTCGCGCCGCAGCAGCAGCGGCTTCTCCAGCCTCGGATGGCGCTCGAGAATCCGTGTCAGCTCCAGCCCCGAATAGCCGCTGGCTCCCAGCACCGCGCTTTTTAACTTTGCCGGCATCAGCCCAGCATCTCCTCGATCCGCACCGCAATCTTTTTCGCGCCATCCTTGTCGGGACAAACAATCAGGATCGTGTCGTCCCCCGCAATCGTCCCCACCAATTCCTCCCACTCCTGCTCGTCCAAAGCCGCCGCCACGGGCTGCGCGCTGCCAATGATGGTCTTCACCACCAGCAGGTTCTGCGCCGCCCGCACATCCAGCACAAACTCGCGAACCAGCCGTTGCACCGGGGGCAGCGCCAGTCCAGCCGCTCCATCCCCTTGTGGCAAGGCGTATCCACTTGCCGTCTTGCTCAAATTCAGATCACGAATATCCCGCGACAACGTCGCCTGCCCGACCTTGAATCCCCGCTTCCCCAGCGTCCGCTGCAAATCTTCCTGGTTGGCAATTGGCCCTTGTCGCAATGCCTCCAAAACCGCTCGCTGCCGCAAGACTTTATTCATTATGAATAGTTATGCATCAATATGCATAAATATTCTTCTATCTTACAGGGCATGCTCTCCCTGTCAAGCGGAAACCCGCATGCATTGTTCTTCCGGTAACCGGCAGCGAATAGCCCGTGGATCACCTGGCGCAGGGCCCGACTGTTCCGCTTCGCGAAGACGCTAAGGAGAGCTCAAATTCTTGCTAGACTACTCGCGGCTTCCCGGATCGCTACGGGCCAACAAATTCAGGAGAGAGAACGGATGAATCAAAAACCCACGCTGTTTGCCGAGCTAATTGCCGAGTTCCTGGGAACTTTCGTCTTGATCCTCTTTGGCACAGGCGTGGTCGCTATGGTCGTTTTGTTCCCCTCAGCCGACCCTGGCGCCACCGTTCACGGCGGCTATACCAACATCACCCTGGGATGGGGTTTGGCGGTCACGATGGGTATCTACGTTTCGGGAAAAGTTTCCGGCGGCCATCTCAATCCCGCGGTCACCCTCACTCTGGCTGTCTTCCGGGGTTTTCCGTGGCGCAAGGTTCTGCCTTACTCCATCGCTCAAACCGCTGGAGCTTTCTTCGCGGCTGCGCTTGTATACCGAAACTATCTGCCGGCCTTTCACCAATTCGACCCTCAACTGGATAAGACTGCCGGAGTCTTCACCACCTTCCCCGCGTTTCCCGCCATACTGCAAGCCGGATTTCTGGATCAAGTGGTCGGCACCGCTTTACTGCTGCTACTGGTTTTGGCCATCACCGACGAACTCAACGTTCCTCCCGGCGCCAATCTTGCGCCCGCAATGATCGGATTAGTGGTCGTCGCCATCGGAATGAGTTTCGGTGGAATGCATGGATATGCGATTAATCCGGCTCGCGATTTTGGACCGCGCCTTTTCACCGCTGTATCCGGATTCAAAAATAACGGACTCACCGATGGCGCTCGAGTCTGGTGGGTCCCGGTGGCCGCGCCGCTGCTTGGAGGACTTATCGGCGCGGCGGTCTATGATTTCGGTATTCGACGATTTTTGCGCGCGCTCCAGTCGTCGTCTTAATTTCGAGCTTTAGGGAACAGGAGGCGTCTTGCCATACATTCTCGCTCGATTACGACAAGGAATCACAGTGCGCAGCGTCCGCCACGCCCCGTTTTATTTCGAGAGCTCGCCGATAAATACTCCGTACGGTTCGATCGAAACCTTCCCCTGTTTGACTGCCGGCGTCCCCGTAGCCAGCAAGCTCTTGGCCGATTTGAAGCCACTGCTTCGCACCCTCAGATTTACCAGCTGCGGCGCATCCGACATATTCAGCGCCACCACCACCGCCTGCTCCTTAAAAACCCGCAAGTACGAAAGCACCTTCGCATCAGTTACATTGATCGCCTTGTAGCTTCCATGCATCAACGCTTCATTGCTGTGCCGCAGCTTGAGAATGTTCTTATAGAACTCCAACAGCGAATCTGGATCTTTCGACTCATCGGCCACGTTGTGCGTCTTATAAGTGGGAGGAACCGGCAGCCACGGCGTGCCAGTCGTGAAGCCCGCGTTCTCGCTATCATCCCACTGCATCGGGGTTCGCTCCCCGTCGCGTCCTTTTTCCTTCGGCCATCCCTTGCGTCCGATGGGATCTTTCACGTCCTCCTGCCGCGTCGGAGGAGTCGTTTTCATTCCAATCTCTTCTCCGTAATAAATAATCGGCGAGCCGCGCAGCGTGAGGTACAGCGCCGCCATCAGCTTTGCGATCTGGTCATTGTGCTGGCCGTCGCCGTAGCGATCGTAGGAACGCACAATGTCATGGTTGCTGATCACAAACGTGGGCCAGCCGGAAGCCGCGTCCACCGCCGCAATCTGCTTGCGGAACTCCGCCGGCGACAGCTTGTTGACCATGGTAAAAAGAAAATCCATGGGCAACTGCAATTCATTATTGCCTTTGCCGTAATACTGGTTGAGCTCGGCCACATCCGCGGTCCAGGTCTCGCCGATCAGCACAGCGTCATATTCGTTCGCAACTTCGCGCAAGCCGCGCAACACATCGTGAACCTCGGGTAACTTCGTGTTGTACTTGTTCTGCTCAAACGAATCTCCAAAAGCATTCTTGCCGGGTTTAACGATGGGATTGTCCGTCAGGTTCGGATCCTCAAACAGCGTGTCCACCGCGTCCAGCCGGAAGCCCGACACGCCGCGCTTGTACCACCAGCGCGTCACATCTAACATCGCATCCTTCACCGCCGGATTGCGCCAGTTAAGATCGGGCTGCTCGGGATAGAAATAATGGTAATAATACTGGTCGGTCGTCGGATCAAATTTCCACGCCGAGCCTCCAAACCCCGAGACCCAGTTATTCGGCGGCTCTCCCGGCCCTTTTCCATCGCGCCAGATGTACCAATCCCGGTGCGCAGACGTGCGCGACGACTTCGAATCGAGGAACCACTTATGCTGATCCGAAGTGTGATTCACCACGAAGTCGAGGATGATGTGGATTCCACGCTTCTTCGCCTCACTCGCCAAATAATCGAAATCCGCCAGCGTCCCATACATGGGATCGATATCTTCGTAATCGGAAACGTCGTAGCCGAAATCCACCTGCGGAGAAGGGAAGCAGGGCGAAATCCAGATCGCATCCACGCCCAGATCTTTTAAATAATCCAGCTTCGACGCGATCCCTTTTAGGTCGCCGACTCCATCATTATTGCTGTCGGCAAAACTGCGCGGATAAATCTCATAGAAAACCGCGTGCTGCCACCACGTGTGGCTATCCCCATCCCCAGCATGAGAAGACGTCTGCGCCATGGCGACCGATCCAGCCGTAATTGATCCGGAAATGATTGACCCGGCCATGAAGGCACCGAACAGAACCATAAGAGACCTCAACCTAAGTTTTCTCATGCCGTCTCCTGAATCAGAATCCTCGCGTATCCTCTTGCCCACTGCTCTTCAAGGAATAACCGGCGCTTCGGCCACGCCAACATTAGTATCCGCGCCTCCGTAATAGAACAGATATTTCTGTCCTTGTCGCACCATGCCTTCGACAAACACTACATTCGGAACCTGCCCGACTTTTTCCCATCGTTTCTCAGGACCAAAAATAGGATCATCCGTTCGTGACATCAGAACCCGCGGATCATTTCGGTCGAACATTGCGACTCCTGTGCGGTATACCAGCTTGTCGTCGGCGCCATTATAGATAAGGACAATCCCCTTCGGCGTCACGATCGGCGCAGGCCCCGGTTCGGCCACGCGAGCATCAAATTTTCCTGCCCGCACCGGTAACACCGGCGCGTCGGTCTCTTCCGTCCAGTGCAATAAATCGGTGGAAGATGCCAGCCCGACCTCGTCATTTTTATCCGCTGCCGTCCCCAGAAAGTACATCCAGTACTTGCCGCCAATCTTCTCCGGCACAATCGCACCTGACTTAGTCCAGCGAACATTCCACCGCCCTTTGTACGCCGGAAGAATCACGCCCCTTCGCTCCCAATGGATGAGATCTTTCGAAGTCGCCAGACACAACTGCGCATCCTTCTTGTTGTAGCCGGTATAAGTCAGATAGTAAGTGCCGTTGAACAGGACCAGCCGCGGATCCTCCACCCCGCCGTCTTTTTCATAATCCTTCTCCGGCAAAAACACAGGCTCGCTCCGCCGCGTAAAGTGAATCCCATCCACACTCTCCGCATATCCCAGTCGTGAAGTACCGCTCTTGTCCTGGGCCCGGTAAAGCATGATGATTTTGTCGTCGCGCAGAACCACCGACGGATTAAACGTACCCGCCGACTCCCACCCATCTCCCTGCGGCGCGATCACAGGAGTTCCGGAAACACGATGCCACGCCCCAAACGGCCAACTTGCGCTATCCTGTGATGCCAGCGCCAGAAGCATCGCGAGCAGTTTCGCGCAGCTTTTGACTTGAATTGAATTCATCATGGTAACTGTACCTTCTGATGCTGACTGATTTCGCCTCGAGACAAGCCCTATGCCGCGTCTTCAAGGTGTGCGTCCCGATTCTCGGCCAGTTTGTTCGTTACTGCAACCTCCCGCTATGTTGCCGGGATTTCCATGTTGAGCAAGAGAAATACTGTCGTCGGTTTGGGCGAATTGCTTTGGGATCTGTTCCCCGCGGGAAAGCAACTTGGAGGAGCTCCCGCCAACTTCGCCTACATCACATCACTGCTCGGGGATGACGGAATTCCAGCCAGCCGCTTAGGCGAGGACTCTCTTGGCGCGGAAGCGATTCGCCGTCTCGGCGACCTTGGGCTCTCCACCGAATTCGTTCAGCAAGATACCGAGCGTCCCACCGGTACCGTCAAAGTCGAAGTAGACTCCGCAGGCCAGCCGTGTTTTGAGATCGCCGAATCTGTTGCGTGGGATTTTTTCGATTGGACACCGTCGTGGCAAACGTTAGCGCAAAAAGCCGATGCAGTTTGCTTCAGTACCCTGGCCCAGCGATCGCAGTGCAGCCGCGCAACCATGCGCAATTTTCTGCTTGGCACCCGTTCTGATGCGGTGCGCATTTGCGATGTCAACCTGCGGCAGAATTTCTTTACTGCGGAAGTGGTCGCAGAATCGATGAAGCTGGCAACCGTCGTCAAGCTGAACCACGAAGAGCTCCCCAGGGTAATGCGTTTGTTCGAACTGGAGCATCGTAGCGACGAAGACTCGGCAAGACGCTTGCTCTCCTCTTATGATCTGGATCTGATCTGCATCACTCGCGGCACCAACGGCAGCCTGCTCATATCCGCCGGCGAACGCGTCGAGCATCCCGGCTTCAAAGTGAAGGTCGCCGACACCGTTGGCGCGGGCGACGCATTCACCGCCGCCTTGGTGCACGGATATCTTCGGGGCACCCCGCTCGCGCAAACGAATGAGACCGCGAACCGAGTCGGCGCGTGGGTCGCGAGCCAACCCGGAGCTACGCCCGCCCCGAAGGCTGGCGACTTGAACGAAAGCCTGCGTGAGATTCATTAACTCCGCGAATCTGCCGGAAGTAAAACTCGAATCGAATCCGCGCAAGGAAGCTGCCGGAATCGACGAAGAATAAATCCGCAGCCGTTCTACAATCTTTCCACCGCGCCCTGCAGTTCTCGCGCAATCTGCGCGGGATCACTTCCTGGCGCGAATCGAATCGGCCGTCCAATTCGGACGCCAATCTTTCCGGGCCGGGCAAATTTCTGGCCCGCTTGCTTTACTTCGAACAATCCCACAATTCTCATCGGTAGCACGGGAATATTCAGATTATTCGCCAGCAACCCAATCCCCGTGCGAAACGGATTCATCTTTCCATCCACCGTATGCCGCCCTTCCGGAAACACCAGCACGCTGTATCCTCTATCCACGGCCCGCCCCGCGTAAGCAAAACTTTGCCGGAAGCCGGCTTCGCGCGGCAAAGGAAACAGGTTCAACAACGAAACTCCAAGCGCCCACTGCATGCGATCATATGTTCTTCCGAAAAAGCCTCGCGTTGGCGCAGGCGAGCGAAGCGCCTCCAAAGCCTCACCGCCGGTCGCCGTTGCTATCCGCTTCCGCAGCCGCACCGGTAAAGCCATCTGCACGAATCCCACATCCACGTCGTCAATATGATTGCAGACCACGAGCAGCGGGCCGCTCCACTCCCGCAAATTCTCTCGCCCTTCAATCCGAGGCCAGCCCAGCAGCAAAATCGCCGGCCTCACTAATAAGTAGTGCGCCAGCCATCGCACCCAGGTCACCGGCCATCGCAACACCCAATCCGGATAGTGATACCTTGCACTCTGCTGCGTCTCACCGCGCAACAACTTTTCCACATCGCCCACAGTGCGCGCCGCGCTAAAACGCGTCTCGCTCAAATCCACCTGATACCGATCCTCGAGCGCGCTAATCAACTCCACTCGGTCGAGCGAACTCAACCCCAAATCAGACGAAAGATCCGAATCGACTTTTGCCGCGCCTGCCACGCGCCGTCCCGTAATCCGCTCAATCAGCTCCATCACAGGATTATCGCTCGCACCATCTTTCCCGCCCGCCTGAACAATTTTCTTCGCTGCGAATTCTGCAATTACATTGCGCCGTGGCTTCTGCGTGTTGGTGCGCGGAAAATCCTTTTGCGGCCACTCCATCCATATCCGCATACGCTGGGACTCCGCCAGCGACTGGTTCGCGCGCTCCACCACTTCCATCGCGTCGGCGCCGTCTTTCAGCATGACCACGGCACATGCCTCCGCATTTCCAGCGCGCTCAATCCCCACCACCACGCAATCTTTCACCTCCGGCTGCCGCCGCAACGCTGCTTCCAAATCCTCCGGATAAATATTCAAACCGGCCGGCGTAACGATCACATCTTTCTTCCGCCCCTTGAAATAAAGGTTCCCAGCCTCATCCAGTTCGCCCACATCACCAGTGCGATACCAGCCGTCCTCTTCTGCAACTCCGTGGGCAACTCCATCCGCGCGATCCGCGCCCCAATATCCCGCCGCCACTCCATCCCCACGAATCAAGATTTCACCATCTGCCGCCAGTTTCACTTCCCGCCCCGGCAACACTTTCCCGATCGATCCTTTCCCCAACTTAAAGGGATGGTTCACGCTGATTAGCGACGTCGTCTCCGTCAGCCCATAACCCTGGATTGCCGCGTAACCTAGTCGCCCCCAGAACTCTTCAGTCTCCGCATCCAGCGCCGCGCCGCCAGAAATGAACGCCCAGAACTTCCATCCGAACTGCCGGTGAATTCTGCGAAAGATCCACCACCGCCACAAGAAGTGCTTCCCTTCGGACGTCTGAAATCGTCGCCGAAAATCTTCAAGGTTCCCGCCGTCCTCCAGATCGCGTTCGATCTTCTGTTTCAAAGACTGCAACACTCTTGGCACACTCACCAGCACCGACACGCGCTCCCGCCGGATCGTGCTCACAATTTCCGACGGCTTCAACTCCTCCTGAAAAATCACAACCCCGCCCAACAGCGGCGGCAAAAACATTCCCAGGAACTGTCCAAACACATGGCTTAGCGGCAGCAAATTCAAAAACCGCACCGGATGCACCCATCGCTCATACTTCAAATACCGCTGCATCTCCTGTTCCAGCGGAGCCATGTTAGCCAGCACATTTCCATGCGTAATCACCACGCCCTTGGGGTCGGCCGTCGTCCCCGAAGTAAAGACAATCTGCAAAGTATCCTCGCTCCCAATCCCTACCACCGGATCGGTCCGTAGCGCCGGCGTCCCGCCGGCTGACTGCCGTAAATCTTCCAGCACCATGCAGGGCACCGCAACCGCGTGTTCCCGCAGCCGCCGGGAACAAACCCAAAGCTTCGCCCCCACCTGCCGTGCAACCCGCGCCGCAAAATCCGCAGATGCACCGCCATCCATCGGAACAACAATCACGCCGCTCAATGCACATCCAAAGAACGCCGCAACCCACTCCGCGCAATTCTCTCCCCACAGCATCACCCGGTCGCCTTTGCCGATGCCCCGCGCTTCCAGCTCTCGGCAAAAACGACTCGCCATCTCCACGACCTGCCCGTACGTGAACCATTCCATCCGGTATCCGCGCCGCTGTCCGTAGGCTCGATCGGACTCGTGCGTTCGAAAATTCTCTAGGAAAAACTGGGCTAACGATTCGGCCATGGAGTGAAGAAGAAGGCAGTAGAGAAAACGCCAGCCTCGCCTCTTAGGCAAGTTTAGTAGTAGAAGGGAAGAAACGCCTATTTGTCAGAAGCCGCCGATTTCACGACGATTACTTTAACAAAGACTATTTCGGTACCGGCAAGTCCAGTGAAGGAGCGTCGCTGAAGCCGAAGTAGCGCACCGTCACATCCTTGCCAAAGTGAACTTCCTTATATCGCCCACTCACTCGCGTAGCCGCGGGTTTAGGTACGAAATGCCGGATCGTCACATCTTCCGCGACGTAGTCGACTTCATCTGTCCCCACGCGCACCTGCTTGAACGCAGGTCGAGGAGCGGGCACGTATACCATTCCGCCCGGCGCCATCTGAGGGTCGGCTAGGTTGTTCGTGGGCATTGGCTTTGCAGCTTCAATCGGCAACTGTTGCTGAGCCACATTCGTTCCCTGTGCCGGCGCCGCGACCACGGGCAAAGCCTCCCGGCGATCATGAGCAATCCAGCTAGCCGCGATCACCAGACCGGCAACAATCGCTGCCAAGGGTACGCTCCACCGTAGTTGGCGCAGGGAAACCCGACTCTCGCGAGTCGTGTTTTCTGGCATCCCCTCTCCGTGCTGCCAGAGGTCGGGAAAATCCCGTGCCGCCGCCGTCACTGCTCTCCAAAGCTGCCCAATCCCGTATCGGCGCTCCTGCCACGGCGTGGATTTTTCTTCCCTGATGACTTGCGGCGTTTGACTTGCGATCTCCTCAGCCGCATGCGGCACGTTTGCGCCTTGCGCTTCCGCAACTTTTCTCCGATCGGGCTCGGCGCAAATCGAAATCGCTTCCTCGACCAGCCCCGCCATCAACCGGTAAGTGCGCATCTCCTGATCCTGAAAAGCGTGCGCCTTACCAAAAAGGACATGCAGCACTCCCGCCACAGCGCGCTCTTGATAAATCGGCAGGATCACGAGAGACTGGGCTTCGAACTGCCGGCAGATTGCCGCTTCAATCCGAACATCGGTCTCCGCATCCTCAACCCGCAGAATCTCGCTTCTCGGGTCCTTGCGGGCCGAGGTAATCAATATGGCCGTCATCTGCCGCCCCACGTAGGTAGCCGCCGACCCGCTGCCCGCCCGGTAAAGCAGCCGATCTCCTTGCAGCAGCGCGATGGCGGTTCCCGTGGCGTTGGCCACGTTTCGCGTAGTGTCGGCAACCTGCTGCATGATTCGATCCACGTCAAGCTCGCCGCTCGCGATCAAGCGCTGGATTTCGAGAATGGCAGAGAGGGAATCCGGATCCATCCTGCTCTCCTGCACCGCGAAGGCGCTGGACAAAAGCTTTTGGAAAGATTCCGGATCGATGCTGGAGGGGGCACTCATACTCAACCCAACAATGCTGAAATTGCGCGGCTGGACGGCTGGGTAGGCGTCGGCGGACGAGCTGTGAACCAGTTTTCCTGTGGCCGGTAGGTGAAGTCTCTCACAAGCCCAAACGCTCCGTCAACGAGCAAGGCCGATCCGTGCACTAATCAGTTCCTATGATCATCAGCGCTTATTAGATGAAGGATCACTCCGGCGAAGATCACTCCCTTCCCACGCCCAACGCATCCGCCACTCGATTGATGTAATTGAACCACGAAGCAATCAGCGTGATTTGCAATATTCCGCGATCGTCAAATCCCGCCGCTCGCAGCCCTTCGATATCGTCCTTCCAACACTTGGTCGCATCCTTGGTCAACTTCACCACATAATCCACCATCACCCGCTCCTGCGGCGTGATGGGCGCGGTCGTGTAATCCTTCTCCAGCGCCCCCACCAACTCTTTATCCAACGTCACCCTACGCAGAAACTCTGCGTGCGACTCAATTCAATACTTGCACCGGTTGGTCACCGAGACCATCGTCGCAATCATTTCATGCTGCCGCCGGCTGAGTGGCAACTCCGGCGACATCATCGCCGCAAACGCTCCGAACGAGTGATACAGCGCGTCCGGAATCAGCGTATGCGATCCCACAATCGACGATCCTCCAGACTCATCCGGATGCACCGGCTCGCGGTATTCCTTGGGATACAACGCCCGCTGCCCTTGCATCGCTTGCAGCAGCTTCTCGTCGCCCTCCGACGCCGGTATGGTCTTAATCCAAGTCATGGCCTTTTATCCCTCTCGTTCAAGGTATCGGCTTCGCAACGCGGGTTTCGTATCGCGAAGAAAGCGTACACTTTCGTGCCCCGTCACCCCATAGCGCATTTGCACTAGAGGTGCCTTAACCCTCATTTTATGTGCTCAAACTGCGGCTCACGCGCCAGTTTCTTCCCCCTGATTCCCTAAGTAACCCAGTCGTACACTCCCTTTTGGTAACCCTTGGTAACCATGCGATTCCACCCGTCCAGCCGTACAATTGCCCTTGTCCAACCGGCCACTCTCCAAAAGGAGTTTGGCCACGTGACGTTTACCCGGGCAGCACTTCCCAGGAGCCGTCATCGGATTTCAGTACGGGTTTTCTAGGTTCAGTTTTTTGCTTCACGTTTTCTTGCTTCATGCTTTCTTGATTCACGCTTTCTTGATTCAGACCAGGGGCTGGAGTTCGTAACCTTATGGCGTTCGGTTTCGGGTTCAACAAACAAAAGGTTCTCAGCGCTGCGGAGAAGTATGTCCAGCAGGGCAAGATACAAAATGCTATCGCTGAGTACGAAAAGGTCACCAAGGCCGATCCCAAGGACCTCACCGTCACCAACACCATCGGCGACCTCTACTCCCGCCTCGGCGAAGCCGACAAAGCTACCGAATGCTTCAAGACCGTAGGCGATGCCTATGCCACGCAAGGTTTCACGGTCAAGGCCATCGCCATGTACAAGAAAATCAGCAAGCTCAAGTCTTCCCTTGAGAGCGTGCTGAAGCTGGCCGAGCTCTACACCCAGCAGGGCCTTTTTAATGACGCACGCGCCCAATACCTGCAAGTCGCCGAAGAATTCCTCAAGTCCGGCGAATTAGACAACGCCGTCCGCATTTTCCAGAAAATTCTGGAGATGGATCCGGAAAACACCAACATGCGCATCCGCCTGGCGGAAGTCTACATCCGCCTCGGCAAGAAAAATGACGCTTGGCAGATCTTCTCCGCCGCGGCCGAAACCCTTCGCTCCAAAGGTTCGCTAAGCGCCGCCGAAGAAGTTCTCCAGCGCATGCTCACGCTCGATCCCGGCAACAGCTACGCATTGCTCATGCAGGGGCGCAACCTGCTCGAGGCTGGCGACGCCGAAGGCGCCATCGAATCTCTACAGAAAGTTCCGGATCTCGATTCCAATCCAGATGGCCTCCGCGATCTCCTGAAGGCGTATCTGAAAAACGGACGCCTCTCGGATGCCGGCACGCTGGCCAGCAAACTTCTCACCGTCCACAATGACCTGCCGTCGATCTCCATTTTCGCCGACGCCCTCATGCAAGCCGGCCAGTATGAGAACGCCCTTCAGGTTTATGACCAGCACGCCGACCGCCTGCTGGCGGAAGATTCCGACAAAGTTCTAAAGAACCTGCATTCCATCATTGGGCACGTGCGCGATAATCCCGCTTCGCTGGAAAAGCTCCTCGAGCTCTTCCAGAAAGCCGGAGAAACCACCCACCTCACCGAAGTCATCGAGTTGTTGGCTCACGCCTCGGTGCAGGCTGGCGATCTGCCGCGCGCTCGCGATCTTTATCACAAGCTGGCTACCGTGGAGCCTGGCAACCCCCTGCACATGAACAATTACCAGCAGGTGGTCAGCCAGCTCGGTGGACCCTCCGCCGATAAACTGATTTCCGCAGAGGAAGCCGCCGTTATCGTCGACGAGCTGGAAGCAACGTCTCCATCGGTCCACCAACATTATCCCGATGCCGTCGCCCTCGCGGTTCGCTCCGCTCTTACCGACGCCGAACTTTTCATTTCTTACAACATGCCGGCCAAGGCTCTAGGCCCGTTAACAGCCGCCCTGCCCCAGGCTCCGAATGATTTGCGCCTGAACCAGCGCCTCGCCGCGCTGCACACTCGCGCCGCGCGTTTCGCCGAGGCCGGAGTCTGTTGCCGGACTTTGCAGAGTGTATATTCCGAAGCCGGCTATCCCGAGGAAGCGACTCGCTACGGCGAACTCGCCGATCGTTATGAAGAGCGCTCCACAGCTTTGACTTCCACAGAAGCAGCCGTTGGCCTGGCGCCCGAACCGGTTCTCGACGAGCTTCCCGTGGCTGACGACGCCACAGCCCCTTGGCCCGCTGCTCCCGCCCAAGCCGCGGACGAAATGGAGTTCTCGGTCGTCGCCGAACAAAGCCCGGCTGAAGGCGGCGCCGATCAAGTTCAGGTTGAGGACGAAATTAATCAACCGGTCACTGCAGCGGCGCCGACTGCTGAAGCTGAGGCTGCTCCCGCAGAGATCGATCTTTCCTCCGAGTGGGATGATGCTCTCACCATTGATGCCGATGAACCAGCTGCCGAGATCGAAATCACCGATCATGCAGCCGGCCCTGAGGTCTCCCTCGACCCGCCCCAAGCAGCTGAGATCGAACCGAAAGAGCCTGAAGCACAAGAAGCCGAAGCGCCTGGAACCGACGACACAAAAACCGCCGAGACCATCGAAGAGGTTCGCTTCTACCTCGAGCACGGCATGCCCGAGCAGGCATCGTCCGCCTTCAAGAAACTCCAAGCTATCACGACGGACGAAGCCACATTAAGCACGCTCCAGGCAGAGATCGAGGCTGCCGCGCAGCCAGCCGTCGTCGAGGAAGCCACTCCCGTCGAAGCCGTCTCTGAATTCGCCATCGATGAACCTTCCGCGGAAATTACCGTCGATGAAATTCCAGCCGCGGCCATTGAAGACCAGGCTTTCGCAGAAGAAATCGCTCCAGAGCCGCCCACTCCGGTCGCACACGTGGAAGCACCACCAGAGATCCACGCCGAACCCGCTGCGCCAGCTCCGCCTCCGGGTGTTCTCGAGGAATTTGTTTCCGATCTCGAATCTTCTCTTGGCGAGAGTTTCCTTGCGCCCGCTGTTTCGCACGATGCTCCCTCGGTTGCCCACGCTTCGGCGGCCGAGCATGCCGCTCAGCCTGAACTTGAACCCATAGGCAACGCTGCACCCACCACCTTCGGCATACGCCAGCCAGAGGTCATCGGCGAATTTGTTGCCGATCTCGAAGCCTCCCTGGGAGATGACTTCCTCAAAGGCGCTCCAGTCCCAGAGCCTGAGCCTGCACCTCAGGCACAACTGAAAACGAAGCCACCGGTCGCGGCAGCGCCTGCGCAACATCGGCCCGCGCCAACATCCGCGCCCATTCCGGCGGTCAGCGTTCCCGCCGCCAGCGCCGCAGCCGCGGCTGCGTCCTCTGGCGCTCCGACAATTTCTTCGCAAACTCCGGCTTCGGTGCCGAGGCAATCCGCAGCCGCTGCTCACGCTCCGCAAGTTCCTTCAATCGTTCCCGGCGCGCCAATCGCCGCCAAGTCTTCTCCCTTCGGAGAGGATGCCGGCGTCGATCTCGCCGAAATGTTTGGCGAACTAAAACAAGATCTCGAAGCTGGCGCTACCACCACCGAAGAAGATCCCGAGACTCACTACAACCTCGGCATCGCCTTCCGGGAAATGGGCCTGCTCGATGAGGCCATCGGCGAGTTGCAGAAGACCTGCCAGGCCGTCGACCGCGGACATCCTTTCCCGCAGGTCATGCAAACCTACACCTGGCTTGCACAATGCTTCCTCGACAAGGGTGTGCCCGAGGCCGCCATTCGCTGGTATCAAAAAGCTCTTGCGGCGCCCGGCATCGACGAAGAAACTCGCACCGCGCTTCACTACGAACTTGCCTCTGCCTACGAAACCGCCGGCGACAAAGCCTCCGCGCTCAAGCATTTCATGGAGGTCTACGGCCGCAACATCGATTATCGCGACGTCGCCGAGCGCATCAAGCCCCTGAAGTCGTAGAATAGCCCGATGGGTTTTGTCCCTAAGGCCTTCTTCCAGAAACATCACCACGCCGGAGACATTTGCCGGCCAGGGTTTGTATCATCACTCCCGCTGGGGAGTGCCCAGTGACCCCCGATTCCAAGTTGCCACTCGAAAGCGGTTCCGCTCCTTCCCATCCCGCGACCGCGTCGGGCGAAAGCATTACCGCACTGCTCGACCCAAAGGTTGCTGTCGCGCCTTCTCCTCCCACGGGATTGCAACTCTGGCTGCATCGCACCTCGGTTTTTCTTTTCGTGCTGATCAGCGCCGTCGCCGGAGTTCTGCTCCTGATTTTGCCCTGGACTCCCGAGTGGACGGACAACTCTCTTCTGCTTTCCTATCCCGGGCTTCGTATCTTGGTCTCATCCGGTTTTTTTCGCGGCCTGTGCAGCGGCCTGGGTTTGCTCGATATTTGGATCGGCTTCTGGGAAGCTCTGCACTACCACGATCATCAATAGCCGATGCATTGCATACCCCGCGGCCAGGGGCCCTCGAATTTTCGGATTAGAATGTGAGTCGCATACATGGACGATAACCTCAAAGACGATAAGCTTAAATCCGCGCCACTGGCCTACCAGAACGAACCCTTCCTCAGCAGCCCTGACGGACGTATTCTCCGCATCCTCGCCGAATATCAGGAGCCCCTGTCGCGCTTTCGCCGCGAGCAGATTCAGGACACAGTCGTCTTCTTCGGATCTGCCCGCTTTCATGGCGCCGATGCCGCCAGAAAAAATCTAGCCTCCGCCGAAAAAAATGAAGCGAGAGTATCGGCCGAGCAGCAGCAAGAAGCCTTGAAGCGCGCCCACGCCGCAGTCGATATGGCTCGTTACTACGAAGACGCGCGCCGCCTGGCTTTTCTCCTCACCGAATGGTCAATCCAAATTCCCGCCCGCCGCCGCCGCTTCGTCGTCACCACCGGCGGAGGTCCGGGCATCATGGAAGCCGCCAACCTCGGCGCTCATGAAGCTGGAGGCAAGAGCATTGGCCTCAACATCAATCTGCCCTTCGAGCAGAATCCCAACTCCTACATCACGCCCTCGCTCAACTTCGAATTCCATTATTTCTTCATGCGCAAATTCTGGTTCGCCTACCTCGCCAAAGCTCTCGTGATTTTTCCCGGTGGTTTCGGCACCATCGACGAACTATTCGAAATCCTCACCCTTGCCCAAACCGACAAACTTGCCAAGAAAATTCTGGTCGTCATTTACGGCAGCGAATACTGGCACCGCATCATGAACTTCCAGGCCTTCGTCGACGCCGGCACCGTCTCGCCCGGCGATCTAAATCTCTTCAAATTTGTCGAAACCCCGGAAGACGCCTTCACCTTCCTCCGCGACGGCCTCACCGAATACCACCTCGGCGGCCAACCCAAGAAAGAAAAGGAACAAGAAGTCCTTCCCGAAATCGCCAAAACCAGACCTTAAATTGTGGCAGGAGGCAGGCCGGGACCGGTCTGTCATTCTGAGCGAAGCGAAGAACCCCATCCCAGCATGCGGTACCATCGGCTTATCAAGGCATTTCCACCACCACCTTCATCCGCGAGTGATAGTTAGTAATCCAATGCCCAAGAACTGCCTCCTCTACTACATCACCGACCGCACCGCCTTCCCCGGCGACGAAAGCGCCCGCCGCCGCTATCTCCTCGATAAAATCGCCGAAGCCGCAGCCGCCGGCGTCAACTACATCCAACTCCGCGAAAAAGACCTCCCCACACGCGACCTCGAATTACTAGCCCGCGAAGCCATCTGTCTCATTAACAAACTAAGAGCTGGGAACCATGAACTCCGAACTGTCCTTCTCATCAACTCCCGCACCGACGTCGCCCTGGCCACGAACGCCGCGGGAGTCCACCTCCCCGCAAACGACATCTCGCCCGCGGAAGTCCGTTCTATATGGAAGCGTGCCATGGAAAGATGTGGCGCGGGCACCCCCGCCCGCGAACCCTCTCCACCTCCACAAATCTCAATCTCCTGTCACTCCCCAGCAGAAGTAACTCAAGCAGCCGCCAACTCCGCCACACTCGCCCTCTTCGCCCCCGTCTTCGAAAAGAAAGACGCCCCCGGCGCCACCCCCACCGGCCTCGATTCCCTCCGCCAAGCCTGCCACGCCAAAATTCCAGTCCTCGCACTCGGAGGAATAACTCTCCAGAACGCCGAATCCTGCCTTCACGCCGGCGCAGCCGGCATCGCCGCCATCCGCCTCTTCCAGGAAAACGACATCGCCACAGTCGTGCGCCAACTGCGTGATCGCTGAGAAATCCCCGATAGCCTCAGGAAATAAGCGGAGAAGCGCTATGAACTGCGAAGGGGTGCGGCCTTGGGCTACAGCCTTGCGCTACTGCCGTGGGCTACAGCTTTGAAGGGGCGCGGCTTCAGCCGCGCCGAAAATCTCGTCCTGAGGTTTTGGGCTTTAGCCCCTGAGGTAGTGCCCCTCACCCGGTCCAATTCGTCCCCTTCTCCAGAATCTGCATCGCCTTGGCCAACCTTCGCGCCCGAGTCTCTTCCTTCTTCGCCCCTTCAATCCACACCGCAATTTCCTTCTTGTGCGTAAACGGCAGTTTTTCCCAATTCGCTTTCGCCGCTTTATTCTTCGTCAACGCCTTCTTCAACAACGGCGGCCGCTCCACGGTACGCACCTCATCATCCCGCTGCATCACCACGTCCACCATGTCTCCCGGCTCCGCTCCCGCGCCCTCGCGCAGAGTCTTATTCAACGGCATCATGTGACAACCGCCCATCGGCATCAACGACGATCGAAATGGAAACCCATTGATCGTCCCGCGAATCGGCACCCGCCCGCGCGTTCCAAAGAACTCCGGTACATCCACCGGCGGAACAATCGCCGCCACAACTCCCGCCTCTTTCCCTTCGACCTTCGCTTTGAACCGCAACTCTGTTTTCGCCATTGCAGGCCTCAAGAAAAAATGTAGGGACAGCCGCCCTCGGCTGTCCGGTCGAGCAACGCTCGACGCTCCCTTCCCGCTCCACAGCTCTATCCAGCACTGCTAGACTCTAAGTCGAAAGCGACCATGTCAGCCGCCCACTCCCATCCCGCCCCCGCTCCCTACATTGAGCCGCGCCTCGTCTCCATCCCCGGCGCCTGGTTCCTCATGGGCTCTTCCTCGGGCCAGGATTGCGAACGCCCCATTCACCGCGTCTGGGTTGACGCCTTCCAACTCGCCGTCACTCAAATCACTAACGCCGAGTACGCGCACTTCCTGCGCGCCACCGGAACGCAACCTCCGCCGTTGCGGAATGACAAAAACTTCAATCATCCCCAACAACCGGTGACGGCTGTTTCCTGGTTCGATGCCGACCACTACTGCCAGTGGCTCGCCTCACAAACCGGACGCGCCTACCGTCTTCCCACCGAAGCGCAATGGGAACGCGCCGCTCGCGGCGATCTCGAACAACACGATTTTCCCTGGGGCAACGATCCGCCGCAATCTCTTCCCGACTACGCCACGCGCTGGCAAACCGGACCCGAACCCGTCGCCCGCTACTTCCCCAACCCGTTCGGCATTTACAACCTTTGCGACAACGTCCACGAGTGGTGCAGCGACTGGTACGATCCCAATTATTACGTGACCTCACCCGAGCGCAATCCCCGCGGCCCTGAACCAATCTCTGCGGCAAGCGAGCGCAAAGCCTCCCGCGGCGGAAGTTGGCGCCATCACATCAAAGTCTCCCGCTGCTCCGCCCGCTCCAGCATCCCCCCAGAATTCCAGTACGCCGACTACGGCTTCCGTGTTGCCATCGGGTAATTTGGTAATTTGTAAATCGAAAATCAGAAAGCACCGGTAAAGTTGGTTTGAGGTTTTAATTTACAAAATTACTCAATTACCAAATTACAAAATTCTTGAACGGAGCAAGCCCCCATGTTCGACCCCAACCTTCTCCAAGAGAAACGCGCCCTCATCACCGGCGGCGGCACCGGACCATCAAGGCCATGGCTCACCGCTTCCTCGAACTCGGCGCAACCGTCTACATCTGCGGCCGGCGCGAAGAAATTCTGAAAGCAACCGCCTCCGAACTCTCCGCTCATGGCCCCATCCACGCCCTGCCCTGCGATGTCCGCAATCTCGACGCAGTCGAGACCATGGTCGAATCCATCTGGAAAGAAGCCCCGCTCGACATCCTTGTCAACAACGCCGCTGGAAATTTCATCGCCCGCACTGAAGAACTTTCTCCACGCGCCTGGGAGTCCGTCATCAATATCGTGCTCATGGGCACGCTCCACTGCACTATGGCCTGCGGACGCCGCTG
>JBAUVJ010000290.1:0-3673 GCA_049583165.1 Candidatus Sulfotelmatobacter sp. | reverse complement strand
GTACTGGCTCTCCACCGACAGTCCGACTTTGGCTTCCTTAAAACGATCCAGCACATCGCTGGTGGAAACCGAACTCAGGCCCACATAGTTGATCTCGCGGATGGTCGGTTTTTCCTTGACCTGGATGATCAACCGCCAGCCCTTTGGCGTCTGCTCGCGGTTAAAGCGGATATCTTCGAAGTATCCGGTATTCCACAGCGCGTTGAAATCGCGCTCCAGCGCGGCGGGATCGTAAATATCCCCAGGATGGGTGAAGATGCGGGCCTTGATGGTCTCTCCCGGAATCCTGCGGTTGCCCTGAACGTCAATCTCGGAAATGACGTCGCTCTGCGCCCAGCACCTCGTGACAAAAGCCGAGGCAAAAAGCAGCCCCAGCACAATGCTCAGCGCCCACCCGAAACACTTCATTCTGCGACCAAAACGTCCGAATGAAGAGGATGGGGTATCTGTGACTCCGGAATGGCCGCAGCCGTTCTCGGGCACAACAATGTCCGTATGAAAGCGAAAATGAATCGCTACGACCTCAGCCTCTGGGATGTGGGAAAACCACCATTATACGGTAGAGAGAGAGAAAGCGTCCAAGCCGCCACTCTTCCTGGTGGCTTAATTTGCAGTCATCCCGAGCACGCGTTCTTCACGCAGGTTGACTCCACATCAACCAAGACGGAATAAACCCTGCCGGAGTTGCCCAGCCGCAAAAGTTTTTCTGGGTTCAGCACGTTATATTCCGCAATCCCGCACAATCGCCAAGATTTATGTAGGGAGAGCCGCCCCCGGCTGTCCAGGAGCGAAGCTCCGTTGTATTTCCTCTACGCCCTTTCCATCCAGTGACGGCAATCGGATTTACTTCGTCCCAATGTAGAGATCGGCCTGCGAGTTCTGCGGATCGGCGGCTCGTTGATCGTAAAGCTCGTAGTCAGTTTTATAAGCTCGTGGGCCAAGCTCATGCTTATCCTCCATCGCCCACACCCTCTGCCATGCAGCCACTACAACCTTCGCCACCGGGCCCTTTTCACTGGTCACCACGGCGTAGTTCCCGGCAGCCACGGTTTTAAAAACAAGACCTGAAGGCACCGGCGAACCGTCAGGGACTTTCGCGCCAATGGTGAGCGAATACTCCCCATTTTTATCGCTGGCGTAGTCGCTATAAACCGCATAGATATTGCCGTCAACCTTGTTGGGGATCTTCTCCAGCACGCCATCCTGAAAAAACTTTTGCCATTGCTTGCCGATGACGCCATCGCTGGTGGACTCTTTGGCATTACTCGTGCGCACTTCAATACCGGCCACAGAAAATGCCGCTTGGCGCACGGTTTTGGGCGCGGCGAGTCCTCCCGCCAGAATCGCCGAAATCATAATAATAATGACAGCCAACGGAGCAAATGCAGAGTGCATGAGAATCGCTCCCGCGTTCGGATATCGCGGGCAATTATAAAACACGCGGATTGAACGCTTCAGCCGCAAAAACAAATACGGGCGGCCTCGCGGCCGCCCGTAAGTTTTACTGCTTGCCCTGGCTGGCTAGTTCTGTGGCGGTTCGCTTACCACCGCCGCCGCCATCACTGGCGTACTGTTGGTCGGGCCCACGAACAGCAACCCTCCCGCCTCCAGCGGAGTCGTTCCGCCGGATTGCATCGCGCTCAGGCCCGTCGTGTTGATGAACAGCGTGCCGTTGCCGGTACCCACCGTCAGTGCCGCGCCGCCCAGCGAATAACCGATCAGCCCGTTGTTCTGCAATCCGAAGGTGCCGACGTTGCCGTTCGTAATGCTCACACTCCCCTGCGTCAGCATGCCATAGACGCCTTGGAAGCGCAGCGAAATCATCTGCGGCGTAAAAACGCTGCTGGAGTAGCTGCCACCGATGAAAATACGCTGGCCCACGATCACCGAGGAATTGTTGAACAATGCATTGGTGATGAGGTTGTCGAAGAAGCACATGTCATACTGCGTGACCGCGCTCACGTTGATGGTTTGAATGGTATCGACATCGGCAACCAGGTCGGCGCTCGTCTCACCCACCCACATCGTAATCGTCTGCACCGGCCCGGAGGTCGGATTCACCGCCAGCACGTGGCCGGAAATAAATGCCTGCGACGTTGTGATCACTTCCACATTGCTCGCCATCAGGCTGCCATCGGCCTGGAACGATCCCTGCACTCCAATGAACGCCGGAGTCGCCAGGTTATTGATGTTCCATCCGCTGTTGAACTGCGTGTTGCTGCTGACGTCAATCGTCAACTGATGTCCATACGGCCCTTGGATAACGAATGTATTGCCCGACGCATTCACTGAAACCAGCCCGCCGGTAAGATCGGTGACCTGCCCGTCGGAATCGCTGGCATGCACGGCTTTGGCGTAGATGGTTGGATTTACTACGCCTGTGACGTTCCCATTGCCATCCACCGCCACCGATTGCCGGATGTCAAATTCCATCCGCAATCCCGCCAGCCCGTTGCTGCTGACCGTCATCGCCGTCGGAAAAGTCACCGTGACCGAGGTTTGCGTGCTCGTGTTGGTTGTGGGGCTGAACGTTCCGTTCAGGGTGGTCTCCGTCGGCGGATTCGTGCTCATATCCACGTAAGAAATCACCGGGTTCGATAACGAGAACGTAGCGCTGGTGTAGGTGCCCGGCGCGACGCTGTTGAACCCCAGCGGAGACCGCAATCCCAACAACCGCGCGAAATCCACCGTGATCGGCGTGGAGAGCACCGTCGCCGAACTGCCGCTGCCGTTCAGCGTGATCGAGTTGATGGTTACGTTAAACCCGACCACGGAGGACAGCGGAGCATCCTCGCCGGTCACGAAGACCGCAGACGATTGTTGCGACGCGGTCGGTGACGTGGACGAACCCGACGAACCGCAACTCGCTCCCAACATCGAAAGCGCAAGCACAAGCATCATTCCTAGAAGTCGTTTCATAGCAAACTCCAGTTCAAGAGATTTGTCGTGAAGGCCTTTGTAGGAGCCGTGATTCGCCCCACCATGATGGAAACACTTCGCCCGGGAAAAAGTCACGTAATCTTCCGTCCCGTTACGGG
This sequence comes from Candidatus Sulfotelmatobacter sp., assembly GCA_049583165.1. Lineage (GTDB taxonomy): Bacteria > Acidobacteriota > Terriglobia > Terriglobales > Acidobacteriaceae > Sulfotelmatobacter. Next base: position 635 of record JBAUVJ010000290.1, on the reverse strand, counting down.
CTTGACGCGGAAACGGGAAATTGCCTATGTAATTGTTTGTAAGGGGGTTAGAGTGCCAAGACGGATGATTGGTACTTTAGGATATGGACTTTAGTTTTTCCCGCTCTCAGTCAACCACCGAGTCGATTCGTCGGGTCTGGGGATGCGCGGAGAATCAAAGATGTTGGTCCTCGATCGCGCTGGCGTTTCCCGGGAGCATTTCGCCCCAAAATTTATTTCAACTCCAAAACTTCCTTTTCTTTTGCCTTGCTCATCTCTTCCATCTTCTTGATTTCGTCGTCGGTTAGCTTCTGAATCTCCTCTAGCGACCGCTTCTCGTCGTCCTCGGTAATCTTCTTATCCTTCATGGCCTTCTTGATTGCATCATTCCCGTCGCGGCGAATATTCCGCACCGCGGTGCGATGCTCTTCCAGCACTTTATGCAGATGCTTCACCATCTCCTGCCGCCGCTCCTGGGTCAGCGCCGGCACCGGCACCCGAATCAGCTTGCCGTCGTTCATCGGATTCAGCCCCAATTCCGCCGAGCGAATCGCCTTCTCAATCGCACCCACCTGCGACGGATCGAACGGCTGCACTGTAATCATCTGCGGCTCCGGCGCATGCACCTGCGCAATCTGGTTCAGCGGCATCTGCGA
>JBAUVJ010000289.1:0-1524 GCA_049583165.1 Candidatus Sulfotelmatobacter sp. | reverse complement strand
GAACCGCCTCCGACCGGTCGCCATATCGCGGGCGCGGCTCACACCGACTCGGGCTTCGCAACGCTGCTTGCGCAGGATGGGGTGTCAGGACTTCAGGCCCGTTCACTCGATGGCACCTGGAGCGATGTGCCGCCGCTCGAAGGAACATTGGTGGTGAATTTTGGCCAGGTGCTCGAACAATGGTCGGCGGGCCGTATCCGGGCGACCGAGCACCGAGTGCTGGGCAGGGGCGTTGAGCGCTACTCGATCCCGTTTTTCTATGAGGCTCGCGCCGACGCTACCATCGCACCGCTACCCATCGACCCGCCAGATCGCTTCCTGCCATTCGAGTACGGCGACTTTCTTTGGAAGCGGATGACCTCGTTCGTGGAGTTTCGCGGCATGGAGGGCGAGCGCGTCACGAAGAGTCCGTGATCACCGAAGGCTCACACCGAGGACGAACAAGGAGATCGAGCCCATGCGTATCCAAATCAGCGTCACGTCCGACTTCATCTGTCCGTGGTGCTACATCGGCGAAAAGCGCCTGGCCCGCGCCATCGAGAGTCTCCCGACCGGGATTGAAGTTCAACTTCAGTGGCTACCCTTTGAACTCAACCCGGACATGCCCGCCGAAGGCATGGACCGCAGAACTTACCTCTCGCGGAAGTTCGGAAGCTGGGAACGTGTCCAGGCGCTACAGGCCCAGATCGTGCTCGCCGGACGGGACGACGGAGCCGTCTTCGACTATGAGGCGATCAAGCGCACCCCGAACACCTTCCTCGCGCATCGCGTTTCGTGGCTCGCACAACGCGCGGGCCAGCAGCGCGCCTTCGTCGATGCGGCCTTGCAAGCGTATTTCGTGCAGGGGCGCGATATCGGGTCCAAGGAGATCCTGGCGGAAATCGCCGGCGAGAGCGGTCTCGATCCGGACGCTGTCGCGGCGTTCGTCAGCTCCGACGACGGCGTGGAGAGCGTCCGCGCTCTGGAGCGCACCGCGCTAGAGAGAGGCGTCCAAGGCGTCCCCTATTTCAACATTGGTGGGAGCGCGATCGTCGGAGCTCAGCCGGCTGAGACTGTCCTGCAAACTATTATCGAAGCGGCGGCCCGGCTCGCGCCGCGCCCTGCCGCTTGAGGTCGCAAACATGAAAGTCGGGGTCATTGGCGCGGGCGCCGTGGGTTCTGCCTCACTCCTGTGCCTGGTGATGCGAGGCCTCGCCTGCGAAATTGTCGTAGTTGACCGGAACCGGCAGCGTGCCCAAGGCGTGGTCGCAGATCTTCAGTACGGCGCCACGCTGTCACCCGCGGTGGTGCTCGAAGCGGGCGACTATCCTGAGCTTACCGATGCGGTGTTGGTGATCATAACTGCAGGAATCAACGAGAAGGCCGGTGGCGCGACCAACCGCAGCGATCCTGCGGGTCGATTGAACCTTCTCAAGGTTAACGCGGAGATTTTCAAGGACATCATCCCGAATGTCGTGGCCGTCGCCCCGCGGGCGCTCATACTCGTCGTCACCGATCCGCCGGATCCCCTGGCCGCGCTTGCAC
>JBAUVJ010000288.1:0-6121 GCA_049583165.1 Candidatus Sulfotelmatobacter sp. | reverse complement strand
CCGACCGTGAGCTAAGCTCGTATAGGGCAACGGTTTGCGCCATAAATCCTGATGTAGCTATAATTTACGGGAAGCGGCCCGGACGAATTCGGCTTACAGGTCCGGCTGCCAAAACTGACTCCATCTCGCTTGCCACCAAACTTCTTTGAGGTGCCGTAATTTCATTTTGGCGATTCGACCTTGGATCATCGCCGATCTGCCATATGAAATGAAAATTAGAATTGTCTAATGAAAGTAGCATCGCGCGTGCGAAGGCCCCCTTTAGATTACCCGAACTTCCTGCCCGGCCCTGTGATTGACTTCATTTGTTCATCGCGCCATCGAATGCTCGTTGAAACTCATCTGCTGCGCTATACTCGACACTTCCTGAGCCCTGGCTTTCGGCAACAAAGCCCGCATCGATACGCGGTGATCGCAATAAGCGAGCGAAGGCAGGCTCCGATAGTTGCTCGATTCGGCGATTATTCTGTTTCCGTTTAAGAGTTAAAGTGTTGAAGCGTTCCCTTTGCTGCTCCGAATCGATATGTTTCATTACGATTTATTGCGTATGCTCTTTTTGGGTATAAACTTCCAGCTCAAGTATCGCTTGCGTTTTCAACACGCAGTGGCAGATTTCATGACGTGAAAATGCTGGGAACGATCGAAGTCGATGGTGGTAGGGAGACTCTTCGGCGGCACAGGAGACAAGCTATGCGTAACTGTCGGTGTTTTGCTGCATCAGTAATTGGGTTCGTACTTTTGGCCTTAACGCTTGCGCTGGCAAGCATCACGGGCAGCATCTCCGGCGTGGTGACGGACAAATCAGGCGCGGTGGTTTCCGGAGCCTCGGTGCTGGCGACCGACATACAGACCGGGGTCCAGACCACACAGAAGACCGATGCCAAGGGTTTTTACAATCTTCCCACCTTGGCCGTCGGCACCTATAACCTGGAAATTACGCAAGCCGGTTTCAAGACTTATAAGCAGACCGGGGTGGTGATCGATGCCAACTCCGCGCTTCGAGTCGATGCCAGTCTGTCCGTTGGCTCGATTAATGAAAAAATCGAGGTGAGCACGGAGGCAGCCATCGTAGAGACCCAGAGCACGCAAATGGGCGAAGTGATCGAAGGCAGCAAAATGACCTCTGTGCCCCTGAACGGCCGGTCGTTTATCGATTTGTTGGCCTTGCAGCCCGGCGTTTCGCCTTATCAAGGCGATGACGCAAATAACGGAACTGGCGGCGTGGGCATGGACGAAGGATCGGTATCCGGCGATCAAAACAACGGAACGCAGTCGGTAAACGGTGGACGCCTCGGTTCGAATGGTTTCATGGTGAATGGCGCAGACGCGCAAGAAGGCGTCCACAACGGAGCGGCCATTATTCCGAATCTGGATTCCATCTCCGAGTTTCGCATCATCACCAACAATTTCAACGCGGAATATGGCAACTTCAGCGGCGGCCAAATCAACGTCGTCACCAAGTCCGGAACCAATCGATTTCACGGAGATGTGTTCGATTTTCTGCGTAATACCGATTTCGATGCCGCCAATTTTTTCGCCGGAGGATCACGCGGAGACTTCAAACAGAATCAGTTCGGGGGAACCATTGGCGGACCGATAAAAAAGGACAAGGTATTCTTCTTCGGCGACTACCAGGGAAACAGACAGATCCTGGGCCAGACTCAGTCCTTTGCCGTTCCTACCGCGGCTGATCGCGTGGGAAATTTGGCGGACGAAGCTGGGACGCTCACTAATCCGGTCACCGGAACTGCCTGGGCCGCGATACTTTCGCAGGAACTGGGCTATCCCGTCCAGAACGGGGAACCCTACTATTCTCCGGGCTGTACCAGCAACGATGAAAATACCGGTTGCGTCTTTCCGAATGCGGTAATTCCCACCTCTGCGATTTCTCCTGTCGCGCAGGCCACGCTGCAATACATCCCGGTCCCTAATGCGAATCTACCGTCCGGTGCAAATTATGAGGCTTCGTCTTATAACCAGCACTTAAGGGATGACAAATTCGGACTTCGCCTGGACACGAATACACACTTTGGAACTTTGTTCGGGTACTACTTTTTCGATCAATTCAATCTGACCACGCCCTACGCTCAGGGCATCACTTTCCCAGGGTTCGATAGCGGTGTTCAGGGTCGGGCTGAGATGATAAATCTGGGCCTAACGACAACCATCAATAACTCCACTATCAATGATGTCCGTCTGGTATATCTGCGGGACCGTTACTTCGGAGGAATTCCAATTGGTGGCACGGGCGTTCCGCTGCCGTCTTTAGGCTTCGCGGCTCCAGCCGGTACAGGGGCGAACTTCAACGGAGGCCTCGCTACCATCAATCCAGCGCTGGAGGGCGTTCCATCTTTCGCGTTCAACAACTACAGCTTTGGACTTCCCCAGGATGCCCTGCGTCAGTTCAACAACACCTACCAGATTATCGACAACTTCACAAAAATCGTGGGGACTCACACGTTCCAGTTCGGCGGAGATTTTCATTACGATCAGATTAACGAACGAAACTACGATGACGCGAACGGTGCGTTTGTCTTTGATGGCTCAGAGACCGGCCTAGATTTTGCTGACTTCCTGATTGGCGCTCCGGTCAATTTTACCCAAGCCAGCCAGCAGCTTCTCGACTCACGCGACAAATACTTTGGAGTTTATGCCGAGGATAGCTGGCGCGCGCGGCCCACGCTGACCATCAATTACGGCCTTCGTTACGAGATCATGACCCCCTGGTATGACACCCAGAACAAACTGGAGACCGTCATCGCGGGCGAACAGTCTCAAACCTTCCCGACTGCTCCAGTTGGACTGGTGGTTCCGGGAGATCCGGGAGTGCCGCGAACTTTGGCTCCCATTCAGTACCACAACTTTGCTCCCAGAATTGGATTAGCCTATTCACCGGATAATACGGAAGGCTTGCTGGGCAAGATTTTTGGCGGGCCGGGCAAAAGCAGTATTCGCGTCGGCTACGGCATCTTTTACAGCGCAATCGAGGACGCCACGGGCTTCGTCGAAGTTGGAGACGCACCATACGGCTTGTATTATTCTTCTCCGTCACCCACCCTCCTTTCGACCCCGTTTATCGATCGGGCTACGGGAAACAATGAGGGGCAGAAATTCCCCTTCACCTTTCCTCCGACAAACGCATCGCCCAAGAATCCCGACACCGCCTTTAACTGGGTGCAAGCCACGCCCATCTCCGGATCTGACTACCTCGATCCTCACGACAAAATTCCGCAGGTGCAGCAGTTTGAATTTTCCCTACAGAGACAACTTGGATCGTCCACTGTAGTCGGCGTCAGCTATGTGGGATCAGTGGGCCGGCATCTCTTAACCTTTGAGGAATCGAATCCGGCGGATGCATCGCTTTGCCTTTTCTTGAGCAACCCCGCGAATCTGGCGGCGGGTCAATCTCCGTGCAGTACGCCCGCCACTGCGACCACTCCTGCCAGCAGTTCGTTTGGCGAAGACACGACCTACACCCTGGCGCCCGGAGTGAGCGCTCCGCCGAACACGCCGACGGCCGTGACTGTCGGCAATACGACCACCATTAACGGTACGCGCCCTACCTTCGGGATAAACTTCGGCAGCAATCCGTACATGGCTACAGTCGTCAGCTCGAGCTACAACTCTCTACAGGTAAGCCTGAAGCACAACGAAAAGTACGCCAATTTCCTGGTTGCCTACACCTATGAGAAATCGATCGACAACGGTTCGACGTCGTTCGATGCCACCAATCCTTTTAACCCCAGGGCGAGCCGAGCCTTGTCGATATTCGACGTCCCGCAGGATTTGACGGCAAGTTACACCGTCCAGTTGCCGTTTGAAAAGCTTACCGGCGGTTCCGTCAACAGACTCACTTCAGGGTGGGCTCTATCGGGGATCGCAATCTTCGCTAAAGGGGAGCCCGTCCAACTCAGTGAAACCGACGACAACTCGCTGACCGGAACCTTCGATGACACAATCGACGAGCCGAGCTACGCCAATAATGGCAGCCGCCTGTTTGTAAACCGCAATCCGCGCTCCGGACAACCGTATTTCAACCCCAATTATTTCCAGCAAGAACCTATTGGGCAGGTTGGAAACGCTATGCGCCGTTTCTTTAGCGGACCGGGCATCAACAACTTTGACCTGGCGTTGCTGAAAGATACGCGGATCACCGAAGGCACTTCCGTGCAGTTCCGGGCGGAGGCGTTCAATGTGTTCAATCACGCTCAGTTCATGAACCCATCGGGAAATTTCAACAACTCGGGTACTGGTGGCTTTGGATTTGTGACTGGAGCTCGAGATCCCCGCATCATGCAACTCGCTCTGAAGTTCTTGTTCTAGGCGGAACATATTTCGAAGGAATCCCGGCTCAAACATCAACGAGCCGGGAGTTCTGCTCGAAAGCAGACGAACAGCGCTATATCATGAAAATCTTCCAGACCCTCCTCGTCACCACTCTGCTACTCGTTGCGGCTAGAGCGCCGGCAGTTCCCAATGATCCGCCGTCACTTGCAGCCATTCAACTGCAAGCCGAATCTCCGCAGTTCTGGAATCTGGTGGATCACAATGCGAAGCTGACCGTGGTGGGTACAGGCTTCGGCTTCACCGAGGGTCCGGTGTGGGATGAGGCAGGATTTCTTTATGTGAGCGATGAAACCATCAACAAAATTTTCCGGCTCCATCTCGATGGCAAGAAGGAGGTCGTCATTGACCTTGGCGATCCTGACGGGAACACCTACGACCACCAGCATCGGCTCATCGACTGCGCCAGCGTGTTGCGCGCCATCATCGAGCTAACGCCAGACGGCAAATACAAAATTCTGGCGGATCATTATCAGGGCAAGAAACTGAACAGTCCAAACGATGTGGTTGTGGGCCCCGATGGTGCTCTGTATTTCACGGACCCGAACATGGATTTGGTTGCTGGAGAAAAACAGGAGATCCCCTTCCAGGGCGTGTACCGCCTGGACGCTGAAGGCAACCTGAAATTACTCACCAAAGACTTGACCCAGCCTAACGGTCTCGCTTTTTCGCCGGATGGCAAACACTTTTACGTGGACGACAGCGAACAAAGAAATATCCGCGTGTACGATTTTGCCGTCGACGCAACTCTCAGCAACGGTAGAATTTTCGGCGATGAACCCGGTGGAAAGGGCGACGGCGAACCCGATGGCATGAAAGTCGACAAGAACGGCAACTTGTTTGTCGTCGGGCCCAAAGGTATTTGGGTCTGGGACGCCAAGGGAAATCATCTGGGGACAATCGTGACGCCGGAGCAACCGGCAAACCTGACATGGGGCGACAGCGATTACCACACACTCTACATCACAGCGACTACGTCGGTGTATCGCCTGGAAACAAAGGCGCAAGGCTTCGTGCCGTACCGGTGAGTCTTCCGGCAATTCATGGATTGTCTTTTATTTATGGTCAAGCGAGAAGCTGATGATATCGCTTCCGGCGGCGATGGTCACGTACTGGACTCCATCCACTGCGTAACTCATCGGTGACGCGTGGATACCCTGGCCCGTATTGAACTGCCATAGAGAACGGCCGGTTCGCGCTTCGACCGCTTCGAACGACCCGGTATCTGACCCGAAGAACACCAGGTCACCCGCCGTTGTCAGCGTCCCGGCCCACGATGTGCCTCGGCCCACCTGGGGATAGCGCCAAACAATCTTGCCCTCAGGCACGGAGTACGCCAGCAGGATCTTCTGAGAATGCTCATCGGCAGAAATTTTTGTCCCGGTGGCATAAAAAGTCTCTCCTCTGGTGAATTCTTGCGGGTGAGCTAGATAGACGTTGCAATTCTCCAGCGCCATAACATAAAAAAGTTTGGTCTCGGGATTGTAAGAGGGAGCAAACCAGTTAGTCGCTCCAACGACGCCCGGACAAATCTCTGTCCCCCCTTCGGTCGGGATTAATCCTGTGAGTATGGGACGGCCGGAGTGGTCAATCCCTTTGGCCCAAGTCAGCCTGTCAACAAAAGCCGTGGCCTGGAGAAACTTTCCATCCGTCCGGTCGAGAACATAGAGAAATCCGTTACGATTGGCCTGCACCAGCAAGTCACGCATTCGGCCGTTCACTTCGGCGCTCAACAGCACTGGTGTTTCAGTTGCATCGTAGTCATACAGGTCGTGAG
>JBAUVJ010000287.1:0-23194 GCA_049583165.1 Candidatus Sulfotelmatobacter sp. | reverse complement strand
GGGAGATACGGTGCACGTGAGTGTCGACGACTATGCCTTCAGCGATTTTGAACCATGAGCCCAGGACTACGTTGGCGGTCTTGCGGGCGACGCCAGGGAGGGTGAGAAGATCCGCCATGTCGCGAGGGACCTGGCCGCCGAAATCGGCGACAATTTTTTTCGCGGCGCCGACCACGGATTTCGATTTATTGCGGAAGAAGCCGGTGGAGCGAACGTCGGGTTCGAGTTGCTCGGGGGTGATGGCGGCGAAGGCTTGGACTGTAGGATATTTGCGGAAGAGTTCGGGAGTAACGCGGTTGACGTTCGCGTCGGTTGACTGGGCGGAGAGGATGGTTGCAACCAGAAGTTCCCAGGCGCTGGTGTGGGTGAGAGCGCAGGTGACGTGGGGGTAGAGTTGGTCGAGGCGCTTCAGGATTTCGGCGATCCGGTCGGGAGCCAGGGAATTGTAAGCGGATTTCTTTTTTGCTGGTGGATGTCCCGCGGGGTTTTTGCCACTGGCTGGACGGCCGGGGGCGGCCGTCCCTACATGGGCGTTGCGGGTGGCGCGCGCTGATTTCGCTGAGAGGGGCGGACGCGCGACACGGTCCTGGCGACCGGTGCGGGCGGGTTGGCGAGGGGTTTTACCGCGGGGCATGAGGGCAACATCTTAGCAGAGACCTCGGTAACCACGGGAATGATTGACTCGCCAGATATCCCTCGGTAGTCTGAAGTTCGACTCCTACTTTTCAGAGAATCTTATGGCGGTAACTTCGATTCAACTCGGGCAGGTCTGGCGCAGCGATGGGGATGGCCAGGATTATCTAGTGACCAAGGTTTACAGCGAGGTTTTTACGCAGTATGCCATGCTGCGCCCGGCAGGGATTGACGCTCCAGACGCGCCCACAGTTCGCATCAAGGTGACGAAGACTCCGCAGGGCGCGACGTTGCCTGGCTATACCTTTACCCAGGACGGCTCGTTCTAGGGCCGCGTTTCTACTTTCAATTTCCGATAGACTTGAGTGCGCGTAGTTGTGGATTCTCGTTTGAGGGAGGCTCGCTCAGACGCGGCGGCTGGCGAGTGACGGCGATCTTTTTTATGACTGATTTTCATGACTGAAAAACTCCTGACTCTTATTTTTGTATTCATCAATTCTGTCATTGGCGCGACCGGCTATGTTGGTGTGGCGCTGCTGATGTCGATTGAATCGGCATGCATTCCGTTGCCTTCGGAATTGATCATGCCGTTTGCCGGCTATCTGGTATTTACGGGGACGTTTAAGCTGCTGGGGGTGGCGACGGCTGGAGCGATTGGCTGCAACCTGGGGTCGCTGGTGGCGTATGAGATCGGATGTTATGGCGGGCGTCCTCTAGTGGAGCGCTACGGGCGCTGGATTTTGATGGGAAGGCGCGAGCTTGATTGGGCCGACAGGTTTTTTGCGCGCTGGGGATATCTGGCGGTATTCATCGGGCGGTTGCTGCCGGTGATTCGAACTTTTATTGCCCTGCCGGCGGGGATCGCGCGCATGCCGCGAGGGCGGTTTCACGTCTATACGTTTTTAGGATCGTGGCCGTGGTGCCTAGTGTTGGCCTATTTCGGCATGAAGCTTGGAGAAAACTGGCGGGAGCTGGGGAAATATTTCCATAAGTTCGACGCGGTGATTGGAGTCGTGCTGGTGGCGGGCGCGGTCTATTTTGTGTGGACTCACTGGCAGAATAGAATCAGCGGGCAGGCGCCGGTGGTCAGCCAGGAATAATCGCGCGCTGGCGCGCTCCTCGGGAGGAGATTTCTGGGACGGCCTCATTCCTTAGCTAACTGCGACGCTACGATCTGCCACTTTCCATTGTGCTTCATGACCACGTCCATGTAGACATAGCGAACCGGGAAGCGTCGACCGCCTTGTTCGACGTCATCTTCTTCCGAGCCGTGGACGATGGCTACGTCATCCCTCAGCAGGCGAATGCGGCGGCCGGTGGAGGTCATCGAGAGGTAGCGAATCACGCCGGTTTTTAGATTGTTGATCACGTCTTGCCTGGTGAGAGAGTCGCCGGACTCGTCGTATTGAATGTAGTCGCCGGCGAAGATGCGGGAGAGTTCGGTGGGATCGGCGGCGATTAGGGCGCGGTCGCCGTCCTCGAAGAGTTTCAGAATTTCGTTTTCGTCACTGGGTGTGGTCATTTGTTGTCAGGGTAGGAAACCTGTGCCGTCCCTTGCGGGACTGATTTTATTTTCTTGTTTCAACCCCCGGCACTGCCGTGCCGGGCTTTCCCATGCCGCCACTGCCTGGCTGGGCTAACAGATTTTCATCTTCAACTTATGTCCCGTTGCTCCAGTCTGTGGATGCGGGCTGAGAAGTTCCAGTTCTCGCAAAAGAGGCGAGAACTGGGGCATCCGGTTTCGGCTGCCTCGCTATTTCCCATGGTAGTGTACAGGCTATCAATTTCAATCCTCTGGAGGTTGCTAGTATCATGCGCCACGCCATTGCTGCTCTGCTCTTTCTCGGTATCATAACGCCGATCGCTTCGTACGCGCAGGCTGCGCCTGCGGCATCGGACAAACCTTTTGTGGTGGAGTATTACTACAAGGCTAAGTGGGGTCATGCGGATGAGTTTCTGAAGCTGTTCAAGAAGAATCATTATCCGGTGCTGAAGAGAGAAGTGGAGATGGGAAGGATCGCCAAGGTGTGGGTGGATCAGCCGCGCTATCACACCACGGAAGACGGGCGCTGGGACTATCGCGTGACCATCGTATTCAAGAATGCGACCGTGGCGAATGAGGCGTTCGATGAAGCGGGGCTACAGAAGCAGATGTATCCCGCTCAGGAGACGTTTCAGCGGGAGGAGCAGCGGCGGTTTGAGATCCTCGACGGGCATTGGGATTTGCCGGTGAAACCCGTCGATGTCGATACGAAACCCTAAAGTCGATGCGTGACTTCCTAAAGAATGTTAAACCAGAGATGTTAAGCCATGATGACAATCGTGCGGAAAATTCCGCATGACTAGCATTGAAATTTGGAATTAGACAGAGCGGTAACTACGTCCATACTGTTAACTATGGACACATTTATATCTGCCGAAGAACTACATGTAGATTTGCTGCACGAGATTGGAAACCGGCTGGCAACGGCTGATGGGTTTCATGATGTTCTGACTCGTGTGGTCGATTTCGCGTCTGCGTTGGTGAAGTGCGATTCCTGCCTGGTCTATGTTTTAGAAGGCGACGACCTGGTTTTGCGCGCGTCGAAGAATCCGCATTCTGATGCCGTGGATCGGCTGAAACTGCGCGTGGGGCAAGGGATTACGGGATGGGTAGCGGAACATAAGGAACCGGTGGCGGTGGCCGAGAAAGCGGCGTTTGATCCGCGGTTTCAGTTGTTTCACGAGCTGCCGGAAGATAGTTATGAAGCTTTCTTGTCGGTGCCGCTGATGTGCAGGGGTCGGGTGGTGGGAGTCATCAACTTGCAACACCGCGAGCCGCATGTGTACCGGAGGCGAGAAATCCGGTTGATTTCGACGGTGGGATTTCTGGTGGGCGCTGAGATAGAGATGGCGCGACTGGAGGATGTGAACACCAATCTGTCAGAACAGTTGCAGACGCGAAAAATTGTGGAACGCGCCAAAGGGATTTTGCAGCGCGATCTGGGTTTAAGCGAGGAGCAAGCCTACCTGGCGCTGCAACGGCAGAGCCGCCAGAAGCGCAAGGCGATGAAAGAAATTGCGGAAGCGATTGTGTTGAGTGAAGAAGTGAAAGGGAATTCGCGTACGTCGAGTCCTTCGTAGTTCTTAATTTGTACCGTCACTACGGTTGAGCACGATCCAGCCTGGGTCTATTCCTATTAGATCATCACTATCAGCCCATCCCGCAGTCGCAGGGCATAAAAAACCCGGGAGCAGATTTGGCAGTCTGCTCCCGGGCTGGCCTAGCGGCTATCGAGCGGAGCTTGCGGCTGAAAGCGGATGCATCTCGGCCATTTCCTTTGCCCGGTTCGCGGGCGTTGCAAAATGCAACGTGACTTCAAACATAGGAAGGTTCATGGCGCTGACGTAGCGCTCGCCCAGCTTGGAGTTGATGATCAGGCTGGCGGGGGCTGAGTCTTGAGGGGCAGTGGCGGTATCGTTCACCAACAACATGAAAGATGCCGGCGCGCCCGAGATTTTTCTCAGCTTCAGCATTTCCGATGGGCCCATGGACTGGAGAGTGAACTTGTAATCTCCGGCCGGGACAATGGCATTTTGCCAATGCACTTCGTGCGGCAGGGTGAACGTTCCACCGTCATCCTGGGCAGAAGCCAGGCTGGGCGCGAAGTTGAGAGCGCTTAAGGTTAATACAGCGGCGTAGGCGAACTTGCGAATCGATTTCATTAGAATCTCCTGTTTATTTGTGGCATGTCCGAATGCACACACACCGCGAGCGGCAGCGTGCGATGAATTCAGATTGAGTGGAGAAACAACGAGGTCAGGAGAATTGCAATACCGACATCACGGCCGACATGCAAACATCAGCTTCGCGGGACCGGCTGCTGAGCTGGTTTACGAAGTGATTTCACTATGAAGGAAGTTCGGGGAAAAGTCTAACGCAAAAAATCTATCGCTGTTATCGGTATCTTGGTCCAAGAAGTTGAACGTGGCAGAGCCAACGGAAATCGCCATCCAATGAATGCTTAGGCACTTCGGTGCGAGTTTCCGGCTAGTCCCTCGCATTTTCTTTGCAAAATCGCACCGCAATAGCGATACTCACTTATTATCATCTACTGGTGGTAATATACTGCCACCAATCGAGGAACTAATGTACCAGAAGCGTCCGGGGGTTTTTATGGCCGATTGGTTCGATGCCGATGGCCAAAGGCATCGTAAGCAGTTTAAAAATGTAGAAGATGCACGTAAACATGAGCATCGTGAGGCTGCCGTGGCACATGCGTTGCAAGCGAGCCGCGAGCTAAAGTTGTCGGGTGCCACAGGTGGCAAAAAACGTGGTGCCACGGAGGCGATAACTGCCACCAATACAGAAATCGCGCCCGCGAAGGGCAAGCTGGGAGTGATGATCCCGGGCATGGGCGCGGTGGCAACGACTTTTGTTGCCGGCGTGGAGGCGATCCGCAAGGGGCTGGCGAAGCCGATTGGGTCACTCACGCAGATGGGAACGGTGCGACTGGGCAAGCGCACGGACGGGCGTTCGCCGAAGGTCAAGGAATTTGTGCCGCTGGCCGGACTCGATGATTTGGTATTTACCGGCTGGGACATTTTCGAAGACAACATGTATGAGGCAGCCTCGACTGCGGGGGTCCTCGACCAGAGATTGCTCGATCAGTTAAAGCCGTTTCTTTCCACGATCACGCCGCGCGCGGCGGTCTTCGACCACAACTATGTGAAGAGGATCGACGGCCCCAATGTGAAGAAGGGCAAGACGAAGATGGATCTCGCGGAACAGTTGCGCGACGACATCCGCGAATTCAAGAAGAGCAGCGGGGTGAGCCGGCTGATAACGATGTGGTGCGGATCGACGGAGTCCTTTATCGAGCCGACCGCGGCGCATCAATCGGTGAAATCGTTTGAGAAGGCGCTGCGGGAAAATGACGAGATGATCGCGCCCTCGATGATTTATGCCTACGCCTCGTTGACGGAGGGAGTGCCGTTCGCCAATGGCGCGCCGAATCTGACGGTTGATATTCCAGCAATGCTGGAACTTTCGCGCAAGAACGAAGCGCCGATCTGCGGAAAGGATTTCAAGACCGGGCAAACTTTGATGAAGACGGTGCTGGCGCCAGCCTTCAAGGCGCGTTTGCTGGGGCTGAGTGGATGGTATTCGACGAATATTCTGGGCAACCGGGATGGGGAAGTGCTGGACGATCCGGGGTCTTTTAAGACCAAGGAGGAGTCGAAGCTGGGAGCGCTGGAGCACATTTTGCAGCCGGGTTTGTATCCGGAGCTGTACGGGAATATGTACCACAAGGTGCGGATCAACTATTATCCGCCGCGCGGCGATAATAAAGAGGGTTGGGACAATATCGATATCTTCGGCTGGCTGGGATATCCCATGCAGATCAAAGTGGACTTCCTTTGCCGGGATTCGATTCTGGCGGCGCCGATTGTTTTGGATCTGGTGTTGCTAATGGATCTGGCGAAGCGCTGCCCGGAGCTGCGTGGGTTGGGAATTCAGGAGTGGTTAAGCTTTTACTTTAAGTCTCCCATGACCGCGCCCGGGCTTTATCCCGAGCATGACTTGTTTATTCAGCTGATGAAGTTGAAGAACACGCTGCGGCATTTGAAGGGGGAAGAGCTGATCACGCACTTGGGGCTGGAGTATTACGACTGAGAGGTGAGTGCGACCACAGCTCTACCAGACGGTTTTAAGCAGCCGGCTTTTGCGGATGTTTTCGTCGCGCGTGATCAGCGTTAGACCCTCGGCACGAGCGGTGGCGCCGATTAGGCGATCGGCGGGGTCTTTGGAAAAATCGGACGGAAACTCCGCAGCCAGTGCGGCGATCTCGAGTGTGATGGGCCACACCGCGACCTGCCGGGTCAATAGCCGCAGCGAAGCTTCGACTGTGCCGTGGGGTATGATTTTTCCTTTGGCAAACAACGAGGCAAGTTCCCAGAGAGTGACAGCGGAAATGCTCAGGCCGTCGTGGGCCCGTGCGCGCCGGATCGCGGATGCCGCTGTTCGTGATAGACCCGTCGAATCGTCCACCGCCCAGATAAGAACGTGAGTATCGAGCAGGACCACTAAGAGGATTCCCAGTCCTCGGGCGGCACGGCCGGGGACTCGATATCTCCAACAATGCGGAAGACGCCTTTCAGGCTGCCAATGAAGTCGTCTGTGCCGCTGTCGGCGGGAACCAGCTTGGCAACCGGCTTGCCCCGCTTGGTGATCAAGAGAGGCTGCCTGGTCGATTGGACGTCTTCCATCAGCGTGAGACAACGCGCCTTGAATTCCGCCGCCGCAATGGTTTTCATGGACAAATTATAGCATGTGGTCATGATGAAATGACCATATAGCTCTGACATTCGTACTAAGCGAGATCCAGCGCCATCTTCAGGGCGCGATTAAGTTCTGCAAGTTTCTCGCCCGAAATTGAGCCGACGTAGTTGGTTAGGTCGGACTTTCGCAGGCTGACGAGGTTGTCGCACATGAGCCAACTGGGATGCTTCAACCCCTCGGCTACCCCAACAGCGACCTGAGTAGAAAGCTCTTGCCCGCTGGTGAATACCGGCGCACAAATGACCGTGGAAAAGCGCGAGTCGATAAGGGCTTGACGGCTCACCACCGCGAACACGCGGTACGATTTTGGATCTCCTTGCGGTTTATGCACACGGTAGAGGTCGCCGCGTCTCACATTCACTCCGCTTAATCTTCCGACGCTTGGTATTCCAGCACGTCCGCAGCTTCGGAGTTCAATTGGTCGGCAGCGCTATTAATCCGCTCGACATCCTGGGCATGGATACGCGCTCGTTGCCGTTGCCGCAAATAACGGCGCAGCACGCGTTCGATGAAGGCGGAGCGAGAATGCCTCGATCCCGCCAACTGGTCGATGCTGGAAAGGATTTCGGTCGAGAGTGTGATCGAAGTCTTCTCTTTCATGCTACTATCATACTACCGACAAGAAACACTGCCAAGTTCGCGTAGCGGCTCATTCAGGTCCTAGTCCAGTCCCTACCAGGCGGGCTTGCCGTCTTTAAAGCGGAGGGTCAGGGTGTCGCCGCCTTTGACTACTTCGCGGGCCAAAGTCAGATCGGCGCCGGCTTGCGTTACTTTGGAGCCGGTCAGTTGGATCTCGTCCCCGGCTTTCATGGCGAATCCCATTTCGTCGAGAAAACTCTTGGGGCAAAGATAGACTTGAAGGGAATCCTGGCCGCTCTTCATCACCAGGTAGGCGACGGGCTTTGGGCTATCGGGAGGAAGGAATTTCAACTCTTCCACCGATCCCTTGACTGTGGCTTCGGTCGCGGGGTCGTATTTGGGCTGGGCCTGTTTGGGTGCAGCTTGAGCGAAGGCGTAGATGGCGAGGATGGCCAGAGCTGTGAAGTGCAGGAGTAGCTTGTAAGTCGCTTGGGGCTGCTTCATGGCAGGCCTCCATGCGGCGAATGTTATGCCTGGGGCGGGGGAAAAGCAATCTTGTTTGATGCGGGTGGCGTTGCTGGTTTTGATATCTAGGTTTGAATCAAAACCCGAAGCAGGATACGGTCGTGGAATCCCATCCTTGCAAAGAACGCCAAGGATGGGGCACCCACACCATCCACGCTCTTTGTAGCCGGATTTTATTTCTCGAGAGCTGGCTATCCAAAAGGGGAAAATGGCACGTCTAACCGTGTAAGGGTTTTAGGGCGGTTGTGCGGGTAGGGTGGGCGTATAATCTCTGGTAAGAGTAGCCGTAAAGGAGTTCCCTATGAAGTTCCGAGGGTTGGCAGTTGCCGTGGCGTTGGCGGCGTTCAGCGCGGCGCCTTGGATGATGGCGCAAACACAGCCTGGGCAGAATCCCGGCCAGAACACTCCCACTCAAACCACTCCCGGCCAGACGCAGCCCAGTCAAACCCAGCCCGGCCAAACCCAGACTCCAGCCCAGGTTCCGAATTCCGATCCGGATGCGGGGCAGCCCAAGGCGGGGGATGTGCAAAATGCTCCCGCCCAGCCGGCGGCTAATTTGCCTACGCGGGATGATGACCAGATCAAACACGATGGCACCAAAACCGACGTGGATGCGGTGGGAAACCGCAACGTGGGTTGCGGCCGCGGCGTGGGCAACTGGTACAGCATAGAGAAGCAGGTCGCGATGGGCCGCTCCTATGCGCAGCAGATTGAATCGCAGATCAAGTTGATTAACGATCCTGTGGTTACCGAGTACGTCAATCGGATTGGACAGAATCTGGTGCGGAATTCGGACGCGCAGGTGCCATTCACTATTAAGGTGATTGATTCCGATGTCGTGAATGCCATGGCGCTCCCGGGCGGATTTTTCTATGTGAATTCCGGATTGATTCTGGCGGCGGATGAAGAAGCGGAAATGGCGGGAGTGATGGCTCACGAGATTGCGCACGTGGCGGCCTGCCACCTGGCCCGCGAACAGACGCGATATACCTTGATGCAGCTGGCAACCATTCCTTTGATCTTCGTGGGTGGCGGAATCGGCTACGGAGCCTATGAAGCGGCCGGACCGGCTGCGATGATGGGCATTCTGAAGTTCTCGCGCGGCTTCGAAGCGGAAGCTGACTACCTTGGAGTGGAGTACATGTACCGCGCTGGCTATGATCCGTCGGCCTTTGTTTCTTTCTTCGAAAAGATTCAGGCGATGGAGAAGAAGAAGCCGGGCACGCTGGCCAAGACCTTCGATACGCATCCCCAGACTCCGGACCGCATCGAGAAGTCGCAAGAGGAGATTCGAAAGATCCTTCCGGCAAAACAGGAGTACATCGTGACGACCTCGGAGTTTGACGATGTGAAGGCGCGGCTGGCATCGATCGAGAATCGCCACAAAGTGCTGGATCAGAGAGACGAGAACAAGCCGAGCCTGCGGCGTACTTCGTCAAGCCCGGATAGCACATCGGGGACGGGGACGAGTAATCCTGACGATGATCGTCCGACTTTGAAGCGGCGGGATGATACGACGTCGAATTAATTATGGATGAGCGATTGCGAAACCGGCGGCTACGGCTGTCGGTTTTTTTTTGCGACAGTCGGAGGGACGAACCCTTTCGGTTACAGCATCGCGTATGGAATCGGATAAGGTAGATTAGCGAGCAGCAAAGAAGCAGTACGGCGAGATACAGGAGCGGGGGCTTCGATGGCAGAGAACACACTCACCATTACCGACAATCGCACGGGCAAGAGCTATACCGTGCCGATTGGCGAAGGGACAATCCGGGCGATGGACCTGCGGCAGATCAAGACCGGTCCGGATGATTTTGGCTTGATGACGTACGATCCGGCATTCATGAATACGGCGTCGTGCCGCAGCAGTATTACCTATATCGACGGCGACCGGGGAATCCTGCGCTACCGCGGTTATCCCATCGAAGTGCTGGCGGAACGATGCAGTTTTCTGGAAGTAGCTTACCTCTTGTTGTTTGGAGAACTGCCGGCCGAGAGCGAACTGAAGAGTTGGGTGTATGACATCACGCACCACACCATGCTGCACGAGAGCACGAAGAAATTCATGGAGGGCTTCCGTTACGACGGCCATCCTATGGGAATGTTTGTGAGTACGGTGGCCGCGCTCTCCACGGTTTATCCCGATGCCCGACACGTACATGATGCCGCGAACCGCTTGCTGCAAATCAAGCGTTTGATTGGCAAGGTTCCGTCGATCGCGGCCATGTCCTACCGGCACAATGTGGGGTTTCCCTATGTGTATCCAGATAACGATTTGAACTACGCCGAGAATTTCATGAACATGTTGTGGAAGATGGTCGAGCCCAAGTATGTGGCCAATCCGGCGATTGCGCGGGCGCTCGACATTCTTTTCATTCTGCATGCCGACCACGAGCAGAACTGCGGTACCAATGCGATGCGATCGGTGAGCAGCGCGCAGACCGATCCCTATCTTTCCATGGCGTCGGCGGCAGCGGCGCTGGCTGGGCCGTTGCACGGCGGAGCCAATGAAGAGGTTTTGAAGATGCTGGACGAGATCGGTTCGAAGGACAACGTGCCGGCGTACATTAAGAGGGTAAAGAATGACGGCGTAAAGCTAATGGGGTTCGGGCACCGTGTTTATAAGAATTACGATCCACGGGCGAAGATCATCCGGTGGTGCGCGGAGCAGGTTTTCGAGGTGACCGGACGCAATCCGAAACTCGAGATCGCCCTCGAGTTGGAGCGCATTGCGCTGGAAGACGATTATTTTGTGAAGCGCAAGCTTTACCCTAATGTCGACTTCTATTCCGGTATCATGTACCAGGCGATGGGTTTCCGTCCGGAGATGTTTACCGTGCTGTTCGCCATTCCACGAACTGCAGGATGGCTGGCGCAGTGGCAGGAGTTAATTACCGATCCGGAGCAAAAGATCGCCCGGCCCCGGCAGATTTATACCGGCCACGAAGAGCGGGAGTTTGTGCCCATGGAGAAGCGAACTTCGGCCGCGGTGGCGGCCAGCTAACAAGGGGCGCCTAATTTCCTTTGCACATCGCGGAGACCAGCTTCCGGATTTCGTCTGCGTAGGTTTCCGCATCGTTGACAAATTCACTCCACTTTACCTCCGAGGCGAAGGGACATTGCTCGACCAGAATCGCCCAGTCGATCTCCCAGGAGTCCATGGCGTTGGTTTCCACGTATCCCAAACCAAGGTTACAGCTTCGGCTCAAGCGATCGGCCAAAGAGACGATCGCCACCAAGGCAGGATTGGTGACCGCGGCGGCTACGTTGTGGTGGCAAAGAATGACTTCCACTAGGCCGTCTGCCAGGTTCCAACGGCGGGCCAGCACCTCGCCGCTTTGGCAATGAGTGAAACCCAGGTTCGCGTATTCGACCTCGCCCATGAAGAGATCGTCGTGCTTCGCTTTTTCAATCGCTTTCTTGGTTTCTTCGGGAAAGACCATCAGGTTCACGATATATCCAATATCGTGCAGCAATCCGGCGAGGTAGGCCTTTTCTGGATCGCCGAAGCCGACGGCGCGCGCCAGTTTGCGAGAGATGATTCCGCAGGCTAAAGAGTGCTGCCAGAAAATCACCGGATCGAGAGCTTTGATGGAAGCCGGAGCGAGCCGGAGCAAGCCGCAGGAGATAGCGATATCGCGGATGCGCGAGATGCCCAGCGTGCGCACTGCGGCGCGAAGCGAGTCCAGAGCGGGGCCGCGGCTGAACAGGGCAGAGTTGGCCATGCGAAGGCACTGCGCAGCCAGCGCCTCATCCTGACCCATGATCTCCGCCACCCGGAGGAGATTGACGTTATCGGCGGGCTGGTTGAGTTCATTGAGCAAAGACTGCAGGACTGCCGGAGTGGAGGGAATCGACGCCAGCAGTTGGTCTTTTCCATCGAGCGCCCGGCACAGCGCCGCATTCTCTGCCGCAGGTGCGCTGAAATAGTCGTTTCCTTGAGGATTTGTCATCGTCTCGCGGCCGCCGGCTTTTTCGTCCAAGCACGCCCTCGCTACCTACCGGTTCGGAGCCGGGCAGCGAGATTGCTTTAACAGTAGCGGAGCAACTAGGGAATGTGAGTCGCTGAAATCGAACCACGAGTTACATAGGTGATGGACGGGTTCTAAAGTGGGAGTGCGGTAGTTTAATGGGAGCAAATCGTTAGAGAAATCTCAGACTTAGAAAAGAGAAAGCCGCGATCTGGTCGCGGCTCGATGATCTGGTGATTGCGAGTATTCGTCGCTCACGCTCTAGCGTGGAACAAAGCAAAGCCATCCCAAACTTCGCTGCGTTCAGGCGACCAGCTTGGTCGCGGGGGCGGCTAAATACTGCTGCTTCTCAGCGGTCGAGGTGATGACCTTCATCTCCTGCCAATCGTAGGGAAATTCTCTCCCGCAATCCAGGCATGCCACGTAGGTTCCGGTGAGCAAGCCGGCCTGGGGACGGCGGGCGGTTACCCGGGGAGTTACGGGGAAACTGTAGCGCGAATGGCGGCAACCAAAAATTACATCGATGAATTTTTCCAACATGGTGCACCTTCCACAGTTTTAATTCGCTCGGACCCTTCTAAGTGCGGTCTCTAAGTTTTGATCCGTTACTAAGCTCGATCTCTAATACCAATCGGGCGACTTGCTATTATTACTTACCGTCAGTACCTTAGATTCAACAAAGACAAGAATGGCTTCCTATTCTTCGCGAGATCTTCCTGTTTTGGAACCTCGCGCGCGCTAAGGCCTTGTTCCGCAGGCGTTTGCGGCTATGCAATAAAATGCAAAATTCACGGATTTTCAAAACGAGTTGCTCAGGTATTTGCTGTAGGCGCGGGCAGGTACGCGATGCTAGGCAAGATTGAAAGCTTTTTTTATGGTGCCGCGTTCCTTCTGAATCTTTTCCTGGAGGAGAGTAATGGCGTAGATGAGTTGCTCCGGACGGGGAGGACAACCGGGGACATAGATATCAACTGGAATCACCTGGTTCACGCTTTGCACCAGCGCGTAATTATTGAAAACACCGCCAGACGTGGCGCAGGCTCCCATGGAAATCACCCACTTCGGCTCTGGCATCTGCTCCCACAATTGCCGGATCACAGGCGCCATCTTGTTGGAGACGCGGCCGGCGATAATCATGAGGTCGCTCTGGCGGGGAGATGGGCGAAAAACTTCGGCGCCGAAGCGTGCAATATCAAAGCGCGCGGCTCCCATGGACATCATCTCGATGGCGCAACATGCCAGCCCGAATGTCATCGGCCAGATGGAACCTTTGCGCATCCAATTCACTGCGGAATCGAGCGTGGTTAGGACAACCCCTTCGGGAGTGGGATTGCCGAAAGTTAGATCCTTGACAACTTTTTTGCCGTTCTCGAGATCGACGTAGGGACCGAAATTTAGTTCGCGGGACATGCCGTAGCTATTCTACCTGTTGGCGGTTGCAGGCTTCAAACCGAAGATGAAAAACGCGGTTGACAATTCGATCCTTTGGCGTAATCTGGTGGCGACTTCCCCTTCTTGAAGTATCGGCCCCGTCTCGCGTGCAGTTGAAACTCGCACTCTCGCTACGCAGCGGGATATTGCGTCATTGGGCAACCCTCACAGTCTTCAATCTTGAAGGAGAAGTTTATGAGTCCATTGCGTTCATTCAGCACCGGCAGAGGCGCTGGCAAGCGCCAGAGCCACACTCCACCGATCGCCGGTTCCAAGCTTGCCGTACAGGCGACCAGCGCGCCACTGCCCCACTATGCGTTTCAGCCTCTGCCACCGGCGCGACCGCTTCCTTACCGGTTTGACTTATCACAGTTACTCTCGGCCTCGGATATCGCAACGATCAATAGCAATGGCGTGATGGTGTTCCACACGGTCGGCGATACGGGAGACTACCGGAATGCCGGGCCGCAGGATCTGGTTGCGGAAATCATGACCCAGGATGTGCAGAATTCGCCAAGTGGTAAACAGCCGGCCTTTTACTACCATCTGGGAGACGTGATTTATTTCGCGGGCGACATCGATAAATACTCCGCCAATTTTTACGAGACCTACAAAGACTACCCGGGCTTTATTGTCGCCATCCCGGGAAACCACGACTGCCAGCCCGACGATCCCACCGATGGTCCGGTGGATCCCACCAAGGTTCCGCTCGACGGTTGGGTGCAGAATTTTATGTCGACGAATCCAGCGCAGCTCGGTTCACTGCAAACCGGATCGAATCGAACCCAGATGGATTTGCCCTATGTGTATTGGACTTTCAACACGCCGTTCGCGACCATTATTGGGCTGTTTTCTAATGTCGGTGAAACCGAAGGCGAGATTCATCCGGATCAAGTGAAATGGTTCCAGGGAGAGTTGACCGCCGCCGACCCGAACCTGCCGTTGATCGTGACGGTTCACCATCCGCCGTTTTCCGGCGATGAAGAGCATTCGGGCAGCAGCGCGGTAGACAAGGTTTTATCGAGCAGCTTTGCGGCGGTTAAGCGATATCCGAATCTGGTTTTATCGGGGCACGTGCACAACTACCAGCGCTTTACCAACGTGTTGCAGGGGCCGAAGGGCAAGCTTGCCATTCCTTACATTGTGGCGGGGGCCGGGGGATATACCAATCTCGGTAAAATGCAGAAGATTAGCGGGGCTTATCCGACTGTGCCTTTGTCGCTGGGGACCGGATTAACTTTCGAACAGTATGACCAGGAGAATTTTGGATTTCTCCGGCTGGAGATAAGCAAGAAGCAGATTACAGGAACGTATCTTTCGGCGCCGTACGCGAGCGGAACGACGCCCACTGCCACGGTGGTGGATGGCTTTGTGGTGGATCTCAGTAAAAATACTGTAACCACGACAACTCCGGGCGCGACGCCAGCGAAGGCGGTACCGCCCAAGAAACGGAAGAGACGCTGACGCCCCGGTGGCAGTTCCGCGGGGCGCCTAGCGTTTAGGACTCTCTTGCTGCTGCCGTCGCTTCTTTTCTGCGCCAGCGCCAGGCGATCATTAGGGCGCCGAGCATGGCCAAGCTCATGGGCACGAACCCCGTGCCATCTGGCACGGCGGCTGATGCAATGCTGCCCTCGGACGTGGGGAAGGCTCTGGGTATATTGGTTCCGGGAAAAGCGGCGCTGCAAACGGGCCCCAGGCAGTTGAACAAATCGAAGCCGTTTGTAGTATTGACGCCGGCCAGAATTCCGTTGATGGGCACGCGAAGGTCGATCTCGTCGCCCTCGGCATCGAAGAACGGAATGTCGCCCTGCAAACTGATGCCGAAATTCCCCGTCGGACCGGTAAACGCTCCCAGAAAGCCGAAACCGGATATGCTTAAGGTTCCGCCTACGATTGAGCCGAGCGTGTCCTGGATGGTCATTTGCGGGTTGTAGAGGAAACTTACGTCCAGAGTTTCGGTACGATTTGCGTAACCAGCGTTGGTGGAGGTGAAGGTAGCCCACGCGTTTACGTCCAAGTCCTGGGCCCATGCCACGGAGCAAAACGCCAAAAAACCACAAGCAAGCAACAGTCTACGCATCAAGGATCTCTCTCCCTGCTCTGAGTGAATTGTCCGAGTCACGCTGGGAAACGACGGAGCAAGGTCGGCGGCTTCCAACGGCGGAGGGTATGGACTTGTAGCGTGATTCTGCGTCCGATGAGATTCGTTGTCAAGCCCAAATGTGGCTCTGGTTGTGGATATCCGGCGATTATGTTGGTGCGTTCCGGTAAGAAATGCCGGTTACGGATTCACCACGATCTTTCCGAACATCTTGCTCTCCTCCAAATATTCGTGGGCGGCGCGGATTTCGCTGAGCGGAAAGGTGCGATCGACCACCGGCTTGAGGCGGCCGGCAAACACGTGCCGGAGGACTTCGTGCAACTCGCCCATTGTTCCCATATAGGAACCGAGCAGCGACAACTGCCGCGCAAATAAATGGAGTAGATCGATTGCGACATTGGGCCCGGTAGTAGCACCGCAGGTAACCAGGGTGCCACCGTTTTTCAAGGATTTGACGCTCTCGTCCCAGGTTGCGGCGCCGACGTGCTCGATCACGATATCGACGCCTTCTTTGTTGGTGATCTTCCGTACTTCCTCGGAGATTTTCTGCTGGTAGTGGTTGATGCCGAAATCCGCGCCCAGTTCGCGAGCTCTTGCCAGCTTGGTTTCATCTCCCGCGGTGGTAATGACGCGGCAGTGAAAGAGCCGGGCAATCTGGATGGCGGCGATGCCGACGCCGGAACTCGCGCCCAGCACCAGCACGGTCTGCCCGGAACGGACGTCGGCTCGCCCGACAAGCATGTGCCAGGCGGTCAGAAACACGAGGGGTACGCTGGCCGCCTGATTGAAATCGAGCGAGTCGGGAATCGGAATCACATTCGCGCCGGGCGCGGCGAACAATTCGCAATTTCCCCCATCCACGCCATTACCCAGCACGGTGAATCTGCGGCACTGATTTTGCACGCCCGCAATACACTGCTCGCAGTTTCCGCAGAAATGCAGGGGAGAAACCAGAACCCGTTGCCCGGCTTTGAATCCGCTGACGTACTCGCCGACCTCGACTACCTCGCCGGCAATATCGCTGCCGAGAATGTGCGGCAACTTCACTCCGGGCAGACCCTTGCGTGCCCACACATCCAGATGATTCAGCGAGCATGCCCGCACCCGCACCAGGACTTGATCCTCGCGCACTTGGGGATCGGGGACGTCTTCATAAGTTAAAACTTCCGGACCTCCGAACTGATGAATGCGGACGGCTTTCATGGAAGGCGTTCTCCTGTTGTGAGGTGAAGCTAGCACAAGCATACTTCCACGGATGGAGAATTCCCAATAAGCGCAAGTTGGCATTTTTTGGGGATTCGGGAGTCAGTGGCGAAACAGAGTGCCTATGATCTATGATTCGGCTCGCGCGCTATTTTAGCCAGGCCCGAGGAGGAGTTGATGATCGCGAGCCTGTTCGTCTTCGCATTGCTTTTCGCCGCTGCGCAATCGCCGGCTTCCCCGCCAGTTGATCCCGCCATCCAGGGACAAGCCGCTGAGCAAGCCCGTGCCAAGTATGATGTCATGCGTCAGGCCGCCATCCACATCAATGATCTTGCCGGCAATATCCATTCTGAGGCCGACGCCAGGGCCTTTGTCGATGCGGTTGCGGAACGGTTGAGCGACAGCGAAGGCCGTCCTGGACGACGATCTTCATCCGTCACCGGATAGCACACGCCGAGTTTGAGGCTGTCTCCAATTCGTCGCGGCTTATTCCGGAGCAGCGCATTGTTAACGTGTGGAACGAATACGTCCGCGAACTCAACGCGCCCGAGGAAACGCTGGTCACCGTTGCGGAAGTCCACAACCTGCGCGATGCGCAGTACAACTCCAGCCGGTTCATGTGGAAGAAGAATATGCAACAGATCTGGACCGTTCCAAACGCCTATGCCGTGGGCGCGGACGGGAAAGTAGCCAGCGGTTGCCGGGCGGTTGAAGCGCTCAAGATCCTCCACGACATGTTCTACTTATTTCGAAATGTAGAGAGTGCCCGGGAGCGGGTTCAGAAGGGGGTCTTGGTCTCTGATTTAAATATCCACCGAGCGCAGGACTCGGCTCCCCGACCGCAAGCAGTAAAGTCTCGTCTGGTTGTCGCGACCGCCACGCCGAATCCTGTCACGTCTGCCGCATCCAGTTACGTTCAGGCTCATGGTGCAGGCGACTACCAACGTCTTCTTGAGAGGCTTTATTCAGAATTATTTCCGGCGGAATGAGCAGGCAACGCTCCTTGTCGTGAGTTATTTCCGGGTTGCCAATTCCACTTCTTCATACAACTCGGGCAGCCGCCGCGCGTCATCGGAAGAATTTCCGAAGCGGGCTGATTCGTAGGCGTCGGTGAAGCGGCCAACCTGGGTCCGCAGTCGCGCATCTTCGATCACGCATACAAATTCCTGGGCAGTCTGCGCCGCTGATTTTTTCATGCCACGCCGCGCCAGGGAGTGAGCCATGCGCTGGTACCACATGGCAGCCGCCTCATTCGGAGACCGCTCGGGATGTGCCTTCAGCTCCCGGAAGCGAATCATTTTGGTGATGCGGGGTGCATTGGCCAGCAAGAGCAGAAGTAGACCTGCGGCCAAGCTACCTCCGAACCAGCGCTCAGGAGCATGCTCCGCTTCTTGTTGGCTGTGTCTTATCCGGTCCAGAAGCCGCGTATAGTGCAGATTGGTCCACGTGCGAATTCTCTCCCACGAGTTGCGGGTGCCGCTCAGCGCTGCCCGCCCGAGAACATACTGGTGGGAGGAGTCATAGCTGACCACCCACTCTCTCCAGAAGGATTCCGCCGCATCCAGATAGAGCATCACCCGGTCCCAGCCCTGCGGAGTTCCGATCTCTCCACCGGGTGTGGGATCGAATGTGATCCATCCATAGCCCGGAAAGTAGGCTTCCACCCAGGAGTGCGCGTTCTTGGCACGCACTACGTAGCTGCCCGTGACATCGTTGAATTCATCGCTGCGGAAACCGTTTACCACCCGAGATGGAATGTGCAGCGTCCGCAGCATAATTGCCATCGAAGAGGCAAAGTACTCGCAATGGCCCTGCTTACGCACGAAAAGAAAGCTGGCCAGCGGGTCGGCGGGAGGAGCTCCCGTTAGCTGTAGCGTGTATCCGTAGTGCGACTTCAAATACGTTTCAAGCGCCGAGGCCTTGTCGTAGTTGTTGGAAGCCGGACCGGCAATCTGTTCCGCTAGTTGTGGAATGCGAGGATCGAGCGCGGGCGGCATTTGTAGATAGGCCGAAAAGATTTGCGGCAGTTCGCCTGCCGCCGATCGCAGCAGGGCCGCTGACGGCTTGGCGATATCCGAATCCGCTTCATAGGCGCTGACGGCGCGTTGGCCGTCGAGATCGTAAACCGCCCCTCCGGAGTCGATTCCCAGGGCACGATACGCTCCCATCACCCGGCGGCCCCAGGGCGCGAGAAAGAAAATGTTCGTGCCAATCGGCTCCTGCACTACGCGATAGTGAATCAGGTGAGGAGTTGTTCCGGGTCCAGACTGACGCTGCGAATTGTGGGTGGGAGCGACACCCTGGATGAATACGGGTACAGAGAATGCTCCATCGGCCTCCCTGCGCAGTTCGCCGCGCTGTTGCGGATTGGACCAGTTCTTTCCGTCGAAGTTCGCCAGGGCAACGCCCCGCCAGTGCAGCGCATACTGTCCGCTCTTGTCGCCGGAAATCTGAATGTGCATCACCACGGCGTTCGATTGCTGAATCTGTCCGATCTGGCCCAGTTGCACGTGATCGCTGAAGCCGGTGGAGAGATCGGTGCCGAAGGAATAACCGCCGAGGTAACCGGCCGACATGCGCGGCAAAAGAAAAAACACCGCAGCCGCACCCAGCAATATCATGAGGACCAGTGCCGGCGTCATCCGCGCCAGGGAGAAGGCCAAATGCCGGTGCTCGTACACGTCGCTGGAGTGCCGCGCCTGAAACTTTGCGGCTCGCCCTGAGCGGCGCATCTCCATGAGTATGAACGTAGCGACCGCCATGAGCATGAATCCAGCAAAGAAGACCAGAAAAACACTATCCACCGTGAGCACGGCGGAGGCCAGCACCATCAGAAATGACAGAATCGCCAGCGTGGTGTAGTCGCGATCGCGCCGCAGTGAAAACATACGCACTACCACAGCGAACATCACGAGGTGTACGGTTGCGGCAAGGAATGCGCGGGAGAACAAGAAGTAATCTGCGGCGTAGAAAACGAAGTATGCAATCGTCAGGGGAGTGGTCCAGCGCTCCGAAAAAACCACACGACGGCGCTCCGCCAGCAGATAGCCGCGAAATGCCAGCGCTACGCCTACCAGAAATATCGTCGGCACATCGAGTCCGCCGGTGCTGGCCAGGGTTCCAAACCCCATTAAAACAAGCAAATACAAGGATAGCTCGAAGTATTTGTTGATCGCCTGTGGAAGCGGGATCACTCCGGATTGGTCGGCAAGCTGCATTGATCAGTAGTGAGGAACTACCTGAAACTCTTTTTGCGCTTCAGTCAGGCGGCTGTTCTTCAATCGCAATTACTTAGGCCTCTATTGTTCGACAACTTCCATCAAGAAGGGAAGGCTTTCCTCGCATTTTCTTGCACCGAAAGTCACTTGTCCTTTTGCCCGAGCGCGTTACGAGTTTGCGCGGCACCGGGGATGCAGCGGAGGTTTGCTAGAATGATTAAAGTCAGGCATCGGTCTCACGCGACGTACTCTCGCCAACCCCGCCAGGTCCGGAAGGAAGCAACGGTAACGGGCTCTTGCGTGTGCAGTGGGCCCCCGGTGCCTGGCTTATTTTTTGGATCCTCGCCGGAACCAAGTTTTACACATCCTTACAACTATTTGCGCAAGAAACGGCTCGCCAAATCATCTCACTAGGTAGTGGGAATAAGAATTCAGCAAGGGGTCGAGTCGAAGAATATGCGCAATCTTCCAGCAAAATTCGTTTCGCCAAGCGTCACCATTCGCGTCGCCGGTTCGCTCTCGCAAGGTCACCTGGCTTATCTCGACCAACTGGTTTCTTCCGCCATCGAGTGCGCGTTATGGCCGCTGCTCGATTTGGCTCATCTGGAAGAACTGGACCATGACGCTCTGATGTATTTGGCAGGCGGTGAGGGCCGGCACTTTGGCATCGTCGCTTGCCCGGCTTTTATCCGCGAGTGGATGCGGCGTGAAAGAGAACTTCGCGCTGCTTGATGGAAATTGTCTCCACCGCATCTTTCCGCCGACAGACAGTGGACGATTGAGATTCTGTCATCTCGATTTTCTGAGCGCTGCTGAACCAATCAAGCCATCGCCCTCGGTTAGACATTCCGCCTTCAATCGTTCAAAATACTGAGTCTCATGCTCAGGAGCTCTCATTGACTACGCCGAACCCTGTCCGGGTGAAGATCAGCGCCCTCGGTACTTACGTGCCACCCCGTCTTCTCACCAACGCCGACCTGGAAAAAATGGTCGACACCAATAATGACTGGATTCTCGCCCGGGTTGGCATTCGCGAACGCCACGTGGTCGACAAAGGAGTTGCCACCAGCGACCTGGCCGTTGAGGCTGCCAAGAAAGCCCTTGCCCAGCGCGGCCTCAGCCCAAACGACATTGACGCCATCATTGTGGGCACGGTCACGCCGGATATGTTCTTTCCCTCCACGGCCTGCCTCGTGCAGCACAAACTTGGAGCCACGGGCTTGTGGGGCTTCGATATCTCTGCTGCCTGCTCCGCCTTTATTTATGCAGTACAAACCGGAGCGCAGTTCGTTGCGACCGGCGCTCACAAGCGCGTGCTCGTGATCGGCGCCGACGTGATGTCCTCGATTATCGACTACACGGATCGCGCAACCTGCGTGATCTTTGGTGACGGCGCTGGTGCGGTAATCCTCGAACCCGCCGAGGACGATTCAGTCGGCCTGATCGACTTCATCCACGAGGTCGATGGCTCCGGCGGTTGCTATCTTTATATGCCTGGCGGCGGCAGCCTTAATCCGGCTTCCCGTGAAACTGTTGAACAAAAGATGCACTACGTGCACCAGGACGGCCAGCAGGTCTTCAAATTCGCGGTGCGCAAGCAGACTGAAGCTTGCCTGAAGTTGCTCGAACGCAATGGCCTTAAAGGTTCCGATATCGATGCCTTTATTCCGCATCAGGCGAACCTGCGCATCATCAATGCCACCGCCGACCGTCTCAGCCTCCGCCCGGAAAGCGTGATCGTCAACATCGATCGCTATGGCAACACCACCGCCGGCACCATTCCATTAGCCATGAATAGCGCGGTGGAAGAAGGCAAACTGAAGAAGGGAAGTCTGGTGCTGATGGCCTCAGTGGGCGCAGGTTTCACCGTGGGCGCGGCGTTGCTGCGCTGGGCATTTTAGTAGCGCCATTTTAGCGTTGCCGGCGTCCCCCGGGCATGACCTTTGTAACTCGTCCGCGGGCTTTTTGTTGGCCCGGACCCGCGACTCTCTGCTATGTTTTCGCAGCGTTCGCCTCACGTGGGGATGCGGCGGACGAGCAACAGCAATGCTGCGTACGATATGTTGCTTCCTTCTGTTGGCACTTTTCTCGTCGGCACACGCGGCCGCCCAGACAGGGAAAGACGACTCCCAGGAAAACAAACTCCTGATCATGGAACACCTGTGGAATGAAGCCCAACTGAATCGTGATTCGCGCGCTCTTGATGGCCTGATCGGCGCCAATTTCATCAATACGGAATACGATGGCGAGGTCAGTAACAAGGCCAAATTTCTCGCCGATATTAAGGACCCGCAGTTCAAACCCATCAGCCTGACAATTCAGGATTTAAAAGTCAGCATGTACGGCGACTCCGCAGTGGTAGCCGGCATTTACCACACCAAAGGAACCTACCAGGGAAGGCCCTACGAGCACCTTGGCCGCTTCACCGATACCTGGGTATTCACCGAAGGCCGCTGGCAGTGCGCGGCCAGCCATACCAGCCTGGTAAAGAAGTAAAATTCCCAGCAAACAAGAATACGATTGGTTTGATTGGAACTTTCGTCCGTGGAATTGCGTCCACGGATGCGAGACGCCAATCCAATTTAGAATCAGGCTTTAATCATCAGTCATCATCAATCGGTAATCGTGACTCAATCGTCCGCATAACAAACGCGAAAACCTACATGGAAGCCACAGTCCGTCCAACCCGGTGGAAGATTCTCTTGGCCTTCGCCATTATTTACCTGGTTTGGGGATCCACATTTCTGGCGATTCGCGTTGGGGTTCGGGAGGTACCGCCGTTCCTGCTCGCCGGAATGCGGTTCTTTGTCGCCGGAATTGTCCTCTACGCCTGGATGCGCGCCAAAGGCACGCCCTCGCCAACGCGCCGGGAGTGGGGCGGAGCTTTGTTATTGGCGGTACTGATATTTGTCTTCGATTATGGCTTGCTCTTCTGGGCCGAGAAGCGTGTGCCTTCAGGAATTGCCGCGGTCATGATGGCGACAGTCCCGGTATTTATGGCCCTGGCAGAGATTATTTTCTTACGCACATACAAGCTGACGGTTCGGCTGGCATTTGCATTGATGCTCGGCGTTGGCGGAGTGCTGGTACTGGTGAGCCGCTCGAAAGGCCTGGGTGAAGGCGCGATTGATACTTCTGGCGCCATCGCTCTCGTGGTCTCGGCAATCAGTTGGTCTACTGCAGCAATTCTTACCCGCAAGCTATCTTTGCC
>JBAUVJ010000286.1:0-7438 GCA_049583165.1 Candidatus Sulfotelmatobacter sp. | reverse complement strand
CTTCATGGGCCTCGCTGTCCGTCGTTGGCCTAAGTGGTTAAGCCTTGATTCTTTCTCCGAAGATTGCCGTTCCCACGCGCACGCAAGTCGATCCCTCTTCAATCGCGACTTCAAAATCGTGCGACATGCCCATGGAAAGTTCGCTCATGACAATTGCTGGAAGCCGCCGCGCCGCAATCCCGTCGCGCAACTCGCGTAACTGGCGGAAGTAAGGCCTCGCACCTTGAGGGTCGTCGGTAAATGGAGGCACAGTCATCAGCCCGCGGAATACAAGCGCTTCCAGCCGAGGCGCAGCGGCCAGCAGTTCCTCGAGTGCTGGCGAATCTGGAGCCACGCCGCTCTTGGCAGCTTCATCGCCCACATTGATTTCGATGAACGCATCCAGTTGCTTGCCCAGGCTGCGAGCCGCCGCATCCAACTTCTCCGCGAGCCTCAGTGAATCCAGGGATTCGACAGCGCGAAATAGTTCCGCAGTTTTTGCGGCCTTGTTGGTTTGTAGATGCCCAATCATGTGCCACTCGGCGTCATGCAAATCTCGAAGAGGTTCCGCCTTCCCAGCAAATTCCTGGACCCGGTTCTCGCCGAACAAGCGCTGTCCCGCCTCATAAGCTTCGCGAATGCGCTCCGCCGGCTGGGTCTTGCTGACTGCCATCAGAGCAATATCGTTAGGACTACGCCCGGCCCGCCGCGCAGCGGCGGACATGCGTTCTTTGATCAATGAGATGTTCGCAGCCACGGACATAAGAATGAGACGAAGACGTCACGAATAGATTCTTCGCAGCGCGAAGGACGCGGGTCAAGAGGAAACCGGATAAAGAGTGGAACCGAGCGAAGCCATGCCCGGGTTACACACTCACTACATCATTGCCGTAGGCGGCGCTGGCTCGTTCGGATCGCCCGCGGCGGATGAAGGCACAAAGATCATCAACGCCGCCAGGCCCGCGAGCACAATCATTCCACCCACCAAATAAGATGGATTGCCGAAAATCTGCGGCGGATGGTGCGGCGCTCCCCACTGAGGGACAAACTGCAATCCGGCCCAAACCAGGCCCAGCAAGGCTTCTCCGGCAATCAATCCGGAAGCGACCAGCACTCCAGCATTTTCTACCCGCGCCTTCTGCGCACTATTGAATCCGCGGCGTTCGGCGACCCAATCCCCAACTGAACGAAATACTCCGCCCACGAAGATCGCGAATGTAGTGCCGAACGGCAAATACATGCCGACTGCCACCAGCATCGGACTCTTCACCTGCATCATGATCATGGCAATGCCGAATAGGATTCCCACCACCACCAGCGGCCACGCCATATCGTGGCCCACAATGCCCATTGCCAGCGCCGCCATCAGTCCAGCTTGTGGCGCAGGTAGTTCCGCGCCGCCAAAGCCCACGCCGCCGGCTCTTATATTGCCCTCATGTAGCAGCATTAGCGGAAAATACATCACCAGGCTTGCTACCACCACCGCGATCAATTCAGCGGCCTGAATCTTCTGCGGTGTTCCACCTAGGATATATCCCACTTTGAAATCCTGTAGCAACTCACCCGCTACTGCCGACGAAACGCACACCACCGCAGCTACGCCCAGAACCGCAGCCACTCCCGAGGTGCCGGAAACTCCCAGCGCCACCATCAACAGGGCCGCAATCAACAGCGTAGAAAGCGTCAAGCCAGAGATTGGATTGTTGGACGAACCAATAATGCCCACCAGATTTCCTGACACAGTGGCAAAGAAAAATCCCACCAGAATCATGACCACGGCCGCCAGGATCGCGGGCCAAAGAAGATGCGAAATCCTGATGTAAAGCAGACACATCAGCACAAACATTACCGCAATCAAACTGAAGACAATTTTCGAACTCATGTACCGTTCCGTGCGCGCCAACTTCGCTTGCTGGTCGGCCGTTTGGCGCAGATCCGCGATGGCTTTGCCGATCCCGGCGGTCAAGCCAGAGCGCATTTTGAACAGCGTGTAGGCGGCGCCGACCAGCATTCCACCGACTGCAATTGGACGCACAATGTATCTCCACACCGCATCCGCCATCGTCGCCCAATTGTCCGGGGTGTCGGCCGGGAGATAGGCTTTAAGCTGCGGCCCAAGAAAGAAAATTATCAAAGGAACCAGCAACCCCCAGGCCAGAACGCTGCCCGCAAATTGGATCGACGCCAGCCTTACACCAATGATGTAGCCCACCCCCAAGTATGCGGGGCTCACGCTCGGCGCCGCAAACATAGTGGTTCCACCGGTTGCTACGACGCGGGTGCTGCCTGCCCCGCCAAGACGAACCTGACTGTGTCCCAAACTGCCAACGCTCACGTGAAGATCAGTGTCGGCTGAGAATAAGCCGAATTTTCCGAGAATGTATACCAAGCCGCCAAGGCCTATATTCCAGAAAAGATATTTCGCGGCCTGCGCGCCGCGCTGTCCGGCCTTGTGAATTTCGGAAGCCGCTAACGACTCCGGAAAGGGCAGTTCCGGATCTTCCACCATGGCGCGGCGCACCAGAGAAATAAAAAGCACTCCGAGAATGCTGCCCACCATGATGAGCGCCGTGGACTTCCAGTAGGCGTCGGCAAACCGGAACGACGGCCACGCTTTGGCTAGAAGGAACGCAGGCAACGTGAAAATCGCGCCGGCGGCGACGGACTCGCCGATCGATCCTGCGGTCCGGGCGATGTTTTCCTCGAGCAACGATCCTTTCCATGCCCGCATCGCCGCCATCGCGATCACCGCGGCGGGATACGTCGCTGCGATCGTGATCCCCGCGCGCAAGCCCAGGTAAGCATTGGCCGCTCCCAGGACGATGGTCATTAAGAGCCCGAGAAGCACGGCGCGCAGGGTGAATTCCTTCATTTCCATATGCTGTGGAACGAAGGGAACGTGCTTCTTTGCGCCGGTTCCCGGCTCGGGGAGCACTGGTGCGCTCATAGGCAAAGTCCTTCTATGGCATTAGGATGAAAGCGGAATCTATGCAAATACAGAACGGCGCACGTTAGCATGAGGACGGGCTGCTTTACAAGTGCGTGGAGTCGTCGGCAATGTCTAACCGACTACTATTTAAGACAGCACCTACTCGTCTCTACCGAGTGTCAAAAATCATTCTGAAGGGGAACGGCGGGACAAGCCTTCGCTGCTGTACTGTGTTTAGGAGACCACCGGAACCGCACGTGGTTGATCCCCTGAAGTCTTGCCGATTTTTATCGAAATGCAAAAATCTGATATTCAGGATCGAATTTTTGCATTCCGCTTGCATCGAGGGTAACGTTGACGGGAGCTGCCCCTTCAGGCTAGTATTTGGGTAGCATGTCGAGTT
The DNA here is from genome assembly GCA_049583165.1 of Candidatus Sulfotelmatobacter sp. Classification (GTDB taxonomy): domain Bacteria; phylum Acidobacteriota; class Terriglobia; order Terriglobales; family Acidobacteriaceae; genus Sulfotelmatobacter. The sequence continues at coordinate 4,127 of JBAUVJ010000286.1, read as the reverse complement.
TCAGCGATCTTCGCCAAGAGTGTATGTGCGCTTGTTGTTGTTGCGCATCCGTGTGCTCTGGTGAGGGTGAATTGCTGACCTAAGACTTTCATAGTATCGGCACTTATATAACCCACCGCCAGAGCGCATCTGGCGGTGGGTTTTTCTTTTTGGCGGGCAATGATGAGCAATACAGTGACAGAAACCAAAGCACAAAAGTCCGAGCGACTGAAGCGCGCCCTGAATCCGTGGGAGGGTCTCGCTGAGATTCGCCGCTTCGCGCGCGAAGGCTTCGACTCGATTCCTGCCGAATGGATCGGAACCTACTTCCGCTGGTGGGGCGTTTACACGCAGGGCGATGGCGCCGGCGTGGTTGGTGGCCAGGGTGGTCTGGGACGCGCGCTGCCATTCTTCATGCTGCGCATTCGAATTCCCAACGGCCTGCTGAGCTCGAACCAACTGCGGACCATCGCCGATCTCACTCGCCGCTATGCCCGAGGCACAGCCGATTTAACCGTGCGGCAAAACATTCAATTGCACTGGATCGCGATTGAAGCCCTCCCCGAAGTGCTGGAAGAACTGTGGCGCGTTGGTCTGAACACGACTGGCGCCTGCGGAGACGTTACTCGCAACATCACCGGTTGCCCGGTCGCAGGTGTGGACGCGGACGAAATCTGTGACGCCTCGTCACTCGCGCTCGAAGCAGATCGTATGTTGGCAGGCAATGCCGAGTTCTACAACCTGCCCCGCAAGTTCAAGATTTCGATCAGCGGATGCCGCGTCTGGTGCTCGTACCCGGAGATCAATGATGTGGGTCTTACTGCGGTCCAGCGAATCATCGGCGGAAAGCCTGAGGTTGGTTTTGCATTGCGCGTGGGCGGTGGACTTTCCACCGAACCGTATCTCGGAGCGCCTTCGAATGCCTTCGTGCGATGGAATCAAGTTCTGCCGGTGGTCAGGGGAGTTGCTGAATTGTTCCGCGACTCCGATCAACTGCGCGAGCATCGCGAGCGGGCGCGGCTTAAGTTTCTCTTCCTGCGCCATGGTTGGACGGCGAATGATTTTCAGAAAGACCTCGAGCGCCGCATCGGATTTCAACTCGATCCCGCCGAACCCGAGCACGCGCCATCGGACGTTTACCGCGATCACGTCGGCATCCATCCGCAAAAACAGCCTGGCTACTGCTATGTGGGCTCGGCAGTTCTGCGCGGCAGAATTACCCCCGAACAAATGGATGCCGGGGCCAATCTCGCCGACCGATTCGCGAACGGCCAACTGCGCACCACCAACATGCAGAATTTGCTGATCGTGAATGTGCCGCGTTTGCAGTCCGACGAACTAGCCAAGGAACTCGGCGAAATCGGATTGCCGGTAAGTGGCTCTCCGTTTTTCCGCGGAGCCATCGCGTGCAGTGGCGCTGAGTTCTGCAAGCTTGCCATAACCGAAACTAAGACCTTCTCTCGTTGGCTGGTGGAGGAATTGGAAGAACGCCTGCCCGGCTTTGATCAGCACTTAAAACTGCACGTTACTGGTTGCCCCAACAGTTGCGGGCAGCACTGGATCGCTGACATTGGAATCGAAGGCAAGAAATTAAAGGTCAACGGAAAACTGGTGGACGCTTACTACTTCTGCCTGGGTGGCGCCGTCGGCCTCCATCAATCCATTGCGCGGCCAGTCGGATATCGCTGCCTTGCAACTGAAGTACCGGTAGCGATCGAACGGCTTTTGCGCCGGTATCTCGCCGAGGGCGACGCCGGCGAAAATCTCCGGCAGTTTTTTTCCCGGCACACCGATTCAGAATTGCGCGATTACCTGGCGGGAAAATCGATCGATGCGGTTGCCCGCGACGTGCCCGAAGGGCGGGTGCCCAGCAGCATGGAAGGCTGAAGAATTATGAGCGATTTGTTTCCCATGTTCTTAAAACTCGACGGCAAACGGTGCCTGGTTGTGGGCGCTGGCAAACTTGGCGAACTCAAAATCGCCAGCCTGATCGACACGGGCGCACACGTCCATGTAGTTGCTTTGGAAGCGACCGACGCGGTACACGAATACGCGAAAGCAGGCGCGATCAAGCTCGACCTTCGCGCCTTCACTCCGAGCGATCTCGATGGAGTTTTTCTGGCAGTCATTGCCTCCGCATCGCCTGCCCTTAATGAGTCCATTTATCGAGAAGCTCAGCGACGCGAAGTTCTGTGCAACGTTGTGGATGTTCCGGAACTTTGCGACTTCTACTATCCCGCCGTGGTGCGCCGCGGCGATCTTCAAATTGCCGTCTCCACCAGCGGAAACAGTCCGTCGCTGGCTCAGAAAATTCGCCAGCAACTGGAGCGACAGTTTGGTCCCGGATACGCGCCCTGGGTTGCCGAACTGGGCGCGACCCGGAAACTTGTACTGGCCAGCGATCTCGATCCGCAACGAAAAAGTGAACTACTGCATTCGCTGGCGAGCCGCGCAGCTTTCGAAGCCGCGGTCGAGGAAGAGTCCGCGAACAGATGTGCCGAGGCCGCGAAGGACGACAGGAGAGTCACAGTATGAGCGGCAAAGTATACCTGGTGGGCGCAGGTCCGGGAGATCCCGGGTTACTCACCGTCAAGGCGCTGCGATTGCTGCGCGCCGCCGATGTGGTCCTTCACGATGACCTCGTCCCGCCCGAAATATTGAAATTGATTCCACGCACGGCTCGGGTCCAGAACGTCGGCAAGCGATGCGGGACCAAGACCATGCGGCAGGAAGAAATCAACTTTCTTCTGGTAACGCTGGCAGCGTCGGAAAAGCAAGTGGTGCGCCTGAAGAGCGGCGATCCGCTTATCTTCGGACGTGCCGGCGAGGAACTCGAAGCACTGCAGCAAGCTAACGTCGAATATGAAATTGTTCCCGGCGTCACCTCGGCTCTGGGAGCCGCAGCCGCGGCTGGGATTCCTCTCACTCACCGGCAAACATCTTCTACGCTCGTGCTGACGACCGGTCATCGCGCTTCGGACGATACCGATGCAGAGTGGAAGAGCATTGCCAGTACCAGGTCAACCCTCGTGATCTATATGCCCGGCCACGATTACGCCGGGATCGCAGGAAGACTTTCTAAGTGTGGATTTGCGCAAGAAATTCCCTGCGCAATTATTTCTCGAGCATCTACCGCTCAGCAGCGCGTACACCGAACCACAATCGCGGACCTCCATCAAGCCCCGCGACTCGCGGCTCCAACCTTGCTGGTGGTTGGGCAGGTCGTGAGGTTCGGTGACCGTCTCGCCGATGAGCCAGAAACTAACTTCCTCGCGATGGAGAACGGGCTCGATTCCGTCCTCGGACAAAATCTGCTCTCCCCCAAAAGTTCGAAGCAAGAGGAACCGTTGTCATGAAAGAAAAAGTTGCACAAGTGCAGGCCAGTGCCGAGTCCTGGAGTCCCGAACGTGTTCTCCGCTGGGCCTTCGACACGTTTGGCGATAGCGTGGCGATCTCTTCCGCCTTTGGCGCGGAGGGTATGGTTCTGATTGACATCGCTTCGCGCACGCATAGGAATTTTCGCCTCTTCACTCTGGATACAGAATTTCTGTTTCCTGAGACCTACAATCTGATGGATGAAGTAGAACAAAAATATGGCGTGACGATTGAAAAGGTTTATCCGCTTCTGTCGCCTACGGAACAGGAGCGGGTTCATGGTCCTTCACTCTGGCAACGAAGTCCTGATCGATGCTGCAACCTGAGGAAAGTTGAGCCTCTGCGCCGCAAGCTGGGCGAACTCTCGGCGTGGATTACCAGCATCCGCCGCGATCAGACCACCGCGCGTGCCAGCGCTGGCAAGATTGAATGGGATGAAAAATTTGGCCTAGTGAAAATCAATCCCATCGCCGATTGGAGCTCCGCGCAGGTTTGGCAATATATCCGCGCGCATGACACACCGTATAACGCGCTGCATGATCGAAGTTATCCGAGCATCGGCTGCACCCACTGCACACGCGCCGTTCGCCCCGGGGAAGATGTAAGAGCAGGCCGGTGGTCCGGATCTTCCAAGACAGAATGCGGCCTCCACGTCATCGAGCCAGCGATCACCCCACCCGAGGCTGGCGCATGAAACCATTTTGTATCACTGATCCAATAGTGCCTCGCCCGTTTCGCATTCTTAAGTAGTTACGCCACGCATGGAGTTGGGC
>JBAUVJ010000285.1:0-11652 GCA_049583165.1 Candidatus Sulfotelmatobacter sp. | reverse complement strand
GCGCGCGCCCCCTCGAAGTCGATGCCAATTCCGGCGTTGCCCTTCAGTCCCGACGCGAGAGCCCTCCGCTCATGATAGTGGGAGTCCGCCATCCGAGAATATTAGTTTCGGAATCGACGGTGGGCCTATTGAGTCCCGACGAACTCCGCATGGCACTGAAACATGAACATGAGCACATGAAATCTCGCGACAACTTGAAGCGGCTCATCTTGACTTTTTGTCCCTTTCCCGGCATGGCGAAGCTGGAAATGGCCTGGTCGCAAGCCGCTGAACTTGCCGCCGATGAGGCGGCCGTCTCGAATCAGCGTGAGGCCCTTGACTTGGCCGGAGCGCTGGTCAAGGTTTCACGCCTGGTTCCTGTAAAAGCCGCTTCGGCCTGCGGCACAACCTTCGTGGCCGGCCCGATTAGCGAGCGTGTCGCGTTTCTTCTCGATTGGGATAAGGCAAGCAAATCGCGGCGCGTGCACATTCGCACCTGGTTCGTAATCCCGTTTGCGGTAGCCGCTTCGCTGTTGGTCTCGGTCGCGCACCACCCGGTGCTGACCCTCACTCATGAACTCACCGAGTGGCTTGTCCGCTGACCTCCTGCGCAACAATATTCGTTGTTCCCATCCTCTGTACTCGGCTTCGATTGGTGGATTGTTGAATTGCCCGTAGTGGTTTCACCGAGCAGGATAGAGCGGCCACTGGCTTTGAACAGCTCCTAGTCCGCATCTTGATCGACCAAGGGAAAGGGATCTAAGGAAATCGCCGTCAGTCGCCTAATGGCTCGTGGCACCGCTGTCATTGCTGACCATGAGGCTTGAGACGTTCACCGGCTCGAAGTCACCCAACGTGAGATTCGTGATGCATGAAAGATCGTTGTCGTTCCAGCGAGCGTCGGGCGTGCCGATAAGACCGCCGCTGTCTCCGTTGTCGGCCAGAATGATTCCGTAATTTCGGAACGCGGTGATGATGATGGCAGCCTGCGGACTTGAAGAGGCGCACGAGGGAGTCGCGACTGAAGCCTTGAGTCGATAGATCTCGCCCGCAGGTCCGGACATCGTGCAGCTTGCCGGGGGAGACGATTGCGAGATTTCCGATTCCGTGGGAATGGCACTGCCTCCCGTTTCCGTGCAGCTTCCCACCCCCGCTGTTTCCGTAGCAGGCCAGACCAGTAGTTCACCATATGGTTGACGGTGAACCGGATGGGATGCTGAATGGTGCCGGCCGGAGCAGTGGGTGTGCCCGTGCCAATTACCTCATCGGCATTGGCCAGCAGCGGCGCTACTGGAAGGCCTGCGGCATCGGATGTTCCGTTACCCTGTGGTGTTAGGTTGTTCGATGTAACGTCGGGCCAAAGCGCGTTCGAGGAATCGGTCCACGGACCGTCTTCATAGATTCCCTGCCACATCTCATAAAGCGCAGGATCGTTTCCGCCGCCGGCTTCCAGATAAACCGGGGCACTTGTGCTTGTAGACAACGCGACAGCAACCCCCAAATATCATTTGTTCATTTCGGGTTCGCGAAACGGCAATGTTCGCCTTATGGCAAGCTGCGTAAAATTTTTGCGGCGTTGAAGGCCCCGCCATCGGGATCCATCGCCCTATCCACAAAGTTACAGACACCCAATCCTCGACAGGATATTGTATACAATCTAGCTGCTACTGGAAGGATCGGAGATCGACATGAAGAAGTCCGGTGGTTGGTCGCGGTGTGGAATCTTGTTTTTATGCGGGATCCTCTTATATCCGCGTTTGTCCCGCGCGCAAGAATGGCATACGGAACCGGGACATCCGATCGGCAAGGTCTCGACTCAGGGGGACTTGATCGTTATGGAATTGGATGAGGGCACCTTGGGAAAGGCGAACCTGTTCGATCTGGTCAACCACACGCTGCGCTTCACTCCAGATGGTTCGCGCTACCGGGTGGAGAATGGCGCGCTGCAATGGGATCCGGACTTCGGTCCTGAACTCTCGGGCGCTGAAGTTACTCTTCATCAATTCGCATTCCCTTTTTCCGGGAAGAGTTGGAATTCATTTCTCGTCGGCAGGACTGGGTCGATCAGCTTCGGCAAACCAGAAGACAACGGTGAGGCAGAAGTAGGTCCACACGCAGGTGGAGTCTCGATCGCGCGATTCGACGCGTTAGCTGATGCGGCCGGTACGCTGGTCAACACCGTTCCGGCGCTCTGCGTCTTCTTCAAACCGCGGATGTCTGGACCTCATTATGTGAAGGAACTTCCGGATCGCGCGGTGGTCACCTGGTACGTGACGGAGCCGTTCGGAAATATCCAGGACTTCACCTGGTTCAAAACGATCAACCGCTTTCAGGCCGTGCTGCATCGCGATGGGTCGATTGAGATGTCCTACAAAGAGCTTGCCGCGAAGGATGCCATCGTTGGCGTTTACCCAATGCTCTCGGGCGCGGATGAACCTTTGGCGACTCTCAGTGTTGAGCCGCATCCGGCAGCGGCCGCGCATTTGGACGTCCGGAATCTCAAGCTCTCGGCGGCTGACGGTGCACTCTTAAAGGTCACGTTTGAAACCCGTGGGCCGGTGCTGCCGGAAGGTGATCCGGGGCTAGGTGGCATTGCGTACCGAGTATTTTTCGATGCCCATAACCCGCTTCCCACACGCCTCGACGTGGTTCATCCGAACGTGACCTGGACGGCGGTGGGAGTTACGCCGCGTCGTCGTCCATCAAGATATATTGCATTCGGACCGGGTGTCTCGCGCAAGGTGAAGGCGACTGGCAACACGATCACGATCGAAGGCGTGCTGCCGCCAGCGCTTCGCGGAGTCGAACAGGTTGCCGTTTATGCTGAGGTTTCAGTTAAGGGAGACTCCGGCGAACCTGTGGAGCAATTGCCGCGTCATACTATTCGGTTAACTGGAATACGCAGTCCCGAAGTTCACCTCTCTTCTTTGACGCGCAAGGACGGTCCCTATGCGGTGGTGTACGAATCGTTTCATTACCTGGCATTGCCTAAGTCGCAGGATCTCTCGTGCACTGTGATCAAAAGTCTCGGCGACAAGTTCGATTTCCTGGCTTACTACTCTGACTTCCGCATCGATAACCAGGAAGCGGGTACACCGAGTGATGGCCCCAAGGCCGGTAATGTGACGGGAACCGGGGAGAACCAGCACGACCTCGAAAGCTACTGTAGCCAGGGCAGGTTTCAGTGGGAATTCGTCCAGCCGGTCTACGTCGGCTCCAACCAAATGCAAGAGTGGCCGCCCGAGGGAGCACCTGTCGGCGACAGTCACGACATAACTTTCTATCTGCACCAGTTGGCGGAGCGATCTCCGGATGGAAAGCTGCCTCCCTACAACTACGGGATGTCACAAATTGCCCATGAGATGGGCCATCGCTGGTCGGCGTTTGTTTCGGCGAACGTCAACGGGGAAACAATTGTCCTGGGCCCGGTTCATTGGGTCCGAGGGTTGCAGGCTCCGGTTGCATTTCCCTATCAACGGCCCACTGAGGCTTCGATCATGGGCGGCGGTGTTTGGCAGGACAACTTCGATGGCACCTACACCCAACTCGATGACGACTATTACGTTCCGGCAACAGGTTTCTCCTATCTCGATCTCTATTTGATGGGCCTGATCTCCGCCGCGGAGGTGCCGGATTTCTTCATGCTGAAGAACCTCGCGCCGGCCGGCGAGGACGCAAACGGGCATCCGATATTCAAGGCGGATCGAACCAAGGTGACGATTCAAGACGTGATCGCCGTAGAGGGACCGCGCTTACCTGATGTCGACCACTCGCAAAAACAATTCAATACCGGAATGGTTGTCGTGGTTGAGCACGGCCAGAAACCGAGCCCTGAACTCGTCGAGCGCGTGACCGGCATTCGCCGGCGCTGGATCGATTATTGGGAGACGACAACCGGACACCGCGCGTCGATGACAGCGAACCCGCAGTGAGCGAATCACGGATATACATCGCGTGTTTCATTAGAAAAAATCGACGTAATAAGATCGGTCACTTCTAATCGTTGATCGCTCTTAAGTAACGCCACTAGTAATCCCACGTCTGTGCCCTTCACCGACGGCAGGCGGTCACGTACCTTTGGAACTTGAAGAGCAGAATCACTGCCCGCTTTCGGTGAGCGGTAGTTCTGAAGCCTTCTCACTTATGGTTAAGAATCGCTTCCCGCACGTCTCATTCCTCTTGCAGCTGATTGCGAGTTTCCGGACGCTTTGCTACCACTCCTTCGTGCGTCACATGCGCAGATGCTATCAGTGGAATTAGAGCACTGGCTTCTTCCGCCAGTGTGAAATTTCGCCGTATCGCCGAGGTTTTATCGAGCGGCACGCGTTCCGCTGGACTTTCTGGATAGTGCAGATCCGCTTGCTCTAGTGCTGGCCGGATGGTCTCCCATCGCTTCACTGCTCCGCTGCGCGCTCTTCAGATCCCACCGGCAAAGAACGCAGCGCATAGCGACGGTATACACAAAGTGCGCATAGGCTGGACAGTTGGTGTTTGTACACGCTTTCGTCGTCATTTCAAACCGCCTGACCAGCCCGGGATCTTTAGGGGAGAGCCGAACTCTGCATCTAGTGAGACGGTAGCACGAAGCTATTTCATCCAAACACGGACTTTCAGCAGGAGATTATCGGATTTGTTTCTGAGAGAGCCGGAGGGCTTGGGCTGCAAGCGGAATGATCTGCCTCTAGACGTCACTTCGAGTGAGGTAGCTGCATTTCAACTGCATTTCAACTGCATTTCAACTGCACTTCTCTGCGACTTCACTTCCCGGCCAGAATTTTCTCGACCTGCTGTAGATGGTTGATATCGTGTCCCGCGAACATGCGGGCGATGTGCTCGATCGACTCCTGGCCGCGTTCGGAATGCATTCCATAATGCTTCCACTGTTCGGGCGTCAGGGACTTGAGGAGGGCGAGATTGGCCTCCCGCAGCACGCGGAATTGCTCGAGAGATTTGCGGGGATCGCGCTTTTCGTAGTGTCCACTGATGACCCATGCATCCTGATCGAAAGCCACGATGGGAGTGCCCGGCGCACCTAGAATCAGACGCATGCGAAAACCGCCGACGATTTCCGTTTCCGCGAGGTGCGCAAGAATCTCGTTGACCGACCATTTGCCGGGCGCTGGCCGCTTGCGCAATTTGCTCGTGGGCACGCCTTTGATGAGCCGCTCGAGCTTTTTGGCCGTTGCTGCCTGCACCGCAAGAGGCTGCTTGCCGGCAGCGTAGCCGCTGATACGCTGAGTGTATTGCTGGGGAGTTTCTTTCATGGGAGTAACGACGATACGCAAATGGGACCGACACTTACCTGTCAGACAAGATCAGTTTGCAATCCGGTAAGACTGGCTACTTGCTGCGAGAACTTCTCGAAGTCATAGCTCTTGGAAGCAGCCGGATCGATCCGAAGCACTTTGATGCCTTGATCCTCAAGCTCTTTTTGCGCGTTTGGACTGACGTTGTAGTTCGTGACCAGCACCGGAAGAACTTCTTGCACTTCTTCTTTTGGAAATCTGCTTCGCGCCTGCTGCTGCAACAAAAGCATTTGAGCGGAAGTGCTGCTGGGAAGAGGGAGATTGGGATCGCCCGTTTTAACTTCTACTACAGCCACCTTACCGCCCTGCTGAATCAGGACATCGGCGTCCGAGAGTTCCAGAGAATGGTCGGGCATGGAACCTTTAAAACCCTCTTCCAGACCTGATTGCACGCGCTCGTGGAGGGTTAAAGGAGCACTCGCGGAAGATCTCGCGCCCGGTTTTCGCTCGCGGAACATCTTCTAGGCCTCCTTCAACTTCCACTTCATTTTACCACGGTCAAGGAAGTAGCTAACGGCGCATTCCAGCATGGTGAATACGAGAACAATGGCGAAACTGTAGACCCCCGCCATGAGGGGCTCCTGCTTCAGGCCTTTCCAAATCAGCGCCAGGCTGGTAAGGAAGGCGATGACGCTGGAGCGGAGCGAGGCCCACGCAAATCGTTCGCGCAAAATCGAGCTCAGCGTGGTCAACTTGCCCGCAATGCCGGTTTCCCGGCCGTTGTCTTCAAAGAGCTGAACAGTCAGGGAAATGCCCTCGTAAGCCTGACCAGCGGGAGCGGCCTGAAGCACTGGGCAGCAAACCGGAGAAGTCCTGAACCGCATCTAGCAGAGCTTGAACGGAAACCGTCCGGTTGTTACCCTCGATGTGGAATGTGCTGAAGCGAGAGTTAACTTCACGTACGATGACGAAGCAGCGGCGTATGGTTTCGAAGGCGCAGATCGAATGCTTGGGTGGGGCCAGGCTATAGATCGCACTTCTAGCGTATGCGTCCGCCAGCACAATCGCCGCCCCAAGTTGACCGCCGCACACCGCAGCTTGCAGATCACCTTCCGTGATCGGGGCCCTGTGTTTCACTTCGATCTCACAGTACATATCCCACCGCCACGGAGCTACTGCGCTTTTTGCCCCGCCTGAAATTTAGTCCACGGTCCAGCCTTCATGTCATGCAGCAGCGGCTTTTGCCAGGCGTATTCCGGATGCTTCTCCAGGAAATCGGCCGCCACAAAATCCGCGCCACAGGGATGGCCAGCACGTGCGATAAAACTCATATTCGCTGCCATCTTGCTGTCCGTGGCTTTGCCCTGCACGGCGCCACCGGGATTGTAGGCCTCCCAACCCCACTCTTTTACGCCGCGCGGCGAGTTGTCTACGTGACCGCACAGTGTACGTTCGTCGGGTTGAGGCTTGTCAACACTAGAAGAGGATTTCTCAAAGCTGTCGATATGATCCGCCAGGAAATCTTCGGCCATCTCTACATCAATCGTTCCTTTGGCATGCTGCACCAGTTCGTCGGCGCGCGTGTGCCGCGCGTTCATCGAGGAAGACATATCATTCGGATCAAAGCCGCTAGTCTCCTCGCGAATTAATTTCGGATCGCGAGGGAAGTTTGAACTGACGAAGTATCCATCTTTCGTCCGCCACATCGGCGTGTTCTTCAGACCAAGTTCGAGATAAGCGATCTCGCCGGTCTTACGGTCGCCGATGAGCCAGTCGTTGGCATATCCGCCGTTGTTCCCCTCTTTGATAATGCGCGCGTACTCGTCGATGCTTTCCGCATACTGTAGTGCTTTGCGCGAGCGCATGAACTCCGGCTTACCCTTCGGATCCCAGCCCTCGAATTGCGTCATGGTGGTTTCCGTGATCATGATGCCGGCTGCGTTCACGCCGAAATCGTCGTCGCTGGTGATCACTCCGGGAAAACCATCCATCAGAATGCGCTGGCCGTGCTGCGGCAGAATGTCGAAAATCACAACCCAGCGCTCGCCGGCCAAGTAGCTCGTCCAATTGTTGTGAGCGATGACAATCTGATGATCCCTGGTGTAAGCGCCGGTGGCGATGAATGCGCTGCAATTGCCCGGAGCCTTCAGCTTTGGCGCTTTGGCTTGCTTCTCCCGCTTATTCAGCCAGGGCACATAGTAGTCGGGCACTTCTTCGAAGGCATTCAAGGCCACAATGTCGTAGACGTCGAGATTATCGCCACGGGCCTTGGCGCCATCGGCAATTCCTTGCAGCTCCTGCTGATATTCGGGGTCGATGTGCGGCCAAAGCATCTCGCGGGCCGTCTTGCGAAAAAATTCCCAATCGCGTTGCGTCTGGTGAGTGTCGAAAAGTTTGATGGCCTCGAGCGCGTCGGCGATCTCGGGAGCAAGCAAGTAGCCGTGCTGGTAGCCGACTTCCGAAGGCGAGCCTTCGAGGTGGACGTACGTCCAACCGCCCTGCTGGAAGCGGTAACTCTTTTCCAGGCGCGGGTCAGTCGCTGCCGCCGCAGTATTGGCGCCCCCGGCCGAGGCGCGCGGCGGAATCATCGTGATCAAGCTGAAGAGTGCGATAGCGAAATAACTTGGCCCGGAAACGAAGCGATTCTCGAACATCAACGTCCCCCTGTTTTCACGGCAAGCTCCAAGAGACGCCATTGTAGCCGAATCCAGATACAAAAAAGCGGAGCGCTTTTGCACGCTCCGCCTCCCTATCATTTTCACAGGCCAAAGTTTTCTGGACCAGCTATTGTCCGATAGAGTCGTCCCATCGGTGCCGTCCGCCTTGATGGAAGCGATGACGAGCCATGCTTTGGCCTAACAGAAAAAAGAGGGCCGCCAGGAAGACTATCAACAAAACTCTTGCAACTTCCAGCCAAATTGAATCTCGTCGATCAAACATGGCCATACCTCCCGATGGGCTTAGGATGGGCCCGTTGCACCGCTAACCGGACTATTCAAAGTTCCGTTCACCCGCAATAATATGCCGCTGCCAGCTCTTACATTGACCTTGCCGCGGTCTGACGCGACGGTAATCTCACCTATTGGATTCGCGCGTCCGGCATGAATTATCGTCAAGTCCGCAAAGCCGTAAGCACCACATGCATCGGAAGAAAACACCCAAAGCGCTTGTTGCTGGTCATTGCCCTCGACTGTACCGCGGCATTCCGTACCCGGCTTGCCAGAAACTTGAACCAGCACGCCATTGGGTGCGGGTTCGCCAACAGTCCGTAAGCCGTCTGCGACCGGTCCCCCACCCCGGTAAACCACCTCACCTCCAATTTGACCCGTGGTCCAGGCATTCTCTGATGTTCCCCGGTCGGGACCAAACGCCGGGATTTGTGCGTCCTCTACGGCCATCATGGAAGCTAACGCCCGCAAATTTGTTGTTACCGGTATCCGCTGCCTGGAAATCTCGATTGCGTCAAACCGGAACGACACTTGGGCCTCCTTCCCTTGTTTAACATCCGTTATGTGACCAATCACTTTTGTGCCGGCATGAATTTTTGATCCTGACGACAACGGTACATCCTGAACAACTCGCGCCGTAATTACCTGCCCAGCTTTGACCTTCCCTGAATTCAGAGAAGAATTCAAACGGACAGGAAGAATCGTGCCGCCGGGAATTACACTCTGCGACAGCAAGGGCGTCGCCAATATAAGCAAAGCAATCCACAGTACGCATTTCATAGAAACCTCGTCTCCTAAACCTGGCTCATCGTTTTTCGAGTCGTAACTCATTCATAGCTTCTTCGTCTCAAACCGATTCACAAAATACCGACTCGGTTCAATCTGGTCGTTTTCTTATAACTTCTGGAATGTTGACGAGAACCGACAAATCGATCGCTTCCGTCACAGCGGACTTAGCTGATAGGGGGAGGACGATTGAAGTGAAAGCCCTTAGTCTGTAGCGTGAGGAATAATTCTTTTGCCGTGGCCAACCTTACCGGTTCGGCGTTGGGTGGGAAAAGTACAAACGCCGCGATGGGAGCACTCAAACCCGAACACTTGCTATCAAAGCGAGGTCTTTGGTCGTGATGCGAATCGGCAGCGATCGAGTGCTCACTGGTGGCAACCCGGAACTCGGCCGGAGCGCAGCGCGCGGCGAAGATCGCGATGAGGATGAAACAAACGAGCGCTGCTCCGAATCTTACTTCGTTACTACTGCTCCGGAAATGTCGCTCCAGCGACATCGGTCCACCTTACAACTAGGATGATTCCGTAACAATTTTGGTTACTAAATAAAACGGGCGCGTTTCCGCGCCCGATATTCACTGGCTTATTAGTTTAGCGTCCGCCCGCATGGCCGCCGCCTCCGCCGCCGTGGAACCCACCGTCACCGCCGTGGAACCCGCCGCCTCCGCCGAAGCTACCACGCGCGCCTCCTGAAGCCATCATCGGCCCCGAGTGAAAAGCGCCGCGGGCTGCTCCTGCACCGGTATAGACGCCATGCGAGTAACCCTTGGTGGTTGCATAGTGCTCACCCGGTCCCCAGGCGCGAACATTGGCGGCATTGAACGTATGGTTAAAATGTCCGCCGTAGAACGGCGCCCGGAAGACTAGCCCTGGCGAATAGAATCCCCACCCAAACGGACTATAGAAAATTCCACCCACGGGGAGGAACGTAAAACCTGAGTACCACGGATCCCAGTACCATCCGCCCCAACCCCAGCCTGGCCCCCATCCGGCGCCCCAGAAGCCCGCGCCATACCAGTCGTCGGCCTCCACGATGCGCGCGGCGTCGACATTCGCTTCCGCCTCGTAGTCGGATCGCAGACTACTCCAGCGGTAGAGAGCGTCGCAATTCATGGCTTGCTTATCGAACTTCACTTCTTTTTCGGGCGCATTGGCCGCTATCCACAGCTCATGTCCGGCCTTCACTTTGATCTGCCGGTCGCCTTCCTGCACCATCGCCTCGCCATCGAACACGCGAATCTGGTTTTGTTGCAGATCGAAGTCGTACAAACCCGGCTTCAGGATTTGCACGGTCGTGGGACCTTCCGAGATCCTCAGATTGTTCTGCGGATAGATCTGATCCACTTCCACCATGGCATGGCCCCGATCCACGCGCAGCTCCGTGTCGGTGAGACTGCCCGCGATCATTTTTACCGACGCATTGTCACCCACCCGCAGGAACACGCCCGGAGTGAGCAGGATTTCCGCTTTCCCCGTATCGGTATTGAGCGATTCGCCGACCTGGAGAGTAGTGTTGCCAATTGAATTATGGTCCAATGGCTGGTCGGCAATGTAGGCCTGACCCTCCACATAATTTAAAGTTCCCGGCACAGCTGAATTTGAGCTCGCATTATTGCTTGCCCATGCGGGCGCAGATAAAAGCGCTGCCAGGAACAAGCTTCCCAATCCCTGTAACAGCTTCATAAAAGTACTTATCCTCCTCACCAATCCATTTTCTTGGTTCGTTACTGCATTAGATGATGCAGAGAGGTCGCGCGATGCCCGCGCAGGCCTTTGAGGACGCGAGAGTTAGCATTGTAAAGAAATCTAACCAAATGGTTAGATGTCTGTACGCTGCTCGGTATGGCGTTGTAGATACCAGCATGGAAGATATCCGGCTCGTGGGAAAAGCGAGTTCACGCAAGTTTGCGCTTGCGGAGGATTGAAGAGAAGCTGAGTCTTGCCGTTTTTCTGGAGGACCGCATCATAGCTTGTAATTTCGACTTGCCCGAACGCCTTGTTCTCAGCGACCCGATAACGGAACACCGCAAAATCCGCGCAATAGGAGATAAGGGCGACGCCTGCCACCGCCAAAATAGTTATGGCCGCCAAGCGCTTCAGGAAATCCCGGATTCTCGCGCTCAGCACGGGGCTCACAGCGTACAATTATATGCGCGCTTGCCGCCTGACCCGATTCTTCTGCGCTAGGTTCTGCGAGATGCTGTCCGGATCGACGTTCTGATGTTCGCTGCCGACAATCCGAGGCGCTCGTTGACAATTGCATGGTTGCACAGGCAAACTACCGCATTCGCCGCATGCGGCCTGCGGCGAGGCCTACGGGCAACTCACAGGACAAGTGCGGGTTCTAAGACGTAATTTATTGCCATGGAGCAACCAGTCTCCTATACGCTCGACTCCACTCTGGAAACGGTGGACCATGCGGAAGAAAGCGCTACCCGCATTGCTACTGAGTTGGGCTTTGGAGATGAAGAGGTCATGCAGATTTCCATGGCCGTGCGTGAGGGCGCGGTAAACGCCGTGCTGCACGGCAACAAATATGCTCCCGATAAGAAAGTGATCCTTGCCTTTGAGCGAACTTCTGAAGACCTGGTCATCACGATTCGCGATCAGGGCAAAGGCATTGACTTGAGCGGAATTCCGAATCCTCTCGCGCCGGAAAACTTGCTCAAGACTTCGGGACGCGGCATTTTTCT
>JBAUVJ010000284.1:0-8769 GCA_049583165.1 Candidatus Sulfotelmatobacter sp. | reverse complement strand
CGGACGTGGGAAGCGTGGCGGGGGGATGGGTGTCCTCATCCTTAATACGCCATGGCGGAACGGTAAACGCGAGCCGCAAATTTGCCATGCTGATTTGTGCAATCTGCGTCCTGCCGATTGTTTTTGCACCCAAGATCGCATCGATGTGGGGAGCGGTGCTGGTGATCGGAATTGCGGCGGCGGCACACCAGGGCTTTTCCTGTAATCTCTTCACTTTGCCGTCGGACATGTTTCCCGGAGCAGTGGTTGCCTCGGTGGTGGGGATTGGTGGCATGGCGGGCGCTATCGGGGGGATGCTGATTGCGAAACTCGTTTCCTTTTTTCTGCAGCGGACGCATAGCTACGCGATACCCTTCTTTCTCGCCGGCTTCGCGTATCTGACCGCACTAGCGATCATTCACATTCTGGTTCCGAGACTACAGCCGGTAGAATTCGCCGCGGCAGAAATATAGCTCGGCCGGCGAAGAAGTGATGAAAAAGAAAAGTGACGAAAGGAAAAAGTGGACAAATCGCACTTGCCAGCCCGCCTCACGATAAGGCCTAAGGAGCAGTGCCGATGGGATATTGTCAGTCTCGGCGAGGTGATGCTTCGATTCGATCCGGGCGACCGTCGCGTTTCGACTGCGCGGCAATTCGAAGTCTCCGAAGGCGGTGGCGAGTACAACGTCGCCCGCGGCATGAAGAGGTGCTTTGGCCTGAATAGCGCAATCGTTACTGCGGTTGTCGACAATCCGGTCGGCAGGTTATTGCAGGACCTTATCTATCAAGGCGGTGTGGACCAGTCGCTGATCCGCTGGGTCGGGTTCGATGGTGTAGGACGGGCGGCGCGGAATGGATTGAATTTTACCGAACGAGGATTTGGCATCCGTCCGGCCTTGGGTTGTTCCGACCGTGGACATACAGCGGTTTCGCAATTGAAACCCGGCGAGATTGATTGGGACGAGATCTTCGGCAAGCATGGCTCGCGATGGTTTCATACCGGCGGTATTTTTTGCGCTTTGTCTGAAACTTCACCCGACGTTGCCGTGGAAGCGATGAAAGCGGCACGGAAAAATGGAACGGTAATCTCCTACGATTTGAATTACCGCGAGTCTCTGTGGAAGGCGATTGGCGGGAAAAAGCGCGCACAGGAAGTGAACCGGCGGCTGGCTCCGCTGGTCGATGTCATGCTGGGCAACGAAGAAGATTTCTCAGCCGCCTTGGGTTTTCAGGTCGCGGGACTCGATGAGCATATTTCAAACATAGAGGCGGAAGCCTTCAAGAAGATGATTGAGACGGTAGTGAAAGAATTTCCTTTTGCCGTGGTCGCGACCACGCTGCGCAAGGCAAAAACCGCGACCCGGAATGACTGGGGCGCCATCTGCTACGCGAACGGCAATTTTTATGAGGCGAAATATCGTGAAGACCTGGAGATCTTTGATCGCGTAGGCGGCGGAGACTCGTTTGCCTCAGGGCTGATTTACGGTTTTCTCACTGAGCAGGGGCCGCAGTGGGCGGTCGAGTGCGGAGCCGCGCATGGTGCTCTAGCGATGACAACGCCTGGTGACACTACTATGGCGACTCTTCCCGAAGTATTGCAGGCAATGCGGGGAGCGAGCGCGCGGATCGCGCGTTAGAAAAAACGAACATTATGCACAAACAGGAAATTGCGAATCGGATTACGGAGGTCGGCGTAGTTCCAGTCGTCCGGGCATCTTCCGCGAAGCAGGCGATGCTAGCGGCGGAGGCCGTCCGCGCCGGAGGAATTCCGATCGTGGAAATCACCATGACGGTTCCCGGTGCAGTCGAGGTGATCGCCCAACTGGCGAAGAGCATGGGTTCCGACGTGCTGATCGGGGCAGGAACAGTGCTCGATGCCGGCACCGCGGAGCGTTGCATCGATGCCGGCGCAGAATTTATCGTGAGCCCCGGATTCGATTTGGAAACCGTGAAATTTGCCAATCGCGCGAAAAAGGTAATGATGGCCGGGGCGCTTACGCCGACCGAGGTGATCGCTGCCTGGAAGGCAGGCAGCGACTTCGTGAAGGTCTTTCCTTGCGGAACCGTGGGCGGTGCCAAATATATCAAGGCATTGAAAGCGCCCTTACCGCAGGTGCCCATGATTCCCACCGGCGGCGTGAATCTGAATACGGCCGCAGATTTCATCCTTGCCGGAGCCGCCGCACTCGGCATCGGGGGGGAGTTGGTGTCGGCTTCCGCGCTCGAGTCAGGCAATACGGCTCCGATTGTTGAAGCTGCGCAAAGCTTCGTCGCTGTCGTCCGCAATGCCCGCGCGCAGAGCGGTCGCCGGGAGAACGGAGGAAGCCGTTGAACTTCATCACCGACAACTTCTTGCTCCATTCAAAGACCGCACGCCGGCTCTACGACGACTATGCCGTAACCCAGCCCATCCTGGACTACCACTCGCATTTGCCGGCCCGAGATGTCGGTCAAGACCGCCGGTTCCAAAACCTGTTCGAGATTGCGCTTGAAGGCGATCATTACAAATGGCGAGCCATGCGAGCGAATGGCGTTTGTGAACGCTACTGCACAGGCGAAGTTGCACCGAAGGAGAAATTCCTGGCCTGGGCACGCACCGTGCCTTACACCATCCGCAATCCGCTCTATCAATGGACGCACCTGGAGCTGAAGCGCTACTTCGATATTGAAGAACTGCTGGACGAGCGAACGGCTGAAACCATCTGGGATCGGGCGAATTCAATTCTCTTAGAAGGCGATCTAACGGCGCGCGGCATTCTCGGAAAGTTCAACGTTCGGATCCTGTGTACCAGCGACGATCCTTGCGACGATCTTCTGGATCATCTGGCGGTGAATGGCGTCGATTGCGGATTTCGCATGTTCCCAACATTTCGGCCAGATCGCTCACTCCAGGTTTCTGCGCCCGACATTTTCAATCCATGGGTCGAGCGCCTGCAAGCGGTTAGCAATATCGACATATCTAATTTCGCTTCTTTCTTGCGCGCACTGGAACTACGGCACAAATTTTTTCATGAAATTGGTTGTCGGCTTTCCGATCACGGGTTGGCTCATTGCTATGCGCATCCTTGCAGTGAGGCACGCGCGGCCGCGATCTTTACTAAAGTGCGATCCGGCGTGGCCGCCAGCCACGAGGAGCACGAAGAATTCGCCTCCTTCATGATGTTGTTTTTCGGACGTCTGGACGCGTCGAGGAATTGGACCAAGCAACTACACCTGGGCGCCTTGCGCAATGTGAACACGCGACGTCAGCGCGAACTCGGCGCTGACACGGGATTCGACTCGATCGGCGACTGGCCTCAGGCCGCAGCGCTGAACGCGTACCTCAACGTACTGGAGAGCGAAAACGCGTTGCCCAAGACGATCATCTACAACAATAATCCCACCGACAATTATGCGTTCGCAACCGCTGCCGGTAGTTTTCAGGATTCGGCACTCGCGGGGAAGATCCAATTTGGCAGCGCCTGGTGGTTTCTCGATCAGAAGGAAGGGATCGAGTGGCAATTGAATGCTCTTTCCGCAACCGGCCTGCTTGGTCGCTTCGTCGGCATGGTGACCGACTCCCGCTCGTTCATGTCGTTTCCGCGGCATGAATATTTTCGCCGTGTACTCTGCAATTTGCTCGGCGGCGAGATGGAACGAGGTGACCTGCCGAGCGATGAAAAGCTGATCGGTTCCGTGATCCAAAATATCTGCTTCAACAACGCGCGCGACTATCTCGGACTGGGTCTTGTCCCGGAACGATCGGCGACGATGGCATCGGTATAAGCGTTGAGTTGAAGATCTCGAACTATGATTGCGCTTCGCGCTGGTTTTTATCAGAATACAAAGTTTCACATAGTCGCAATCGGTCTCATATCCATTGGCACATATTGAATCTCCCCCAGCGCCACGTGCATCTGTGAACAATGTTTGAGAGTATTCTCTGCCAGGTAACCGCATATGATCCCGAAGTTCTCGAGCCGTTGATTGGACTGGCCGTCGAGATTGCCCGTGAGGGCCGGGAGGGAAGACGCGTTGGCACGCTGTTCACTCTCGGGGATGAGAATGAAGTGCTCGCCAGATCCAGACCGTTGATCTTAGATCCCTTGTTAGGGCATCCGGAGTCTTCGCGTCACGTAACAAATCTCAATCTTCGTGGGACCATCAAGGAACTGGCGCAGCTGGATGGCGGATTCGTTGTAAGTCACGCTGGAATTGTTCTTTCTGCGTGCCGTTATCTCGACGCTGTAGCCGTGCAAGTGGATGTGCCTCTGGGGCTCGGCAGCCGTCACATTGCCGCCGCTAATATGAGCGCCGTGACCAACGCGGTGGGCATCGTTGTTTCTGAGAGTTCGGTGGTGAGACTTTTCTGTCATGGACACCTGGTCGGCGAAATCATTCCTGAGATTTGGATGATGGATCATACTCCGCACCTTCGCGGCGTCGTAAAGAGAGAGCAAGTCGGTGACTTGACGGTGCTGACCCCGAGCATTTGATGAATCTCACCGCAGCCAGGCTCGTATTGCCGTCCGCACTGGCCTTTATTCTTCGCGCCTTGCGCAGCAGGCAGCCTGTCCGGCCATGCCATGCGAGATGGCCCGTCAATCCTCCCCTAGGCGGTGATCTCGGGAAACAATAATTTCTATACGGTGCAACCGGGTCAGGCGTGCAGCGAAGTCCTTGGCAACAGCACGCTGATCGTCAAGAACTTTTTGGGCCTGTCATTCGCCGCGTCGGCGGGTACGCCTGATACACCCAGCAATCTGTGAGGTATTCACATGGGGCGTCAGGACAACACCCTGCCGTGCTGTCTGACAGGACACAGACTCTCAGGATTGCATTAGGCGACTCTGTTCGATCCAGCTGCCACGGCTCGCCGAAACAAATCCGGGGCCCGCATTCGTAGGCAGCATTCCGTAAAGTCTGGGCCCGTTCCTTTCCAACGAAGATCCTCAACCGTATCGAACACTGGCACATCCAATCGCAGCGTTGCAAGAGTACGAAACAAGAGAGCTTCGTTCCACGCGTTGAACAGCGATTCGGAGAGCGGGTGAGCTCGGCGGATCGACGGATGCCAAGCATGCCAGTCCTTTGGAATGTCTTCCAGGTGGGCGTACTGCGACAACGTAAGAGCGGCGGCCTTCGCGCCCCATCCTGGCAGCCCCGGATATCCGTCTGCGCTGTCGCCGACCACGGCCAGATAATCCGGAATCGACTGGGGCTTTACGCCGAACTTGGCTACCACACCAGCTTCATCGCGCAAGAGGTTGCGCCTGCGGTCCAGTTGAACGACACGCGTTCCAACAACGCACTGGCTGAGATCTTTGTCCGGCGTACAAAGCAGCACCTGTGTCACCCGGCCATCCAGCGCGGCTTTGGTTGCGGCGGAGGCCAGCGCATCGTCCGCTTCGAAGTAGACCATTGGCCAAACCACTACTCCCATTGCTCTCAGCGCTTCTTCGAGAACCGGAAATTGCGAGAGCAGTTCCGGCGGCACACCTTCGCTCGTCTTATATTCAGGGTACAGATCGTTTCGGAACGATTCGACAACATGATCGGTTGCAACCCCTAGATGGGTTGCGCCGCCTTCGATCATGGACAAAACTGAAGTCATTACACCGCGTACCGCGCCGATTTCCTGACCGTTCAGATCTGCCGCGGACGGCACGGCAAAAAAATGCCGGAACAATTCATAGGTCCCGTCGATCAAGTGGACATCCATGCCGCTCCAATCCGATTTGCGCAAGCCGATGTTATACGATCCCAGCAAGTAATTTGAAGCGATTCTTCCCGTGGCAGACGGACCGTGTTTTGCCGGCACCATTGGCTGTTTCGCGCTTTGTACAAGAGCTATCATTCCAAGAGAATGAATAGCGGAATGTATTCTGAGGTGATGGCGAGCTCGCACAGCGTTCACGTATTCCGGGCTCCAGCGGTTGGCAGTGCGATGTTTGAAGGTTTTTGCCGGATGTTCTTCACATGCCACTGTCCGCTCGCGGTGGAGGGACGACATCACCTTCCCGACGGACCTTTCCTGCTCTGTAGCAATCACTCCAGCCATGCTGACAGCGCGGCCCTGATGATGGCCAGCGGGCGCAGTTTTCGCAGCTTCGCCCTGCTCGGTGCCAGCGACTACTTTTTTCAATCTCGAAGCGTGCGCTGGTCGGTCTCGGCGCTGATGAACGTCATACCGATCGAGCGCCGCCCTGGGCCCAAGTCCCTGGCTGACTGTCTGGCAAGTTGCCGCCGATTCCTGGAGCAAACCGGAGGCAGCGTGATTCTGTACCCTGAGGGCACACGATCGCCTGACGGCAAGATGAGGGCGTTTAAAGCCGGCGCCGGTTTGTTCGCGCGCGAACTTGGTGTACCGGTGGTTCCTGCCTACATCGAAGGGACGCACCGAATTCTACCCAAGGGACGTTCGGTGCCGCGCTCTTGTCCTGTGACCGTGCGCTTTGGGAAGCCTCTGGAATTCATAAACCTTGAAGACAACAAGGAATCGCTTCGAGATCGGCGGCGGTCAATTGTTGAAGAACTTTCCAAAAACATCCAGTTGCTCGGTCTCGGGCATCAGGCTCAGGAGTTCGTAGCTGCGGTCCGGGAAAAGGGATAACATCGAGTCTGTTCGAGGTGAAGCATCTCGCCATCACGCTTAGACCCGGATCTGCGCTTATGAGCGGAAGAGACGGTAGTCGGCACGAAACTCTGACTAATAATTGCGGCAATAAGAGACATACATGGCCTACGAACCCAAGCATATGAAATGGTGGGGCTGGGGCAACGAGGACGCGGAATTCAATGCCCGCGCCCATCCGGGTTTCTGGCCTTATGCGAAGGCAGTACTTGAGATTGAAGGAAATGATTTCAGGGCGCGGGAGTGGAAACTAGAAACAGTGGAACTGCCTGAGCCTTGCATCGACGAACGGTTCGTGAGCAAATTGCGTTCCTTCCTCGCTCCCACACAAATCTCCGATCAGCCGAAAGAGCGCGTGATTCACACCTACGGCAAGGGATTCCGCGATCTGCTTCGTCTTCGCCGCGGCCTCGCAACCGGTGCGCCGGATTTGGTCGTCTATCCAGAAAGCGAGCGGGATGTGTGCTTGACCCTTCGCGCTGCGGCCGAGCGCGACGTAGTGGTGATCCCTTTTGGCGGAGGATCGAATATTTCCGGCTGTCTGGAGCGAATGGAATCCAGACGCATATCGGTGTCCCTTGACATGCGGCGCCTGCGGCGGGTTCTGAGTGTGGATACCCAGTCTTGTACCGCGCGGATTGAAGCAGGAATCTTTGGCCCCGATCTCGAACAGCAGTTGGGCGCTTACGGCGTAACGCTCGGTCACTTCCCGGATTCGTTTCTGCATTCCACCCTCGGGGGTTGGATCGCCACTCGGTCTGCGGGAATGCAGAGTGATCGCTACGGCAAGATTGAGGACATGGTGCTCGCCGTGCGCATGGTTACCACCGAAGGCGTATTGGCGACTCGGGTGGTCCCTAAGTCTTCAAACGGCATCGACGTGAATCACCTCTGCATCGGGAGTGAGGGGACTCTGGGAGTCATCACCGAAGCCACCATGCGTGTCCATCCCCGGCCGCAGTCACGACTGGTTCCGGGTTATCTGTTCCCCGAATTTGAGAGCGGCATCGAGGCCATCCACGAATGCGTGCGCCAGGAATGTATGCCCGCGATGGTGCGGCTCAACGATCCCGACAAGACCGCCCTGTCGCTGGCGTTCAAGCCTCCGGCATCTCAATTTTCGCAAGGCGTGAACCGCCTTTTCAAAGGATATCTTCGCGTGAAGGGATTCGATCTGCCGCGAGCCTGCTTAATGCTGATCGCCTTTGAGGGCAGGGAAGTCGAAGTCGGCCGTCAGCAACGCCAAGTGCAGGCCATCTATCGGCGATTCGGCGCGCTCAGCATGGGGGCGACCGCGGGGAAGTCGTTTGAAGCCACAAAATACGACTTTCCACATATCCGCGATTTCCTGCTGGATCGTGACGTCACCACGGACGTGAGCGAAACCTCGACCGTGTGGAGCAACATCGTTCCTCTTTACAAGGACACAATGCATGTCCTACGCGCTAACATCCTCGAAACCGGAGTGCGCCCGTGGGTCGGGTGCCACATCAGTCACACGTATCAATGTGGCGCCAGTGTTTACTTCACCTTCGGCTTCAAGCAGCAACCTGGACAAGAACTGGAGCAGTATCTTCGGGTTAAGCGGGCTGTCCAGCAGTCATTTATCGATCGCGGTGCCACGCTGTCTCATCACCACGCAGTAGGTACCGAGCACTTGCCGTGGCTGGCCGCGGAAATTTCGCCGCTCGGCCTGAACGCGATCGCGGCCATCAAACGCGGACTTGACCCAAACAACATCATGAATCCTGGCCGGCTGCAGCCATCCGCCAATCCCTTCAAGGAATGGATGCGCCGGGATATTCCATCTCGAATAAAGGCGTCTTGACAATATTCGTTATAACGATTAGTATGACGTCAACATGATTAAAGAAACTCGATCCGGGGCTAAGCGGCGTGTGGCTTGCCCGGAAGAGATCGTTTTCCTGGATCTGGCGCGGACCACCGATATGCTGTCCCGCGGCACGATTCGGGTTCTCAAAACCGAAGATCTCTCGCCAACGCAGTACAACGTGCTGCGCATCCTGCGTGGGACGCCGGAGGGACTGCCGTGCGGCGAGATTGCCGCCCGCATGATTACTCGCGATCCCGATATAACGCGCCTTCTCGACCGCCTGGAAAAACGGGAACTTATTTCGCGCTGCCGCGAAACGGAGGACCGGCGAATGGTGATGGCG
>JBAUVJ010000283.1:0-10520 GCA_049583165.1 Candidatus Sulfotelmatobacter sp. | reverse complement strand
GGCGAATCCATCGCGAGGGTTTCCTAACGCTTAGCAGCGGCGAGGAAAAGATCCGCTGACGGGTACACTACGTCAAATTGCGAATTGACACGAATGCGTAGATGTCCTGCGGTGTCGGCACGACATTGTAGTCACCGGCCAGCACCACGGGTGCGCCGCTCGCCATGAGTTCCGCGGCGTGGGCAATGAGCCGGTCAAACCAGGTCAACTTGTAATTGAATTTCGGTCCAGGCTGCGGATTCCCATTGGGGAGATAGATGGAAGTGATCAGGACTCCTTGAACCGCCGCTTCAATGTAGCGAGCTTGATGATCTTCAGCTTGATGATCAGGATTTCCCGGCAAACTTGTACAGGTCAGCACGGGAACTTGGTGTCGCGCGAGAATGGCCACGCCGTTCCAGGAGCGCTCTCCTTGCCAGACTGCTTCGTAACCGCGAGTTCGAAGGGCACTCACGGGAAAGGCTCCCTGCTCCGCCTTCAGCTCTTGGAGACTGACCACGTCCGGTTCAGCTTTCGCTAACCAAGCCAGGAGGTTGTCGAGCCGCTTATTGATGTTGTTAATGTTGAAGGTGGCGACTTTCACCAAGTCCCTTTCTGTGCCTGTGCTTTCTGGATGTCCCCAAAAGGGACAACTCCACACCTCACTCGCGACGAGTGCAATAGGTCTTCTTTAAGACTCACGCGATCTGCTGGGTCATTGGCTCCGAAGCCTTTGTCCCAGACTCGCGCAACGCGCGGACATCTCTGATAGGTGGCTGGCCGAAGAAGCGGTTGTATTCACGATTGAATTGCGTGGGACTTTCGTAGCCAACCTCAAAAGCGGCGCTCGCCGCGTCCATACCGTTGTTCAGCATCAGGTTTCGCGCTGATTGAAGTCGCAATTGCTTTTGGTATTGAAGCGGGCTCATGGAAGTCAACATTCGGAAATGGTGATGGAGCGTGGAGACGCCCATGCTCGAAAGCTCCGCGAGATCCTCTACGCGCAGTGTCTTGGCGTAGTTTGCCGCAATCCATGCAATCGCTTTTGACGTGCGGTGACACTGATCTCCAAGCGTTGCAACGGCGCGCAGGCGCGCGCCCTCGGGTCCGCGCAGGATGCGATAGATGATCTCGCGCTGAACGAGGCCGCTCAAGAAAGGAATGTCCTTCGGACTGTTCAGCAAATCCAACAGGCGGCAACACGCACTCAGGAATTCGGGTGTCGTTTCACCGATGGACATGGCGGGAATGTCAGGCGGCGAGTCCGCCACTTGAATCTCCTCGCGGCTGAGCAGCTCGCGAACCATCGAGATGTCCAACTTGAGCGACATAACGAGACAGGGGACCTCCGGTGAGGCTTCGGCAACCCAGCTCACAATCGGCAAATCGACCGCAGTTAAGAGGTAGTGCGCTTCGTCGTAGATGAAGCTGCTCTTGCCGAGGTTCACCTGTTTGCTGCCCTGGGCGACCACGATGATGCCCGGATGGTACGTCGTCCGGCACGGAGGGGTAGGGGCGGTGCGCCGATGTAAGCTCACGCCCGAAATCCCGGTTATCCGATTCTCTTCCTTGCCAATGAGCGAGGCAATCTTGCGAGCCAGTTCTGCACGCGATGGCAGCGCCGGATTCGGTTTGCGGATCATGGTTTGTATGGTGTTCCTCATGTTGGGAGTGTGTCTAGCGCCCTCCCAAGATAATCCTCCTGGCCGAAGACACGCCATTGAATTCTTGTCAGCCGAGAGAAATAGGCAATAAGTAGGCAGGATCGGGCTACCGCCCGTGGGTGTGTCCCTCCTATTCTCAATGGGCAAACATCACGGGCAGGAGAAGCAAATGAAGAAGCGCGTATTGGGAAAAGCGGACTGGAAGTCTCGGCCCTGGGACTTGGCTGCATGGGGCTGAGCTTTGGCTATGGCCCGGCCACCGAAAAGAACGAAGCAATCAAGTTGATCCGCGCGGCGTATGAACGCGGCGTGACATTCTTTGATACCGCCGAGGCTTACGGTCCTTATGCGAATGAGGAACTGGTCGGAGAGGCGGTCGAGCCCTTCCGAAAAGATGTAGTGATCGCGACCAAGTTCGGCTTCAAGGAAGGTGCTCCGGCGAAGGGGCTGGACAGCAGCCCCGAACGCATTCGCGAGCACACGGAAGCGGCTCTGAAGAGACTGCGCACCGAGGTGATCGATCTCCTTTATCAGCACCGTGTCGATCCCAACGTGCCGATCGAGGATGTCGCTGGGACAGTCAAAGACCTGATCCGCCAGGGTAAGGTGAAGTATTTCGGGATGTCGGAGGCGGGAGCGGAGAGCATTCGCCGCGCGCATGCCGTGCAGCCCGTCGCGGCGCTGCAAAGCGAATATTCGTTGTGGTGGCGCGAGCCGGAGAAAGAGATTCTGCCGACGATAGAACAACTCGGTATCGGGTTTGTGCCATTCAGTCCGCTCGGGAAAGGATTCCTCACCGGAGCTATTTCCGAAAAGACAGAGTTCGACAAGACAGATTTCCGTAAGATCGTTCCGCGGTTTTCCGAGGAATCCCGCAAAGCGAATCAGGCATTGGTCGATGCGCTCGGAAGAATAGCGGACCAGAAGAAAGCGACCAAGGCGCAGATCGCGCTCGCATGGCTGCTCGGACAGAAACCGTGGATCGTACCCATCCCCGGAACTACGAAGCTGCACCGCCTCGACGAGAATCTTGGCGCGGCGAAGGTAGTGTTGACTGCGGGCGATCTCAAGGAAATTCACGATGCGGTTTCCACGATTGAAGTTCAGGGAGACAGGTATCCCGCGCACTTGCAGAGTCTTGTAAATCGCTGACAAAACCCGGGGACAGATGGGACGTTTCCTGTTTTTCTGGAGAAATAGCGTGAACGATCAGCTACGTTACCTCAAGTTCCTCCACGGATCAACCACACAGACCGTGAGAAAGAGGAGAGCCATGAAAACCTTAATTGTGGGCCTATTTCTATCAACACTGATTGCGCAATCGTCCTACGCGCAGCAGTCGCCACAGCCGCCAACGGAAACAATTAAAACTGACACGAGTCATACACCTGAACAACAAGAAGTCATCAACCTTTCAAACATGAAATGGGATTGGATGGCAGACAAGAATGTAGTTTCCTTAGAGCCACTGTTTGATGAAAGAGCCATGTTCACTCACATGGGAGGAACCTGGGGGAAAACCCAGGAACTTGCTGCCATTAAAAGCAGCAGCATCTGGTATAGGAAAGCTGTAGTTTACGCAACTGAAGTTCGCATATTTGGTAACACAGCTATCCTGCTAGATGACATTGATTTGCAGGCAGTGGTCGGTGGACACGAAGTCACCAGTGCTTTTATGGTAACTGAGGTATATATCAAAGAAAACGGCAAGAGGAAGATGGCCCAACTCACGTTCTCGCATCTGCTTAGGCCAGTTAAAGTGAATAGTAAAGATTAAACACAAAGGCGCGTGGCCCATCCTTTGGCTCTGCCGCGGGTTCCAGAATACACAGTGGGATCGCGGTCCGTTCCGCTCTCACCGCCCAGTTCCAGTACACGTGATCCGAGACCGCGAAGGACCATGCGGTAATGCGATACGAAAATCATCGTGCCTTCAAAATTCTTCAGGGCGTCCACCAGCATCCGCTTCCGAGACGCTGCGGGCCTTAATTACGCTCACGTGGTTTGTTACTGTTTCATTGATCGGATACGACGCGAGCGCACCGAACTCCCGGATGGACTGCTCGAAGTCTTTATAATCCTGCAGAGTGAACGCAAAGAGAATCATGCCAGCCGCACGAAGGTTCCAGTAGTCCACCACATCAAACACGTTGTCGGGATTCAAAAGAAAATATGCGTGAGAACGGAAATGTTGCCGTCTCTGGATGCACTTGTAGGCCGTTAGGGAAAGAGGTGTATGGAATGTTCTAAGTTTGTGCGTCGCTTTGAACTGAGCATCGTAGACGATGACTTCAGCGCTGAAATTGGCCTTGAGAAACTCGTAACTATCGTCATTCGAGTAAAGGCCGTATTTCGCGGCGAGCAATAACGACTTGGCCGCATCGCTCTTTTCGACATACCGAATTTTCGCGGAAGTCTTCGCGCTGAACTTGAACTCTTTCTCCCACAGCTCTTCGAGGATCAGCCACACGTCAACAAAATAGGAGGACACTTCGTTCTGCATGGGTCCATGAGGTCTCCTTTCCAGGTTCTCGGCAGCGAATGTTCGGTGCTGAAATTTCTTTAGTTCCTCGGGTAGGGCATCGGAGGAAAAGTTGACTAGAAAATCCGGATCGAAAGCCTTCAGAAGATCACTCTGACTTTCGAGATACTGCCCGCGTGAAAGTATTTCTTCTTGTCGGCCACGCACTTCCCGCGTCGAACCGTCGAGAATGATGATCGGATTGAACATGCCGCCCCAGAGGCTCGTCGCTCGCGCCATGACGGATAGGAGCAAATCGCGACCAGGCGTAGGAAGAATGAATGCGAGGCGGGTCGGACGCGCGTTGCAACGCGCTTCGATTGTTGTTGTAGACATATATGCTGCGACCTGACTTTCTAGAAAACGTTTGTTGTTGGTTGAGGATATATGGCATTGTGGGAAGATTATCTGATATCGAGCTAGGGGCGAGCTGTGCCAATTCGGCCTGCAATTAATTCAGCAATTAGTTGCGTCGAATGGCCCAGACTTATATTGGACAATCGTTCACCCGCATTGAACTAGAAGCCCTGTCGAGATCGTACTGGACCCACTATCCTATCTCTAGGTTAAGAGCTAGATCAGAGTTGCGGCGCTATAATTGTCGACGTTCGACTTCTGGGCGGGGCTCGTTTTAGACGTTGCTCGAAGAGATCGCGTTAGATGAGAAATCGTATTCTCACAACTCTGCTGGTGTTCTTCTGCCCTTTATTTTTTATCGTTTTCAGCGGGGCGGCAGAAGACCGCCTTCCAGTGCAGGCGGAATTGGTCCGCGCCATCGAAGCAGGACGAATCCATATCGGCGATTCGATCTACGCTAAAGTCACGTTGAAATGGAAGAATCCTCAGTGCACCCTCAGGGAAGGAGCCGTGCTCAAGGGCCGGATCGTTGCCCAGGGTGTCCATTCGAAAACAGAGAAGAGATCAGAAATAGCGCTGCTGTTCGAGAGCGGACAGTGCGACGGGCCTGACCTGAAGCCATTGCCGTTGACTTTAGCCGCCCTTGTCGCCGGAGATCCTGAGCAGGATGCGAACAATTATGAGTACCAGCCATTGAGTGACGCGGTCGGTGTCAGCATAGGTGGTGGGGCCAGCAGTGGCAGGGGCAACCTGAGGAGCGTGACGGGGTCGGCTGCAACCATTCAAGATTCTCCTTCACGGTACAAGGGGCCGAGCGCGGTTTTGCCGGGAGAGGTGGTCGGCATCAAGGGCGTGAAGCTGAACGTCGGGAACGGACCCGAGGGCAGTTCGGTTCTTTCGACCCTCGGTCACAATGTTCGTCTCGAATCTGGCACGCAGCTGGTCCTTGTGCCAAGCCTTAGTGCCCCAACGCCACCGAACGCAAACGTATCTCCGGTTGCGCCGCCATCTGTTGCTCGAGAGAGTACGAATACCTCGGTGACGACCTCAGCGGACGACGAAACTGTGGCCTGCTCACCGCCGCAGTGCACTGAAATGCTGGTTCCAAACGAACCAGAAACCAAGCACGCTGCGGCTTCCGCTACTTTGTCGGTGAGAGATCTTGGCTACGTGCCGGGCCGAGCGGACCAGGAAATGTACCGCTTCGACTATGCTTCTGCAATTTCCTACCTCGGTCCCGAGAGCTTGCTATTTACCTTTAATCCGCATGTCCTGGTCCGGCGGAGCGGGGAAGAGGCAAAATTCGCCAAGCTGCGCATCATTCGCGCCGTCTTGATCAACGTGCAGGAAAAGAAAATTGAGAAAACAGTGGACTGGAAGGTCCCCGACTCTCGCCAGTATTTGTGGTCGATGGGTAAGGACCGGGTGTTGGTCCATGTGGGCCGGGAGTTGAGACTATACGGGCCAGGGCTGAAACTGGAGCAACGGCTCATGCTCAACGGTCCGCTCGCATTCTTGCGCACTTCGCCCTCGTCCACCTATTTCGCGGTCGGCGTGTTGCTGGAACGTCACTCCGAAGCGATACACCGGGAACTGGAAGAGGCAGAAGAGCGCGAGCCGGAAGAAGATGTAGAGATCAAAGTTTTCGATGCCAGTTTTCACATCCTGGCGACTGTCGTGCGGTCGTCGCGAGTAGCTGCCCCGCTGTTGTCCGAGAATGGAGAACTGCGGATCTTGCGCGTGAGCAAGAATCGATGGGAAATAGTCGAAGACGCTTGGGATGGGCAAAAACGTATTGTTGCTCGAGCCAGTTCGACGTGTCGGCCTGAAGCGACGAGTTTGCCACCGAATTTGTTGTTCGTGATCGGCTGCGACCGTCAGACGACCGGCAAATGGTACCGCGTGATCAGGCCCAACGGAAAGCCAATTCTACAGGGATGGTCTTCCTCGGCCGAACTCGAACACACGGCAAATGGAGTTGCGAACGGAGACCTCTTTGCGATCGGCATAGCGGAGGCGGCCAAATCGTTGGCCGCCGAATCAGCCTTCCGGGCCTCCGATCTTGAGAGCGAGCATATCGGCGTGTACCGCACCGAAAATGGTGAAAGGATGTTCGCTCTCACTTTGCCTTCTGCGGTGCCGGCCGTCCAGACGTTCGGACTTTCGCCAGACGGCGGTCAACTCGCTGTGTTGCAGGGAGATCAGATTGCGTTCTATGCGATGCCGCCCGTGAGCGGTTCGCGGTAACGCGGGTGCTCCGCTTGAGCGCCTTTATCCCGAAATCGGCGGTGCACTTCTCCGGAAGAACGTCACTTGCTCACCCACTGATTGACGCTATGTTGATTCTTGATCGTGCCCTTGCCTTGATGAGATTGCGATTCCGGTTCCGAGGAACGTCCGTCTCGTGTGGGATTTTTATCCTTATTGCGGCGCTTCTTGCACCTGCTCCGGGCCTCGCCCAGGGAGAGACCAAGTCCTCAGCGGAAAATCTGGCCAGGATTAAGGACGCCGCTCAATTGCTTGCCGCCGGAGATCTAGCGCACGCTGAAAGCGAGTTGGACATTGCCCTCAAGGTGAATCCGGATGAATTTCGGGCGCTGAATCTCCTTGGAATTGTTCGAGCCCAGCAGCATCGCGAACCTGAAGCGGAAGGATTGTTCAAGAGGGCGGTCGAACTAAAGCCCGATTATGTCAGCGCTCGTGTCAGTTTAGGGATGTTGTACTCGCAGATGGCGAAGCCGGACGAAGCCATCCTTCAATTCCAGGAAGCGCTGCGGCTCGATCCCAGCCGCACGGACGCGCAAGGCTTTCTGGTTGGCGTTTGGCGTAATCAGGCCCACGCAGCACTTGGCCAAAACGAGCCAGAGAAGGCTCTGTCCTTGCTCCTTAAGGCCCGCAAGGCAAATCCGAAGGATGCGGATGCGCTTTACGATTTCGGCATAGTCGCGCTACGGATGTCATTATTTCCCGACGCGCTGCAAGCTTTTCAGGAAGCGCTGGAGGTGCGGAAAGATGATGCGAATACTCTGTACGCTTTAGGCCGAACCCAGATGGCAATGTCGAAGTACCAAGACGCACATGCAAGCTTCGATCGATATGCCGTGCTCTATCCGGTCGATGCGTCAGGGCATTACGCGCTGGCCATGACATTAGAAGCTTTGCAACGCGCCGGAGAGGCTCGCAGCGAGTTCGAAAAATCGATTGAACTACAGCCTGCGCAAACCGAATCTTACTTTCAACTGGGCAGGATCGATCTTGAAGCAGGTGACCTTCTCGCAGCCGAAGGGCAACTTACTCGCGTATTGAAACGAGATCCTCATCATCTACTTGCCCTGGCAAGTATGGGAAGGCTTAGGTTTCAACAGAAAGACTACACTGCGGCGGTTGATCTGTTGGGAAAAGCGATTGCGGGTGACGCTGGCCTGCGCGAGGCCCACTATTATCTCGGAATGACCTATGCCCGCATGGATCGCAAGGATGAATCCGAGAAAGAGCTGGAGATCGCGCGCCGGCTCGAACACGAAGAAGTGGAACAGCATCGGACCGTGTTGAAAATCATCGATGCAGATCAGGCGGGCACGGGCGAGCAAAAGTAGACCTGGCGTCAGAGTAAATAAGAATAACGACCAGTGTCAGCGAAGTCGTTTAACGTGGTGCGGGCACGAGCACGGTTTGCACCAGATCTCCCAGTTGTTGAGCCGTGAAGTCGTTTCCCTCGACGTTCGCTGCCAGATTTCCTGATCGATCGATTACCACGGTGTGGAAAGAGTGGACCAGTAGACCTTCATCAGGGTAGAAAGCCATATCGAATCTGCGGCATAGTTGCTGAATGTCGGGAAGCGGCCCTGTCAGGAAATGCCAGTTGCGCGCGTCGGCCTTCCAGGTGCGCGCATAACTTGAAAGCGCTTCGGGCTGATCGTGAACCGGGTCGATGACCACTGTGAGCAGAATCAAGTCCCGGCCCATGCGGCTCTTGAATCGCCTCTGTAGCAGTCCAAAGTTGTTGGATAGGCGAATACAGTAATCGGGCCGGGGACAGCGCGTGTAAATAAAGGTGATGGCCACGACTTTTCCCTCGAATTCAGAAAGCGAAACGCGCTGCCGGGTCTGGTCGGTCAAGGCGAAGTCGGGCACGCGCTGACCAACCTGGAGAACATCCGCCACGGTGGAACGGTTGGGCATCGCATTTTCCATCAACTTAAAGCGCCGGGCTGCGGTCGGGTCCAAATCCAGGCTTTCGAAGGGACGCGCGTGGAGGTTTTCTGCAAGCGACAAATCCTTCTGCACGACTAGCGAAAATTCAATGCTCATTCCAGGCTTCAAGCCCTCCAACTCCGTCGGGTCACTCACCTGGAAGGCCATGACCATGGCGTCCATAAACCCGGGAATCGGGTTGCAGGAAACGTATATCGATTGGTGCTGCCGATCCGTTTTCAGGAGTATGCCAGTCACATCATATTTTTGAGATGCACACACCGGCGCGATCGTACAAAGAATCGCTGCGATGATTCCGATACCGAATGTCGATTTGTTTTTTGTGTAGTTCACGGCCATTCTTGTCGACTTCATCTAATCCTTGCCGGAGCTCTCAACAGATGTCTTAACGGACTCTTTGACTTGCGTGGCGGGCCCTCCCAGGCGGAACGAATGACGTTCGAGCTTGGTATAGTCTTTGGCGAATTCCTTGATCTCAAGGAATTGGTCAGGAGCCACGTTGGTAAAGTTTTGCTGGGAATGACTTGCCGGCCAGTCAATTTCCAAGCCGATAATGCGAGCCGATTTCCCCAGCCCGATATGCTGGGTGAGAGGCGATGCGCCGAAGGATCCTCCGCTGCTTACCGTGCGATAGATCGAGCGCGCTGCCTTGCCTTCATTCTCTACGGTTACCTTGATTCGTGCGCCGATAGCGGCCCGGTTCGTCTTCATGCCCACCAAGTGCAGGCTGATCCAATCATTGCCGTTGCCAGGATTCTCGAAGAGACGGAAAGCGTGATTGTCGCCGGGCACCGCTCCACCGATAACAGTCAAGATATCTTCGTCGCCGTCATTATCGACATCGGCAAAGGCGATAGCATGACCTTTATGTAACTCGCCCGTTCCCGAGGACGCTGTGACGTCAACAAAGGCTTTGCCTTCCTTATTACGCAGCAGGACGTTGGGCAGCAGCGACCCATAAGTGGGACTGCCCGTTCCCAGATATATATCCAGAAAGCCGTCGTTATCGATATCTCCGAAGTTGGCTCCCATCGGCATGAAAACCCGGTCCAGACCAACCTCTGCCGTCACATCGCGAAAGGTTCCATTGCCCAGATTCCGATACAGTTTGAGGGTCTCGGCGTTGGGAGACAAACCCAGATAGCTGCGCATGGACTCCTCCACCGAGACATAATAACTAGTCACAAAAAGATCAGGCCAACCATCATTGTCATAATCGAAGAACCACGCAGCGAAACTCTGCCAGGGTTTTTGCACGCCCGCCTTCTGGGCCACTTCGGTAAACGTGTTGTCGTGGTTGTTGTGGTAGAGAAAGTTATCGCCATTCAGATTCGAAACGTAGAAGTCGACATAGCCGTCGTTGTCGTAGTCGGCTGCTACGACGCCCTTGGTAAAGGCGATACGGTCAATGCCGGCGGTGTGAGAGATATCCTCAAACGTTCCGTCGCCTCGATTGTGAAAGAGCTGGCTTGGTTTATTCTCGTTGCCGACAAACAAGTCGAGGTAGCCATCGTTGTCGATATCGGCCCAAACTGCCGTTTGGGTGTCCGTCGCAGGCTCGGCCAAACCGCTGGCGGCAGTTACATCCGTGAAAGTACCATCGCAGTTATTTCGCAACAGGGATTTTCGCTGGGGAAACTCCCAGGCCCCGCGTAACACTAAAATGTCCATGCAACCATCGTTGTTGTAATCGGTCTGGATCAGGTTTAAACCACCGAGTTGGTCGCCCAGGCCTGCTCGTGCGCTACGGTCCGCGAATGTGCCGTCGCCATTGTTGTGAAAGT
>JBAUVJ010000282.1:0-2295 GCA_049583165.1 Candidatus Sulfotelmatobacter sp. | reverse complement strand
TTACTGGGCCGTCGACTAATGGTAGGTCAAGTGCCTTTGGAGCACTTTGTCTAGGTTCGAATCCTAGCGGCCCAGCCAGAAAAAAGTTCCCGGTTGCGAGTTGTCAGTTCTTGGAAAAAGAACTGAGGGCAACGACTGAGAACTCAAGGAACTGAGAACTTCTTATGGCCACTCTAGTCACGCCGCCGGAAAAAACGGAGAAAGCCGAGAAGCAAGCGCCGCCCATGCCCGAGGAGAAGCAGGACCGCAAGCCACGGGCGCGGGTGGACGAAAAGTTCAAGATTTTCAGCGGCACTGCGAACGCTCCGCTGGCCGATGAAGTTTGTAATTTTCTCGGCATGCCGCGTGGCCAGGCCATGCTGAAGCGTTTTGCCGATGGCGAGGTTTACGTCCAGATCCAGGAGAACGTGCGGGGCTGCGATGTGTTTGTGATGCAGCCGACCTGCCGGCCGGTGGATGAAAACCTGATGGAGTTGTTGTTGATGATCGACGCGTTCAAGCGCGCGTCGGCGAGGCGCATCACGGCGGTGATGCCTTACTTTGGATACGCGCGGCAGGATCGTAAGGATAAGCCGCGGGTGCCGATCTCGGCCAAGCTGGTGGCGGATTTACTGACGACCGCGGGCGCGCATCGGGCGCTGATCGTCGATCCGCACACGCCGCAGATACAAGGGTTTTTTAATATTCCGGTGGATCATCTGTTTGCTTCGCCGGTGCTGGTGGACCACTTCAAGAAGTTGAATTTGCCGAACCTGACGGTGGTTTCGCCGGATGCGGGCGGCGTGGAACGGGCGCGGTTTTTCGCGAAGAAAGTGGACGCGGCGCTGGCTATCGTGGATAAACGCCGGGTGGATATGAACGTGGCCGAGGTAATGAATGTGATCGGCGACGTGAAGGGGCGGTCTTGTCTGATTATTGATGATTTGATCGATACGGCGGGAACGACAGTGAAGACGGCAGCGGCGCTGCTGAAAAATGGAGCGATCTCGGTGTATGCCTGCGCTTCCCATGCGGTGCTCTCCGATCCAGCGGTGGAGAACATTCATAACTCCGACATTGAGCATGTGGTTGTAACCGACACGATCCCGCTGACCGTGCAAGCCGGGGCAGAGCCCAAGATTATGGTGCGTTCTATCGCGGGATTGATTGGGCGGGCGATTCAATCGATTCACGAAGAGACTTCAGTCAGCAAGTTATTTATGTAGGAAGAAGTGGTGCAGCTCGAATAAGGAAGCGAGCCAAAGACGCGATTTATGCGTCGCAGAAACGCGACGCTTCACGCGGCTCGCCCAGATCCCTCGCAGCGCAAAAAACGCTTGCTCGGGATGACAATACTTAAAAGACAGGAATTGAAATTATGGCGAATACATTAGAGCAGAACGTTTTGGAAGCGAATCCCCGGGAAGCGGGGACCAAGAACCATGCGCGCCGGGTGCGGCGCGAGGGCAAGATTCCTGCCGTGGTGTATGGCGCGGGCAAGGACGCGATGCCCGTAAGTGTGGATCCGCGGCACGTGTTGCGGATTCTGCGGTCGGAGAGCGGCCACAACAGCATTTTCGATCTCACCCTGAGCGGCGGCGAAAAAAACAAGGCTGAAACCGCCAAGGCGATGATCGTGGACTGGCAATATGAGCCGATCAAAGGCCATTTGCTGCACATCGATCTGAAGCGAATTGCGATGGATAAAGCGCTGCGCGTGAGCGTGCCCATCATGCTGCAAGGTATGCCGGCTGGAGTAAAGACGGAAGGCGGAATTCTGGAGCAGATCCTGCGCGAGGTTGAGATTGAGTGCTTGCCGGGAGATATTCCGGGGCACATTGATGTCGATGTGAGCGAACTGACTTTTGGCAAAGTTCTGCGCGTGGAGGATTTGCCGCACAACGAAAAGCTTAAGTTCCTTTCGGACGCGAACCAGCCAGTGGCCCACGTGACCAGCGTGAAGGAAGAAGTGGTAGCTGCTCCGGAAGCGGTTGCTGCTGAAGCGGGCGCTGCGCCGACCGAGCCTGAGGTCATTAAGAAGGGCAAGGCGGAGAC
Source organism: Candidatus Sulfotelmatobacter sp. (assembly GCA_049583165.1). Lineage (GTDB taxonomy): Bacteria > Acidobacteriota > Terriglobia > Terriglobales > Acidobacteriaceae > Sulfotelmatobacter. Next base: position 261 of record JBAUVJ010000282.1, on the reverse strand, counting down.
TGAGGAAGAGGGCGAGGCTGCTGCCGAGAAGCCGGAAAAGAAGGCTGAGAAGAAGGAGAAGAAATAACTCCGTGGCGAGAGGAGCCGAGCTGCGCTCGGCCGGACAGCCCCTTCGGCTTTGCTCAGGGCAGGCTTGGGCGGCTGTCCCTACACGGGTTGAGATGGCGCCGGCTGTCGGGATGGTGGCGTGAAACTGATCGTGGGGCTTGGCAATCCTGGCATCGAGTATCAGTTTTCGCCGCATAACGCTGGGTTTCTTGC
>JBAUVJ010000281.1:0-14114 GCA_049583165.1 Candidatus Sulfotelmatobacter sp. | reverse complement strand
GCTTTCACACCGCAGACGGCTTACATTCATCCGCACGTAACGGGCGACAAGATTCGCTACTTCGAATGGATGGGTGCCGCCATTTTCACCGCCGATCAGCGTGCCGGCGCCATGCACGGCAAACAATTTTTGCTGGATTCGGTTTACGCCGGAATCGATAGTGCGTTTGTCTACGGGCGATTGGACTTTTCCGGGGCGGTCCCGGATATGGATTTTGATCTGGTGGTGAACCTGGAGTCCTGGGCGAACTCAGAACTCCGTGCGCGACGGACTTTGCGGCTCGATGCAAAAGTTCGAGAGCAGAAGCTCACCGCGTGGGAAGTTGAAGGCCAGGAAGAAGCGCCGCAGTCTGGTTCAGAAAATAGTGAGGAGAGCCCAAAAATTGCATTGCTCCGCAACTTTGAATTTCGATTGCCTTTGAGCTGGCTAATGGCGAAGCCGATTTCGGGCGCCGTGGCTGGCCCAAGGAATTCGGGGATTACGGCAATCGCGCCGACCAGCCGCCTCAAACTGCGCTTCAGCCTTTGGCAGAATCGTTTGCCGGTGGATGCGCTGCCAGTCGAAGGTTGGATCGAGCTGCAATTGCTGAGCGAATGGGAATTGACGGCAGGGATGTAGATCAGCCGATGCAGCCTCTAATGCTTTTAATAGCAGTTGCCTGACCTTTGCTTGAAATGCCTGGCGGGGGGCGAAATATCGCATGAAAAAGCCGGACCACAGGGGTCCGGTTTTTCATGCTCGAAACTGATCTTAATCTACTGCCCCGCGCTGGCCACTGCTGCGGTCATTGCGAGCGGGCGGTTGAGCTCAAGGGTGAGTTCGGTGCCGGCGGGCATGGTGGCCGAGCGGTGTTTGCTCAGCCAGTGAACCCCGGTCGAGCCTGCGCCAACCACGCCTCCGATGAGGATTCCCGGAGGTCCGCCGATGAGGCCGCCGATCAACATTCCACCGGCTGTACCGCCGCCGGTTTCCAGTTGGTCGCGACGGTCGTGACCAGATCCCTTAAACTCGCCCTCCTGGTTGACGTCCGTGCCATTGCCAATATTCGTGTCGACCAGCGTAGCGTCGAGGAAGAGCCGTTCGCCAGTGGGGAGGATCAGGGCTTCGGGCAGAATTCCGATGGTCGGCTTGCCGGAGATGCGGCGTGGTTCGTCTATTTTGGTGATGCGGCCCTCGACCATGGTTCCAACGGGAATTACGGTCTTGCCATCGAGCACAACAGGTTGAGTTAATTGCGCCTGGAATGGATCTCCAGCTTTATTGCTGAAGGTAGCGAGGGTTGTTTCCAGCTTGACCATGAGGGCAGTGCCGGCTGGTACGGGCGCGCTGGCCTGCGCCGCGGCCATGGCCGCCAGTAACAAGATGCAGGGTAAAGCGATCCATTTCTTCATGACTCCTCCACAGGTCTTTCAAACCCGTAAATGTTCTAATTGTTGCTTTGAATCTAGACCAGGCAGGAGGCTGGGACAATATGCAGGCGCACCCTGGGAACCAGCGAAGATAAGGGCGGGCACGGCCGGCTGACTGGTACGGCGCTTTCAGGCCAAAATTAATTCCATGAATACATCGGCCCGCGCGTATGGAGAGGGGGTTATGCGGTTCGGGTCGATGTGCTGGAATCCCACTGACTCATATAGCCGAATCGCGGGCGTCAGCACATGGTTGGTCTCGAGATAGAGTCTTTGTGCCCCCGCGCTTCGCCCCTCTTCGATCGTGGCATGAAGCAGCCTGCGACCGATGCCGGTCCCTTGGTGCGACGGCTCGACAGCCATCTTGGCCACCTCAAATTCTTTGTCTTTCGTGCGAATCAATGCACAGCACCCGACACATCGTTCACCGGCAGTCGCGAAGAGAATCCTGCCGCCCAAGTCCAAAATCGTTCCCTGGGGATCGGAAAAAACCTGCTCGTCCTTTGGCTCGATACGGAAAAAGCGGGTGATCCATGCTTCGTTCAGCCTCCGGAATGCAGCCGCATCTCCCGGCTGAAACGGGCGGATACTGATTTCGGCGGCCGGCGGGGTTTGTTTCATTGTGAAAGGCATGTGCATAAGCCTCCGGGGAGCATTCCTTGGATCATTCTAACGATAAGATGCGGAGTAGAAATATGTCCAATATCTGGATCATCACCTGGACAATCCGCAGTCGAAGCCTTTCTGAACATCGTGCGCAGGCAATTCTCGAAGAGGAGTCGTGCAAGAGACTAGCCAATGGCTGAAGATTGCAGGGCTTTCCGCGAACTGTGGTTCTTCGACTCATATCGTCGTGATCTTCGTCTGATCATCCATCCGCTATAATCGTGAGTCTCGCAGCTACTGCATGGGCAAAGACTATAGAGGCGTCGGCTATCTGACTGGCCGGCGACTGAGCTTCAATTCGGCTCTTCCCAGCAATGCCGTGCGGGTGGGCGACGATTCACGATCAACACATTCATACAAGGACGGTAAGCGCGGCATGACGAATATTGGAGCAATTATTGGGCGCGAGGTGCTGGATTCGCGCGGCAATCCTACAGTGGAAGCGGAAGTGCAATTGTTGGACGGAGCGATTGGGAGGGCTATTGTTCCCAGTGGAGCATCGACCGGGGAGCACGAGGCGGTCGAACTTCGCGATGGGGATGAAACGCGTTTCCTCGGCAAAGGCGTGCTCAAGGCGGTAGAGAATGTGAACGGTGAGCTCGCCGATGCGCTGGCCAATTGGGACGCCGCCGACCAGCGTGGGCTCGACCAAAAAATGATTGAACTGGATGGGACGGAGACGAAAGGCCGGCTAGGGGCGAACGCGATTTTGGCGGTTTCGATGGCCGCGGCGCGCGCGTCGGCGGCGGAATATGGCCTGCCGCTCTACCGCTATCTTGGCGGGGCGGGCGCAAATACGCTGCCGACTCCCATGATGAATATTCTGAACGGCGGAGCTCACGCCGATAACAATGTGGACTTTCAGGAATTCATGGTTATGCCCGTGGGCGCGCCTTCGTTTTCCGAAGCGTTGCGCTGGGGCGTGGAAGTTTTCCATACGCTCAAAGGAGTGCTGAAGAAGCGCGGCTACAACACCGCGGTTGGCGATGAAGGTGGATTTGCGCCGTCGGTGAAGTCGAACGTCGAGGCCATCGATGTGGTGCTGGAAGCGATTCAGCAGGCTGGATACAAGCCTGGGGAAGAGATTGCCATTGCGCTCGATCCTGCGGCCAGCGAGTTCTATCAGGATGGTAAATATGTATTCAAGAAGTCGGATAAGTCGGCGAAGAGTTCCGACGACATGGTGAAGTTCTGGGCCAGGTGGGTGAAGGATTACCCCATCGTCTCGGTCGAGGACGGGCTATCTGAGAGCGACTGGGACGGCTGGCAGAACCTGACCAAGGAAGTGGGCGGAAAGATTCAGTTGGTGGGCGATGACATCTTCGTCACCAACATTCAATTCCTGCAAGAGGGAATCGATAAGGGTGTGGGCAATTCGATCCTGATCAAGGTGAATCAGATCGGAACCGTCAGCGAGACTTTGGATGCGATCGACCTGGCACGGCGGAATGGTTATACCTCGGTAATCTCGCATCGCTCAGGCGAAACCGAAGATACTTTCATTGCGGATCTTGCGGTGGCTACTGGAGCGGGACAGATCAAGACGGGATCAGCCTCGCGCACCGACCGTATTGCCAAGTACAACCAGTTGCTGAGAATTGAATCGGAGTTGGGAGATTCCGCGCGGTTTTTGGGGTTGAAGGCGCTAAATTATCACGGCTAGCTGGCTGCGATCGAGTATCGGATTAAGGAGACGATTATGAAGCGTTGCTTGATTTCTCTCGTGCTGGTGCTTGCTGCTTCGTGCGCGATGCTCGGCCAGCAGTCGGCTGACGACACGGCTACCCGCGAAGATATTCTCAAACTCTTCGACGTTATGCACATTCGCGATCAGATGAGGCAGGTCATGGATCAAGTGGTGAAGCAGATGAAGTCCATGAATCACGAGCAAATTCGGAAACGCGATCCTGGGGCCACCGACGCACAAATTGCAAGGCTCGACTCGATGTCGGACCACTTGCTCCGAAATATGCCTCTCGACGGCATGCTCGACGATATGATTCCGGTTTATCAGAAGCATCTCACCAAGGGCGATGTAGATGCGATGGTCGCGTTTTATTCCACTCCCACGGGACAGAAGATCCTGGGGCAGATGCCTGCGATGGCAGCCGAAGGAATGCAAGCCATGCAGCCGCGGCTGCGAAAGATGATGGACGAAACCACCGATAAGATTGAGAAGATGGCGGAGGAAGAGACCGCAAAGCCGAACGCCAAACCGGCGACTGATGCGCCGAAACAGTAGGCTGGACGGTAGTGGCCGGTTTGCCGCAAAGCATTAACTCAGTCCAGGACTTAGCTATAATCACTCATGGAAATCAACGTCCGCGAAGCCAAGGCCCATTTTTCCAAGCTCTTAGAACGGATTGCTCTGGGCGAAGAGGTCATCATTGCAAAGGCGGGGAAGCCCGTTGCCAAGCTTGTGCCAGTAATTTCCGGCCGCAGCCGGTTTAAGTTCGGGTCGGCCAAGGGAAAGTTTGTGGTGCCCGACGACTTCAACGATCCGCTGTCCAAGGAAATCGAGACTCTTTTTTGGTAAATGGGGACTCACCCTCAGGGGCTAAAGCCCAGCATCTTAGCGTGCTTGATCGGCACGACTGAAGTCGTGGCCTTCCCGGCTTCTTAACCCAGACTCAAGGCTAAGAGTAGGAGCTGACTTATGGCCCGTCCGAAACCGCTGGTACTGATCATTCTTGACGGCTGGGGTTATCGCGCCGAAACCAAGGCCAACGCCATCGCGTTGGCGCGCAAGCCCACCTACGACCGCCTGCTGCGGGAGTATCCCAACACGCTGATTCACACCAGCGGCCCCTTCGTTGGATTGCCTGAGGGGCAGATGGGCAACAGCGAAGTTGGGCATCTCAACATTGGCGCCGGTCGCATCGTGCATATGGACATCACCCGCATCGACCTGATGATCCAAAACGGCGAATTCTTCTCGCATCCGGTGTTGCTGGCTGCCATGAAACACGCGCGCGTGGGTGAAAGAAGGCTCCATCTTTTCGGCCTGCTTTCCGACGGCGGCGTGCACTCGCAACAGGCCCATGTCTACGCGCTCCTGAAGATGGCGAAACAGAACGGAGTAGACCGCGTATTTGTGCACGCCTTCATGGACGGCCGTGACACGCTGCCCACCAACGGGGCGGGCTATCTCGAACAACTGCAGCAGAAAATGCGCGAGTATAACTCCGGCAGGATTGCGTCCGTGAATGGGCGCTATTACGCGATGGATCGTGACCGGCGCTGGGAACGGATTGCGAAGGCCTATAACGCGATGGTTCTTGGCGATGCTGAAGGTGGGAAGTGCGCCGATCCGGTGCAGGGGATGAAAGACTCCTACAACCGGGGCGTGACCGATGAGTTCGTTTTACCCTTTGTGTGCACCGATAAGAACGGCCAGCCGCTGGCGGCTATTCGCGACGACGATGCTTGCATCTGCTTTAATTTTCGAGCCGATCGCGTCCGCCAGATCACGCGCGCGCTGGCTCGCAACAGCGGATTAAATGCAAAGGGTGGTAGCGATCTTCCCGGCGCAGCCGATCTCGATGCTACTATTCCGCGCGATCTCGTTCCGAAAAATCTGCACTATGTTTGCATGACCCAGTACGACAAGAACTTCAGCCTGCCGGTCGTGATTCCTGCGGAATCGATGGCGAACATCTTAGCCAACGTAATGGGCGGCCTCAACCTGCGCAATCTCCGGGTTGCCGAAACCGAGAAATATGCTCACGTGACTTATTTTTTTAATGGCGGTGTGGAGCAGCCGTTTCGCGGCGAAGAACGCGTGATGGTGCAATCGCCGAAAGTAGCGACCTACGATCTGAAGCCGGAGATGAGCGCTGCCGGCATTGCCGACGCCGTGGTGAAGGCCACGGAAGATGGGACGTTCGACGTGGTTATTGTGAACTTTGCCAATGCGGATATGGTTGGGCACTCGGGCAAAATCGAACCTACCGTGAAGGCGGTTGAGACTGTTGACGCTTGTCTGAGCCGGATCGAATCCGCGGTCCGTGCCAAGGGCGGGGCGATGTTGATTACGGCCGATCACGGCAACGCCGAAATGATGATTGATCCAGCAACCGGTGGCCCGCACACGGCCCACACCACCAATCCCGTTCCGTTCATCGTGGTCGCAGAAGATGCCAGGCAGTTCACGCTCAAGCCCAACGGTTCGTTGCGCGATATTTCTCCGACGATGCTTGGAATCCTCGGTATTGATGAGCCGAAGGAAATGACGGGGGCAGACCTCCGCGCGTTTCTGAAAAACAAATAAAGTCTGCAATGGCCCGCGCGCGGAGTGGGTGCCTACGACGCTTTAGTCTTTGTCCATGCGGGCGCAACGGCGACCGGCTCATGGCGAAAATTTTTCACCGCGAAAATGCCAGCCACGATGAAAAGAACCATCACTACCAACTGAGTAATCAGGAAAGGCGGCTCTTTTTGCGTGGGGGCCAGAGCGTGCACGGCTGGCACCTTCATGAAGATTTGTGCGATCAGAACAAAGAAATTCAGATAGAGCGCAAGCACCGCACATACTGCATAGGTCGAACGCCACGCGTGAGCCATGTGTAGTGGGTAGCGTGCGAGGATCGCAATCCCGAGAGCCACGAGCGAGATAATGCCCAGCACATGGGAAGGCAGAAGATGTGTGAAGGGAAAGAGAAATCCGGTCACGCTGGTCAAGACTGTCGTCGCCAGAAAAATCGCCGTCGCGCCGTCGAAGCGTTTTCCGCGAAGCAGGCCGTAGACGACTAGAAATCCTGAGCCGATGCCCACCAGGCTCAACAGCACATGCACGAGGGTGAAGGTCGATGTGGTCATGCCTAAGATCATGGTGTCCCCGATTCAGAGGCAGTAATAGTACTTCCGCTTTGAGGAAACCGCAAGAGGAACCAGAGAGGCGACAGCCTACATAAATTCGGAATAAATCGGTCCCTTTTTCCGGGTCCGGCAGCCGGCCTACCTCGTGCTACAGTTTTCTCTCGGGCGGTTTCATCCGCCTCAAAATCATGGAACCGCGGCTGATTTGGATCAATCTCCTGGTGAAGCTGGGCGTGGCTGCGGCCGTGTCGAGCAGCCTGGTGCGTTCCGTGGAGTTCAAGTCTCTTCTGTTTCGTGAGGAGCGCACGCTGCGGCAGAAGATTTACCTCGTCCTCTGGTTCGGTCTGCCGATCACCATTGGAGTGTGGATCAGGTTCTCGGCCAGAAGTTTCTCCGCAGGCGACTTAGCGTTCGAAACCGCGCTATTGCTGGGCGTGATTGGCGGGCGCTGGGCGGGGGTTCTGGGCGGCATTCTAATGGCGATCCCCGCGCTGGTGCACGGAGAGTGGGCGACGCTGCCTTTCGGCGTGCTTTGCGGTTTCACCGCCGGCCAGTTACGCACCATGGCCCTGGACAAGGACGACATCTGGTCTTTCTCGCCGTTCATCGATCTCAGCATTTATCGCTTGATCCGCCGCAATTTGCCGACCCCCCGGCTATTCGACTGGCAGATCATGTTTTTTACGACGATCATCGGGCTGCGCTTCGTGCAAAGCGAGTTGTCGCGCTATTTCCCACGTTCCATTTCCAGCATGGATAGCAGCAACCTCTGGGTTGAAGTGGCGATCTACGCCGCTTCGGCCATGGCTGTTGGGATCGAGCTCAAGATTTTCAACAGCGTGCGCATCCAGATCAAACTGGAGGAGCAGGAACGGTTGCTATTGCACGCCCGCATGGAGGCGCTGCAAAATCAGATCAATCCTCACTTCCTCTTTAATACATTGAATTCGATCTCTTCTCTAGTGCGCCTTGATCCGGATACGGCCCGCGAAGTGATTTCCAAACTGGCGACCATCTTGCGGCGTTTGCTCAACAGCGCGGATTCTTTCGTGCCTCTGCGGGAAGAAGTGGAATTCATCGACAACTATCTGGATATCGAGGTGGTCCGCTTCGGCAAAGATAAGCTTCGCGTGCTGAAGGAGCTCGCGCCCGACTCGCTGGACGTGATGGTTCCAAGCATGTTGCTGCAACCGTTAGTGGAGAATTCAATCAAGCACGGTTTGGCTTCAAAAGTGGAAGGTGGAAGTATCTACCTGCGCAGCCGCCTGGCGGACTCCGGCCTGGTGATTGAGGTAGAGGACGATGGCGTTGGAATTGCCGTTGCGCAACTGGCGAAATCGGATGACGCGAGCGGCGCGGGCATTGGCATGGCTAATATTTCCGAGAGGCTTCAAGTTTTGTATGGCGATACCGCGCGCATGACCATCGATAGCCAGGAAGGGAAGGGAACGCTTGTGCGGATTCGCCTGCCGCTCTTGCAGACGGCAGGAGCCGTGCCGGAGGGCTTCTACGAGGAGCGTTCGACGACGCGCCGGTAGAAATCTTCATACTGGGGGACGATTTTGCTGGAGCAGAAACGCGCTTTGGCAACGGCACGAGCGGCTTTGCGCATGGCTTCCAACTTGCTCTCATCATTCAGAAGTTCGACGGCGTAGCGCGCCATCGTATCCACATCGCCAACGTCAGCCAGATAGCCACTGACGCCGTGTTCGATCACTTCCGGCACGCCGCCGGTTCGCGTGGCGATGGGCACGGTCTCACAGGCCATCGCTTCCAGAGCCGCCAGGCCGAAGGATTCCAATTCGCTGGGCATCAGAATAATGTCGGCGATCCCCAGTTTTTCCTGCACTTGGTCCTGCTTGCCGAGGAAGAGGACATCCTCATGAATACCTTTCTGCACGGTGAGCCATTCGGCCACGGAACGGTCTGGACCATCGCCAATCAGCATCAATTTTGATGGGACCTTTTTACGCACGCGATCAAAAATCTCGATTACATCGGTGACTCGCTTTACTGGACGAAAATTGGAGAGGTGAACCAATAAACGTTCGCCATTGGGGGCGTATTCAGCGCGGAGCTCGGAAGAGTTTTGGCACCGGCAGTAGATGTCGCAATTCACAGAGTTGTAGATGACTTCGATTTCTTTCTTCACGTCGAAGATCCGCATGGTGCGGTCGCGAAGATAATTGGAGATGGCGGTTACGCCGTCGCTCTGGTCGATGGAGTAACGCGTAATGGGCAGGTAGGAGCGGTCCAGGCCAACCAGCGTGATATCGGTGCCATGCAGCGTGGTCACGAATGGCAACCTGCGTCCTCGCGGACCATCGGCCAGCATCTGGCGGGCGAGCAACGCGCTTACGGAATGAGGAATAGCGTAGTGGACGTGCAAGAGATCGAGATCATATAACTGTGAGACCTCGGCCATGCGTGTGGCCAGCGCCAAATCATAGGGCGGATAATCGAATAACGGATAGCGCGATACTTCCACCTCGTGATAGTGAATGTTGGGCTCTTCTCCGCGCAGGCGGATTGGTTGGGCATAGGAGATGAAGTGAATCTGATGGCCGCGCTGGGCGAGTTCCAGCCCGAGTTCTGTTGCCACGACGCCACTGCCGCCATAGGTGGGATAACACGTGATCCCAATCTTCATTCCGCGAGGACCTCTCTTGCCGGTTTCCGGGTTCCGTCATTCGATGGCCGGAAACACTATACGATGCAGATTCTATCTTGCTTGGCGGAATCGGACCGGCGGAATCTGTTTGGCGCAGAATGGCGACGGCTGCGGCCAGCTACTCGGAGGCGGTGCGCCCCTTGGTAGAAATACCGGGATCTATTTTGTCGAGATGGGCCTGAAATCGCAGCTTGGAGCTGTCGGGTACGCCCGTGAATTCGATCCCCATACCAACTCCTGGGTCGCGCGTGCGCACGGTTGCGGTGGACGTAATGCGTTCCTGGTCGATCCAGAAGTCCACTCGAAGTATGGTGGAAATTGGCAAGGGCATCGCGGTCTCAACATAACAACCGTTACCGCTGATGTCTGTTGCGTTTACCCGCATGGGGGTGTTCACGCGCTCGTCGCGGAATTCCAGAGGAAACGAAATCCGGTGGCGTTGAAATCTCCTGCGATTGTCGGGCGTAGGCGCCGGCATGTTGGAGAGCACGTCCGCAGGCAGTTGAGAGATCCATGGGCACTCCTGATCGGCCACCAACTGAACTCCGATCTGAGTTTTCTTCAGGCCACTGGCTTCCATTACCCAGATCACTTTGCAGCGAGCCTTCTTGGTTTCGTATTGCACGCCAATGACATCGCCGACCTTCAAGCCCTGTTCGAGGCCTGAAATGCAAGCTCCGGTTACGCTGACATTCTGGGCGATGGCATTCTGATGGAAGGGTTGGTTGTTGGCGCCCATTCCCCACACACGTACGCGCAAGTCCAACGTGGCACGCGGGGCTGCCCCTGAGGCAGACATGAGATAAACGCCTCCCAGCTAGAAAGTCTCTGAGCCGAATCCAACGCAATCATAAACTCCGGACGGAACTTTCTAAGATTACGAAAGTCATCGCGAAGAGGGATCATGACGTTAATGCATTGATTCATCACCACTACGGGCTGGTTCGGCAGCGCCTAGCTGTCGATACGAAATCAGATCGATGGCGCAATTCAATAGCAGACTTCGAACTTCGGGCATGGTCAAAACGCGTAACTCAATCTCCCGCGATTCTCGCAGGCGAGTATTGGCCTGCCGCAAGTCCGCATCATTGTAGCCCGGGTGGCAAACAAACTCCCAAGTGCCTTCGGGGATAATGGCCGCAATGGCGCGAAAAAGCTTCTCGTCCAGCGTGCCGGTCACAACCACACCAAGGGTCCCATCGGTAGTCTCAATGTCTTCTCGTTGGACCGCATCGCGGAACTTGCCGGCAAGAGTGCGTAGAATCCGGACCTCGGCGTAACGCGTCCAGATGCTGGGCCGTGCTAGCAGTTCGCCGGACCTTAATGGTTTGCTCGGGCCAAACGGATTGCGAATGGCCCGAACTCCGCAGGCGCGGGCAGCGCGCAATATGGGTCGCAAGACTTTCGGAAACAGGTGAGTGTGCTTGTGAGAATCGAGATGTGAGACATCGATTCCAGCGGATTGGATCTTGCGGATCTGCGCGGTCGCCTCGGCCTCAATCTCGCCAGGATCTAGCTGCCCGGCTAACGCGCGAACCGCAAATGATTTAATTCCATCACGAAAGCGAGCAGCGCCGGAATCTCCAGAAGTGAGCGTCGGCAGATGCGCAGGGTCGAGAACCGGCTCGCCGTCGATCAATAGGACGTGGCAGCCAACACTGAGACGCGGAAGCTGTTTTGCAAGGCGCGCGGCATCGTCGAAGGCAGGCCCGCGAGCCATAAGCGTGGAGGAGGTCACAATTCCATGCATGTGCGCCTCGGCGATGGCGCGGTTCACTCCCGCGGTGAGGCCAAAATCATCGGCATTGACGATCAGACGGGGCACCGCGACAGTCTAGCAGGGTGAATGAATGCAGCATCAGTTGCCTCTCCGCTCTATGTTCTATCTGTCTTGTCATACTCGAATGACTCGGATTTCTTTCCGGGTAAATGCTTTGACCGTTTCCTCGGAAGCGCCCGCATCCGTGACGAGCACATCGACATCTTCGATGGGGCAGATTAAAGATGGCGTGACGATTCCGAGTTTGCTGGAATCGGCCACCACAATCACCTGCTTGGCCTGCTTGACCATGGCGCGAAAGGTAAGAGCTTCATCCGATTCGTTCGTTGTAGTACCGCGGTTGGCGTCGATTCCGGAGACGCTGAGAAAAAGTTTATCGAGGAAGCTATCGCCGAGAAAATTAATCGCAGCCGCGCCAATCAACGAGAACGACCAGGGCCAGTGCACATAGCCTCCGGTCAAATGGATTTTGAGACCCGGCATGTTGCAAAGTTCCATGCCGATGTTGACCGCATTAGTGACAATAGTGATGTTGCTGCGATGACGCAGACTCCGTGCCACCCAGGTGGTTGTGGTGCCCGCCGTCAGACCAATGGTTTCGTTCTCTTCGATCAGCTCGGCGGCGGCTACGGCGATGTGCCGCTTTTCCTTCACAAAGCGATGTTCGCGAGTTTGGAACGCGGTGTCGTAGCGGAATGGTTCGTAGAGTAATTCCTGCACCAGCGCGGCGCCGCCGTGAGTCCGCCGGATTAGTCCCCGCGCTTCCAGCCGTGTTAAGTCTCGGCGGATGCTCGGAGCCGACGCTCCCGAGGACGCGATCAGCTCGTCCACGGTCACGGAGCCTTTTTGCAAAAGCAATTTCAGAATCTGATCGTTGCGGTTTTTTTGGCGCTCGGACATGGGGTGCTATGTGCTTGGCGAGTCTGCGGATACACGAAACGAGCTCGTAGTTCAAGGCAGGCGATGCGCCGGGAATATCCTATCAAAGCTTTGCTATCAAACTTGATTTCTAAGGGGTATAGCACAACTCTAGGGCCGATCACGAGATGTCAGCTAAATAGCCGATAAAGACTAAATAATATGATCGTTTTATGGCATAGCAATCATTTTATGGTTGACAGTCGCCATAAACGCCGCCTATCCTCCTCTGCCAAGCCGCAGTATTCGTTCAAGGAGAGCATATGACTCAGACGACCGGTGTTCGGCCTCGGGTGGCATCTTGTGCCGCCATGTTTTTGATCGTTGCTTTGCTGCCGGTGCTGGCAGGCCGGCTAGACGCCCAAAATTCGCAAGGGACGATTCTCGGACACGTGCAGGATTCTTCTGGTGCGGCTCTCCCCAAGGCCAATGTAACTGCCACGAACGTCAATACAAATGTGGCGCATCACTTCACCACCACCGGTCAGGGTGACTACGTTTTTGTGGACATTATTCCTGGAACCTACCAAGTGAAGGTTGAAGCCAACGGCTTCAAGACCGAGATCAGCTCGGGCCTCACGCTGGAAGTCGACCAAACCTTGCGCCAGAACTTCAGTCTTGAGGTTGGGCAAATCAAAGAAGAGATGACGGTCTCTGCCGATGCTCAGATGGTGCAGACCGACAATACCACGACGGGCACCGTCCTAGATCAGAAGACGATTGAAGAACTCCCTTCGAGCGGGCGGGATTTTAATAACCTGGTTGGCCTCAGCACGGGCGCTGCAAACTTCAGCGGCGGATCGCAAGTAGATTTTGCGCTTCATGGACTGAATACTAGTTTTACCGAGGTGAGCGTTAACGGCGCGCGGCCTGACTCTGTCAGCTTCATGGTGGATGGCGTAGCCGACACCGACAATTTTTTCACGACTGCGTCCGGCCTGCCCTCCGAGTTTGCGATTCAGGAAGTGAAGGTACAGACCGGCCTTTACTCGGCGGAATACGGACAGGGCTCCGGCCAGATCAATGTGGCCATCAAGTCCGGAACCAACCAGTACCATGGCCAAGCCTACGATTACATCCAGAACGACATGTTCTTTCCGCGCAGTCCCTTGGCTCTGGAACAACATTTGTTCGAAGGGGCTCCGGTTCCAACCACAACTCCTTATAAGCAGAACCAGTTCGGTGGGACTCTCGGCGGTCCAGTGAAGATTCCGTGGCTTTATAACGGACAGAACAAGACCTTCTGGTTTTTCGCCTACGACGGCGGCAGGCGCAGGACGAGTCCCGTCCAACCCGCCATACAAGTGCCGACAGCTGCTGAGAGAACCGGCGATTTCTCCGATTGGCCCTATCAACTTTATGATCCAAGCACAACGGTAGGGAATGACCCCACAACCCGCGCGACCTTGGCCAGCAATCAGATTCCATCCGGGGAAATCAATGCGATGGGGCAGAAGTTAGCAAATCTGTATCCATTGCCGAACATCACTTGCGCTCTTCCCTGCGGCAACTATCTTGTGCCGATTCACCAGTCAGTCACCACGAACAACGAAACCTTCCGGGTCGATCAGAATTTTGGCGACAGGAACCGTTTCTACTTTACAGGGAACGTGCGCGGCGACGACGAGCCCAACCCGAGCATGCTGCCCTACACCGGGTCAGTAAACTTTGCCAGAGCTCAACTGTACGGTTTTAACTGGGAGCGCAGCATTAACGCAAACACGATCAATACAGCGCGTATCGGATATAACCATCTGTTCTTCAGCACCAATTCCGATACCGCGTATGGGCCCGATCTGCAGGCCCAACTTGGTTTCCAAAATTCTCCCCAGGCCGCTGCGCTGTTCGGAAT
>JBAUVJ010000280.1:0-1950 GCA_049583165.1 Candidatus Sulfotelmatobacter sp. | reverse complement strand
CGTTACCTGGGATTCAATTTCAGCAGCGGTTACTTTTCGGTTACCGCGCCTCCAGCCCGTGCAACTCCCCGCATGGATAGAAGCACGCGAAACGCCATCCCCGCGCGGGTTTTGGAGCCAACGCATCTGCTCCAAAAGCAGCCAGTTAGCGTTTGTTAGACACAGGAAGGCACTGCTCTGTTGTGGCGGAAGTGACAAAAATCAGCGCCGGAAAAGGTCACCGATAGCTTGCTTCATCACGGCGCCACCAACCTGGGAGATCGCCTTGGTAAGCGGAATGTCTTTCGGGCAGACCTCCACGCAGTTTTGCGCGTAACCGCATTCCTGAATGCCGCCATCGCCCATCAGGGCCGCCAGACGCTCGTGTTCGAGCGCTTTGCCCGTGGGATGAGTATTGAACAGCCGCACCTGGGCAATGGTGGCCGCACCTACGAACCCGGTTTCTTCATTGAACTGCGGGCAAGCCTCCATGCAGCAAGTGCAGGAGATGCAGCGCGAAATTGGATAAGCCTGCTCCTGCTCTTCCGCCGTCATGCGCGGCCCCGGCCCAAGATCATAAGTCCCATCGATCGGCACCCACGCCTTTACAGCCTTAAGGTTCTCAAAAATCACACTGCGATCCGTGGCGAGATCGCGTACGACGGGAAATTTCGAGAAGGGTTCAAGTTTGACAGGCTGCTCAAGAGTATCGATCAGCGCCGAGCAGGCCATGCGCGCGCGCCCGTTGATCAGCATGGCGCACGAGCCGCACACTTCCTCCAGGCAATTCGAGTCGTAAGTAATCGGCGTAGTCGCCTTGCCCTGGCGGTTAACAGGGTTGGCAGCGATCTCCATCAACGACGAGATCACGTTCATGCCCGGATGCCAGGCAAGTTCAAATTCCTCCCAGTAGGACTTGGAAGTGGGGTTGTTCTGGCGTTTGATTTTGATGATGACGGATTTGTTAGACATTCTGTTCAATCCCTGAGAGTTCCCAAAACGAACATCTTCCGACGAAAAACAACCGGGAAGGGCACGAGTTCCACTCGTGCCGGTTTAAAGTTTGACGAGACGCGCGGCTTCCAGCCGCTGAGGTTTGCTCTTGAAGCCTGTACGGCTCATCTCCCCGCCGGGAACTTATTTCGTGACCTTCTCGACATGGGAGAGGCGCAGGTTGTTCGTCGTCGAGAACTACGTCCGCCTTTTCCTGAAAACCCTTTACGGATATCGCCGCGAAGGCCGCTTCGAGTTGCACGCGTTCGTCGTCATGCCCGAGCACGTTCATCTCTTGCTGACTCCCGCGCCGGATGTAACCATCGAGCGCGCAATCCAGTTGATCAAAGGCGCCTATTCCCACGAACTCGGCGGCATCCTCGGTCGAAAACGAGAAATCTGGCAACGTGGATTCACCGATCATCGGATTCGCAATCCTACTGATTTCATGCATCATCGCAATCACATCCACTGTAATCCCGTTGAACGAAAACTCGTAATCGATCCTGGCGAATACCGCTATTGCTCAGCATTCTCGGGATTCAAACTTGATCCGTGGCCCTCAGCGGCTGAAGCCGCAAGTCTTAAAGCATCCTAGGTTGGCACGAGTGGAACTCGTGCCCTTCCCGACGTTGCGCAATCTGCAGCGAAAGTGAGTCAGCGGTCACTTCGCCGCGTCATACTTCCTCGGTCTTGGCGGAATCAGCGACGTATCCACCGGCTCGTACTCAAACCTCGGCTCATCCGCATCCGACGCGAAATATGCCTTCGTCGTCTTCAGGAAATTCTTGTCGTCGCGTTCCGGAAAGTCCGGCTTGTAATGCGCCCCGCGCGATTCGTCGCGCATCCGCGCCCCCTGTGCAATCACTCTCGATAATTGCAACATGTTGTAAAGCTGCCTGGTGAAGACCACGCTGGTATTCGCCCACTGCGTGCGGTCGCTCAGGTTCACCTTGCGGAAGCGTTCCAGCATCTCCA
>JBAUVJ010000279.1:0-17766 GCA_049583165.1 Candidatus Sulfotelmatobacter sp. | reverse complement strand
TCACCGTGAATATTGCCGCATTGGGCTTTGCGCTCATCGTCTTCGGTGTCGCCTTCGGCATCTGGGCCCGCCTTACTCTCGGATCCAATTGGAGCGGAACGGTCACTCTGAAGGATAACCACACTTTGATTCGACGCGGTCCCTATCGCATCGTTCGTCATCCCATTTACACCGGCATTCTGGCTGCCCTGATTGGCTCTGCGCTCGAACGCGGACTACGTAGAAGCCTGATCGCGCTGCCTCTATGCGGGCTTGGCTTCTGGCTCAAGATAATGACGGAGGAGCAGTTCATGGTGCAGCGTTTTGGAGAGACCTATTTGCAGTACAAGCAACAGGTGAAAGCCCTGGTGCCGTTTCTTTTTTAAAGAAGCTATGGACCGAACAAGTCCCGCAAGGCCAACCGACTCTCGAACTCGAAAGATGAAGGGAATCAAGCCGCAGGAAATCCGCGCTCTCGCCCAGCGCCTCGAACTTCAACTCCAAGCCATTCGGCGGCGACTGCGTCAGAGCCTCGAAGCCGAATTCGCCCGCGGCAAAGTGACCGGCCCGCAACAACTGGTCATGGCTGCGCTGGTTGATTCCGGTCGCTTAAACTTGAAGCAGCTGAGCGAGAAAGTGAGTCTCGCGCACAGCACGGTTTCAGGCATCGTTGATCGCCTGGAGAAGCGAGGCATGGTCACGCGTCACATCCTCGGCAGCGACCGTCGCGTAACGCGAATCACTCCATCCGACGAGGTGCTCCATTTCCTGCGAACCCGTATGCCTGAGCTCACGCTTCATCCACTGGTGAAAGCGTTGCACAAAGCTACGTCCGCAGAGCGCAAAGCGATTCGCACAGGAATCGATACCCTCGAAAAGCTGTTGCAAAGTTCTTAGTTGTAAAGTTAGAAAGAGAAACTTATTCCGCCTCCAGTTCCTTGATCACCGTCACCTTACTGTAGGCCACCTGAAACCCCAGCCGCTCACAGTTGCGCTGCGACGTGGTGCCTCCCTGCGTCACCACAACGGCATATTCGCATCCCGCCTGTGCTGCGGCCGCCAAGCGCACGCGCAGTAGCGCCGTCTGTATTCCTCGCCCGCGATAGTCGGCCGCCGTTCCAGCGCCACACAGGGCGAATACCCGATGCTCCGGAATGACAAGACCCGCTGCGCACGCGACCATCTTGCCTTCCACGCTCGCCGCGAAAGTCACAGCGCCCTCCATCTGATAAAGAGGCGTCAGCAGATCCTTGAATGCCTCCGGTGTGCCATCGGGAAAGAAAGCACGCTCCACAATACCGCCAAGTTCTTGCGCCTCTTCCACTCGCCCGCGTCGAATCTCACATCCCGCAAGAGTACTCGGAATCTCTTCTTTCGCATCGAGCCTCCGGTAGAGCACATTATTCAACTCGGCGATGCCATATCCACGTTTCTTGGCCATTTCAAAAACGGCCGAATCGTGAAGCGGACAAAGATCTACCTGCGATGGAGCCTTGCGCGCCCGATAAAACTCCTCCACCCGATCCAAATCCTCCGCCGTCAGCGTTCGCTCGAAACCCAAGCCGGTCGCCCGTCCAATGGGCGATCCCAGCCCGGCGAATATCATGTGTCCACCGCAGATCTCTTCCTCCACGGCGCCAATCTCCGGCCTCAGTATTTGAAACGCCCGCGCATATAGCACCTGCGGCATTTCTTCCCCCGCCTCAAAACGGCGCGCCAATGCCTTATCCACGAATTGCATGTCGAGAATCCTTTCTGGATTGTGCTACCAGGGAACGGCTCGAAGCGAGCACGCACACGAGTGCGCTCTCGCTCACAGTTGCAAAATTGCAGATTTAGCGAACGGCAGTCATAGGCAGAAGTGCAGCATAACGCACTCGGTCAGCGCGAAGCAATTCAATTTTCTCCGGGAAGTTGAACCGCGCGATGTTGAACCAAACGAAACGCTCTCCCTCTAAACCTGTTCCCTGGCTTCTCCCAAGGCAACATTCACGTCTATTTTTCTCTTGTTGCGATAGATGGTGACCTTCACCGTGTCGCCGGCGCGATGGTTATTCATCATCTGGGCCAGGGCCTGCTCGTCCTCAACTCTTTCGCCATCGATTGCTACGATCAGGTCTCCACCCAGCATGATCGGAATGTTCCCCAAATATGCGCGCTCGGTCCCACCCCGCAGTCCAGCCTGCTCAGCCGAGCCTCCGGGAGTCACCTGCACGATCAGCAGGCCGTAGTCCACCGGCAATCCCATTTCATCCGCGAGTTCGGGGCTGATGGGAATCGTGCGCACCCCCAGGGCCGGACGCCGCACCCGGCCCAGCGTCATCAGATCGTTGAGTACGGCCTTCGCAGTGTTGATCGGAATGGCGAAGCCGATTCCCGCATTCTGCCCAACATTTGAAAGAATCAAGGTGTTGATGCCAATCACTTCACCATGCCAGTTCATCAGCGGACCGCCGGAATTTCCCGGGTTGATGGCCGCATCGGTTTGAATCGCTTCCTCAATTGTTGCCCCATTGGGTTCGCTTACCGGACGAATCGAACTGACAATCCCGCGCGTCATCGTTCCTTCCAAACCAAACGGGTTTCCGATGGCGTAAACCTTTTGCCCCACCTGCAAGTTGCGCGAATCGCCCAGCACGGCTGGAATTAGATCGGGCGCTTTAATCAGAATCACGGCCAAATCGTGGGCGGGGTCGGTGCCCATCACGGTCGCTTTATATTTTTTCCGGTTATGCAATGTCACTTCCACCTGCGTCGCGTGGGCCACGACATGATAGTTCGTAAGGATGTGGCCTTCCTTGTCGATCACGAACCCTGAGCCTTGCCCCTCCTGCGGCACCATTCCGTAGAAGAAGTCGAAGGACATGGCGCGCGAAGTCACATTCACCACCGACGGGATGTTCTTGCGATAGACAAGAATATTGTTCTGTTCTTCACTGTCGAGCCCTTCATTACCCGCAGCTTCCGTGATCTCCACGCGGTCAGGACGACCGAGCCAATCCGTGGGTTGAAGACTGCCCAGGCTCGAGTTCGATCGCCACGTCGTGAAGTAGAAGAACGCGCCGGCAATCAGCAGCGCAAATAGTGCAGGCCGTATGAGCTTCATAAAGTCAAACACCTTATTCAATTCTACGTCGGATTCCGAATAATGTTCCGTCAGGACGAGGGCGAGCGGTTTGCGTAGCGCGGACGCCCTCGTCCGCTGCCTTTGACCTTCGCGTCGACTGCGAAATTAGGTTCTCAAGAACTTCGCCGCAGGTTTATTTCCGGGTAGAGTCCGCAACTATTCGGAGGCTTTCCCACACCTCCCGTACCTGCTCCCGCGTCTGTTCCAGCGAGCCGGAGTTGTCAATCACGAAATCGGCGGCTTTGATTTTTTCTTCCTCAGGCAGTTGCGCAGCCATGCGGCGCTCGACTTCCCTGCGCGAGGCGTCAAGGTCGATTTTCTGGCGGGCCGCGAAGCGGGCAACGCGCTGCTCCTCGCGGCAGGTGACCACGACCAGTCGATCAAAGCTCTTTGCCGCGCCCGCTTCCAGAATGAGCGCAGCTTCCACAATGGCAACCGCCTGAGGATCCTGGCGGCCCAGTTCCTCCATCCACTCTTCCTGGCTGCCGATCACCGCGGGATGCACGATGCGGTTCAACTCATCAATCCTGGATCGCATTTGAACCGATCCCGCTGAAACTCCCGCCTCGGGCGAGCCTGGAGTGTTCGATCCGAAGGCAGCTTCGGCCAGTTTGCCGCGGTTAATGCTGAGGTCGGCATTGAGAATGCCTCCGCCGAAGTGGCGTACTACTTCGTTATAAACCGCTAAACCCGGCAGCATCAGTCCGTGCGCAATTCGGTCCGCCTGCACCAGATGCGCCCCCAGGGCGACAAACATCTCGCCCACCACCGATTTGCCCGACGCGATGCCCCCCGTTAGACCTACCCGAAGCAATGTCCCCCCAGGTTAAATCCTCTCCACGACTTTATTTTTATTTTGTCAGTTGAAGTACGCGGTCGCCGCGGCGCATTCTAGCGGCTTTTGCCGTGTTATACATGAGCATTGCAATCGTGAGTGGTCCCACTCCGCCGGGAACCGGCGTCAGCGCCCCCGCCACTTCGGCAACCTCGGGATGCACATCCCCCACCAGAGTCGCACCCTTTGTCCTGAAGGTTTCTTCGCGCTTCGCGTTGCCCGCGAACAGGCGTTGAAATTCCTTGGTATCCGTCACATTGTTCATGCCCACATCAATTACCGTAGCGCCTGGCTTCACGAAATCCCGCGTGATCATCGCCGCGCGTCCGATAGCGGCCACCAGAATGTCGGCCCGGCGACAGACGCCAGCCAGGTCACGAGTCTTCGAATGGCAGACGGTAACCGTGGCATTACCGTTCAGCAATAGCATCGCGGCAGGCTTTCCCACGATATCGCTGCGCCCCACCACTACTGCTTCCTGCCCAGCGATCGGAATCTGGCTTCGCTTCAAAATCTCCATGACTCCAGCCGGCGTACATGGAACGAGTCCTGGCCGCTGGGTAGAAAGCAAGCCCACGTTGACGGGATGAAAACCATCCACGTCTTTTGCAGGATCGACCACCATCAGCACCTTCTTCGAATCAACCTGCCCTGGCAAGGGCAACTGCACCAGGATGCCGTCGATTTCGTCGCGCCGGTTGAGTCCATTGACCAGTTCGATCAACTCATCTGTGGTCGCGGTTTCCGGCGGCGTGAGCGTTTCGCTATATAGGCCAACGTCCTGGCAAGCTTTCACCTTGCCCCGAACATAGACCTCAGACGCTGGGTTATGGCCAACCAGGACTACTGCTAGGCCGGGCCGTACTCCAGCCGCGGCCATAGTCCTTACTTCCGACGAAACTTCAGCGCGAATCTCTTGCGCGATGCTAGTGCCGTTGAGGATTCTGGCGGGCATGGTTTCGCGTCCGTTGAGATTCTATCGCATAGCATTCCGTAGGTCTGTTGCTGGGCGGATTCTTGTTGCTTTACGTCGCACAACTTGTGTCCCCCAATCGGTTTAGTACAATGCCTGTCATGATCGCAAAAGAGTTGCTGGAGATTTTGGTCTGCCCCGCCTGCAAGCAAGAACTTGAGTACCGCCAAAGTCCGGAGAGCCTGAAGTGCAGAGCGTGCCACCGCGTGTACTCCGTGAAGGACGATATCCCGATCATGCTGATCGACGAAGCAACCATCGAAAACGCCTGATCTGATCACCGACGATCTCGCTTCTTCCGTGATTCCTTTGCTACGCCGGAAATCTGCCTCGCTCCGGGCTGAATTTTTTCGTCCCAATTTTTACTTCCCTTTGACATCTGCGACACTCACCCAGCGTACCCTTTTCGTGCCATTACCTTCGAGTTCTCGATTTGGCGGGCGTCGAAGTTCTCCGGCCGTCAATTCCCGACCGAAATGACACTCCGTGTCAGTCTTGAGACGCCGGGAGGTACCAAAGAGACATCGTCGATAACCGGAAGTCTTGTTAAGCTCCCCGCAACTTCCGATAGACAGAGGGGTTTATGAATCTAAAGCTGCTCGAAACACGTACTTAAACTAGAGGGCAGCCGCGGCAGCAGAATTGCATGCAACTTCAATGGCTGCCGATGAGTCTAATTAGCAACAGTGGTAGGAAGGTCGGAGTCGGAGGTGATGACGGCCATGTTTGATAATACGATGAACCCAGGTATCAACAACGATAAAGATCGATTCACGGCGACCGAACTGGCAGCCTTGCGCAGCGACTTGCTGCAAGGCGGCATGCTCGACTCTTATGAGGCCGCCGAACTGCTCCAAGTTTTTCTGATGGGCCGTGGCTACGGAGTTTCGCCCAAAGCGGCGCTCGATGCAGCTGGCCGTGTCGAAATGGCAGGCTGCGCCCTGCCCGTGCTCCAGTATGAACTGGAGAACCTTGCTATGGTGATGTGAGCGGCGAACACCGGGCATCCTGAGGTCTCACGCCGCAGGGTTTGGATGTTGAGATCTGATTGTCGGTTTAGACATTCTGGCTCGGCTGGTTGGAACAAAATTGGCCGAATCAGTTCCACGCAGAAAGAACAAATAAAAGAAAGCCGGGTCAACCAGCCCGGCTTCGTGGTTTTCTGGGGGGAAATCGGCCGTCGCTCGAAACTGCGTTTACTTCTTTCCTGACGCGGCCGCGCGCGCCGCCCGCTCTTGTAGCGACAACGTTACCACCTGCAACATGTCATCCTGTGGCGCCGGCTTGCCCGTCCAGATCTCGAACTGCCGGGCGGCTTGGTGGACGAACATTTCAATGCCTGGAATGATCTGCGCGCCTCTCTGTTTTGCCAGTTGCAGCAGCCGGGTTTCGGCCGGGTCGTAAATCATGTCGAAGACATAACGCGCGTTAATCTCTTTTTCTTGCAGCGGAGTCTCCCGCGTGTTGCCCATGCCGACCGGCGTGGCATTGATAATCACATCAAACGCGTGCTTTTTCAGGTCAGCCCGCTTGATCGAGCGCGCATGGGCACGCCGTGCAAGCTTCTGCGCCGGGGCCGCGCTGCGGTTGAGGATAAATACCTCGGCTCCGCGCTCCTTCAGTCCAAAGACCGCTGCGCGAGCCGCGCCTCCTGCCCCAAGCACGAGAATCTTCGCATCCTGCAAAGTACTGAGCCGGCGCTCCAGGGGTCGTACCACCCCTGAAGTGTCGGTGTTAAAGCCGTAGAGTTTTCCATCCTGCGCGCGCACCACGGTATTGCAGGCGCCGATCTTTGTAGTGTGCGAATCGGTGTTATCCAGGAAGGGAAGAATCGCTTCCTTATACGGCATGGTGATGCTCAGTCCATGAATGGGAATCTCCCGCACGCAACTGAGCAAGTCCTTCAGAGTCTTGGCGTGCAACGCCAGGTAGACCGCATTCACATTTTCCCGCCGGAAAGCCGCATTCATAATCGCCGGGGAAAGCGACTGAACAACCGGATCACCGGCAACGCCATACACCCGGGTTGCAGCATCCACGGTTTCAATGCGGTACAGGCTGCGCAATTCCTGGGCGGAAACTTGTCCGGGAGCGGTTTCCTCCCCGGCGCCGACGGAGCCAAACGTAAACACACTTCCCGCCCGGACTCCCAACACCCGGCTGATGATCCCCTGTTCGCCCATGCAGACGCCGATGATGGAATGGTTATCGCTTTCACGGCCCAGGAACTGGATCATGGAAACATTGTCGGAGAGTGTGGTCGCCGTGCCCACAACTTTGTAGAAGTCGGAAGGAAACTCGCGCATCTTTTTCAACGTCTCGTCCAGCTTCTTCGTCCCTCGAAAGTCGTGAAAGGAAAGAATCAGCGCCGCACGTCCCCGAAGCTTCTGTAGCTGTGCCGGTTTGCACTTTTGAGCGGTCTGGAGTTCTACATCGATCACTTGGCATCCGGCGCCTACGGCCTTGCCCAGAATGTCGAGTTGCGAGGCTATGGAACCGCGAAATTTGCCTCCGCTGGCCGCTCGTCGGCAAGTAGCAATCACCGTGATGCCGGAGTGAGTCTCCAGAAATTGTTTGATCTTGGGAAGCGCCAGCGCCGGCTTCGAAAAGTGATCTAACCTGAACTCTAAAAAGGGGTTATCGCGAACCAAGCCTTCCGCCTTCTCTACCAAATCGACCGGGTCGGAGGCGGTTACGGCGACGCAAACCCGGGGCAGCCGTAGAGGCAGGATCCGGGGCGAGTACATTTTGGGAGCAGAAATCATCTTGAATCAATAGCTTCGCACAAAATCAAAAGGTTCGGCGCGAATCTTACAGGGGTCGAATTGCAGATGCAACAGGGATTCGTAATTTCTCCCGAAAAACTGTTTTCCCATCCCGTCTGACACCCTCGTAACCTTGACCCCCTCTTACCCCCTTGTTACCTTCCATCTTGAAGCAATGATTCCATGGCATTTGACTGGGAAAGGCCGCCAAGGGGTGACTCTTTCCGGAGGTAACATGAAGAAAATAGGATGCTTAATATTATTGGCTGCGACCGCGACCTGGGCTCAATCGAAGCCGGACATGGTTGTAGACGCGCCCACACCGCAGGGCACAGTGGCCACCACGGCCAGCTTCCCGATACAGCGGGTACAGATGCCTACCTACGCGGATGTTTATTGCGCAGGTTTCGTCAACCGGCAGACTCTGCCCGATGCCAATTTCATTGCCGGAGGTCTGGAAACTCCTACCTCGACAAAGTTCGTCAAGAACGACATCGTCTTCCTGCAAGGCACGGGCTACACCCTCGGTGCCCAGTATGAGGTCATCCGCGCTTTGCGTGATATCGACGAATATGAAATGTACCCCGGCCAGCACAAGTTGATGAAAGCTACGGGGCAGCCATATGCCGACATCGGACGCGTCCGCATCATCGACACCCGCAGCAAGACTGCGATCGGGCAAGTTGAATACGCTTGTGACCCGATCAATCCGGGAGACACTGCCATTCCTTTCGCGGAAAAAACCATGGTGAACTTTCACCCGCCATTGCGTTTCGACCGCTTCCTGCCCACCGGCAGCAAAGTTTCCGGCCGTATCGTATTGGGAAAAGATTTTGATTCGACCATGGGTACCGGCCAGAAAGTTTACATGAACGTCGGTGCGAACCAGGGCGTGAAGGTGGGCGACTACTTCCGCGCGGTTAGAAGTTACGAAGCCGACCTGCACGATCCCGTCGATTCGCTTTCCTTCAAAGCTGCAATCAGCGAAGACACGCAGATGAAGCAGCCCTCGGTCGATCCGAATTTTTTGACTAAGTCAAACGGTCCGATCATTCACGTCCGCGACCTGCCGCGGCGGGCGGTCGGAGAGATCGTGGTGATCGGCACCACCCCGACCACCTCGACCGGAATGATCGTCTTCGCCATGGAAGACGTTTATGCCGGCGATAACGTGGAACTCGACGAACAAACCCAAACGGAAGCTCAGGCGCAACCCCAATAACGCTTCGGAGCATTACGACAAGTCACCCCGGGGACGGCCAACCGTCCCCGGTTTTATTTTTTCACCCCAAAATCCTCATCTTCTTCCCCACTCTCCCCAGCACTTCCAACGCCTGCTGCAACTCTTCCTTCGTATGCGTCGCGGTCATAATCGTGCGGATGCGGGCTTTGCCTTCGGGGACGGTGGGAAAGGCGATGCCGGTGCCGAGGACGCCTTCTTTGAAGAGCTCGCGGGAGAAGTCCATGGTGAGCTTGCCGTCGCCGATGATGATGGGTGTGATGGGAGTCTCACTGGCGGGAGTGGCGCGGCCACCGATATCGAAGCCGAGCAGACCAAGTTCTTTTTTCCAGAAGCGCGTGTTCTCCCAGAGTTTTTCCATGCGCTCGGGTTCGTTTTCCAGAACGTCGAAGGCGGCAATGCAGGTTGCCGCCACCGACGGTGGATGCGAGGTGGAAAATAGGAACGGGCGGGCGCGGTGATAGAGAAAATCAATCAGATCGCGCGAACCGCAGACGTAGCCGCCCAGCGCGCCGATGGCCTTCGACAGAGTTCCGACCTGGATATCGACGCGGCCATGCACCTTGAAATGATCGATGGTGCCCCGGCCGTTGCGGCCGAGCACGCCGGAGGCGTGTGCGTCGTCGACCATCATGATGGCGCCGTATTTTTCCGCAGCATCGCACAGTCCGGGCAGCGGGCCGATGTCGCCATCCATGGAGAAGACGCCATCGCTGATCAGCAGCTTCTTGCCAGGCTCGTCTTTGACGCTGGCGAGTTGCTCCTCCGCGTGAGCAACATCTTTGTGGCGGAAGACCAGAATTTTTGCTTTCGACAAGCGCGCCCCGTCGATGATGGAGGCGTGGTTGAGCGCGTCGGAGATGATGAAATCGTCTTTGCCCAGCACTGCTGAAACCGTTCCCGCATTGGCCGCGAAGCCTGACTGGAAAACTACGCACGCTTCTACACTTTTGAAGCGGGCGATCTTTTCTTCAAGCTCCATGTGGACCTTCATGGTGCCGGCGATGGTGCGCACCGCACCCGAGCCCACGCCATACTTGCGCGTGGCTTCCAGCGCGGCCTCGCGCAGCTTGGGATGAGTGGTCAGTCCCAGATAATTGTTCGACGCCAGATTGATGACCCTCTTGCCATCGAACGTGCAGACCGGCGCCTGCTCGTCCTCGAGCACGCGCAGCTTGAAGTGCGTGCCCTTGGCCTTGAGTTCATTGAGTTGGTCGGTGAGATAAGAAAGCGGGTTGGTTCGGCTTGCGGTGGTCATTGTTGCCTCAACTCTGATTTCCTCAATTTTCTCCATGCGTAGAACGCAAGCGATGCTCAGAACATGACCGGGTTTCCCGTGGAGATGCTGGCCTCGCACAGAAGCTTCATGTTGGTGAAGAATTCTTTTTCCGAATCGGCCAGAATATCGCTGGAGTGGAGCACGGTATCGACTTCCTTCAATAGCTTTGCCGCGATTTTACTGGAGATCCAATCGCCGGTGTGAGTGCCATCATAAAGAACTTTTTCCAGCAGAATAGGGAATCGCGGCCCCGGAGTTCCCTGCAATCCGCGCAGAAAGCCGCGCAAGTTTTTCACGCGCGTGATGTTGCCCAGAAACAGTGAGAGAAGATATCCCTGGTGCTCGCACGAATCGCCTAGCCACTGGTCGTGAGCGTCCCATTCTTCCTCGGTTGGATCGCCCGCCAAGATTGGCTCTCCGGACTTATCGAATGTGAGGCGATCAGGAAACGGATGCGGCTTGGCCTTGCCGTCGCGTATGCAAGTGCAACGTACGAATGCGTCGAGGCTCACAGTTCACCACTATCCACAATTTCTATTTCGCGCGGTCATCGCACGCCGTTCGGGTATACCAATATTTTACTGGCCTCGCCGGTCTTCAACCGTTCCATGGCTTTGGAGAAGTCATTCATGGGGATGCGGTCGGTGATCACGGGATGCAAATCGAGTTTGCCGGCCTTCAGCAGCGCCGTCATCTGATACCAGGTCTGGTACATACGGCGTCCATTGATGCCCTGCACGGTGATGCCTTTGAAAATAATATCTTCGGAAAAATTCAGCGAGATGGGTTTTGAGGTCAAGCCGAGGAGGGAAATTCTGCCGCCGCGCCTGACGATGTCGAAGGCGGTTCGAATCGAATCCGGATGGCCCGCCATCTCAAGCACCACATCGACGCCGAGTCCGCCGGTTTTCTCCATCACGACCGCGCGAATATTTTCTTTCGACGGATCGAGCGCATAATCGGCCTTCATCTCGCGCGCAATCTTGCGCCGGTGCTCATTCACCTCGATGGCAAATACGCTGGTGGCTCCCACGGCGCGCGCTACCGCAATCGCAAAGAGTCCGATAGGCCCGCAACCCGTGATGGCTAGGGTTTTTGCGGCGATCTCGCCCGCCAGCACGGTATGCACGGCATTGCCCAAGGGATCGAGAATGGAAGCGTATTCTTCTGGAATGGCCGGATCGAGCTTCCAGATGTTCGACTCCGGAATGACTACATACTCGGCGAACGCGCCGTTGGCATCTACGCCGATGATCTTCACGTTCTGGCAGATGTGGGCCTCGCCGGTGCGGCACTGGAGACATTTTCCGCAGGCCACGTGCATCTCGGCGGAGACGAAATCGCCTTCCTTGACGCTGGTTACTTCAGCTCCGAACGCGGCCACCTCACCGCAAAATTCGTGCCCCGGAATCAGCGGCGGATGAATGCGGCCCTGGGCCCAACGATCCCAGTTGTAAATGTGCAGGTCAGTACCACAAATGGAGGCCATCTTCACCTTGACCAGCACATCGGTGCGTCCGTAGGAGGGAACTTCTACTTCGCGAATCACCGCGCCGGGCGCGGCCTCCGACTTGACCACCGCCTGCATTCTAGATGGCATGAATGACTACCTTATGATTTCAGGCTCAGACACAAAACACGTGATTTTAGCACCGTGGCATTCTGGTGCGCGTCTCGATAGGGCGGCTTGGCCGTGATTCACGATCGCCGCGGCAAGCCCTTGTCAGACTTCTGTGGGGCTATCTTATACTCCTCCGACTTGCCGCGGGGAATGCTCAGCGTTTTCCACTCGCTCGACCGCAGGTGCTTCGCCAGAAAAATGATTTGCGCGATATGCCCGGCGTAGTGCGCGACCTGGCGATTGATAGCCTGCAACACAGAGTGAGGCTCGCCACGGATGCTTACTGTACGCATGACATCTTCTGGCTTGAGCGAAGCGAGCGCGGAAAATACTTGCGCCCAGCCTTCCTCCCACCAGCGCATTACCTCGGCTCGCGAGGTCGCGGCATTCAACTCAAATTCGCGATCGCGAAAACGGTCAGGCTTCTCGCCATCGGTCGTAAGAAAATCGGTAAAGCGCGAGCGCATGTTGCCGGCCAGGTGCTTGATGAGGATGGCGACGGAATTCGATTCCGCGTCTATGGCTACAAATAGCTCTTCGTCTTTCAGTTGCGCGATCGCCCCGTCGGCCATGCGTTTTTGACCGCGCATCTGACGGCGTACTTCGTCAAGGTAGTGAGTAGCGAGATCATTCATAAACGTTCCTTGGATGACAAATCAGTCGCTCCCGACTCGCCCCCATCCACCGCCGCCGGGCGATTCAATTCTGATGCGTTCGCCAGATTGCAGCCGCGTACTGAACTTTCCCGGCATTATTTCCACCGAACCGTTATTGCGAATCACGGTCGTCTTGCCGGGAGTACCGTGGGCGCCTCCGTGCAATCCCCACGGCGCTCGTGTCCGGCGCTCGGAGAGCAAAGTTACTTCGCAATCGGTCAGCACCTCAATCTCGCGGACGATGCCATTGCCGCCTGGCTGCTTCCCCGCGCCGCCGCTCTCTGGCCGAAGCGAATATCGCCGCACTCGCAAGGGATAGCTATATTCCAGGGCTTCGGCGGGCGTGTTCAGCGAATTCGTCATGTGGGTATGCACGCCGGAAATTCCGGGCTTGGCAGGCCGGGCGCCCATTCCGCCCGCAATGGTTTCATAGTAAGTGAAGGGATTGCCGGACGCTGGATCGATGCCGCCGATCGTAAGGTTATTCATTGTTCCCGAGGCCGCCGCCGGAATCCGGTCGGGAATGGCCTGGGAAAGCGCGCGCAGAAGTACGTCAACGATCCGTTGCGACGTTTCAACGTTTCCGCCGGCCACCGCCGCCGGCGGGCGCGCGTTCACAATTGTTCCTTCCGGAGCGATGACCTGGATGGGGCGCATCAATCCCGCCGTGGCGGGAACGTCATCCGCCAATAGACAACGGAATACATAGAAACACGCAGAATAAGTAATGGCTTCAACCGCGTTAACACTGCCTTCCACCTGCGGATCGCTGCCGGTGAAATCCACGGTGACCAGAGGTTGTGCGGGCACGGGTCTTCGACCCGCACTGGCCGGGTCGGACACCCGGTTTATTTCATGTCCACCGATCCGAATCGTCACCGCAATCCTCACCGGTCGCTCGCTAATTCCATCTCCATCCAGGAAATCCTCCGCCTTATATTCCCCGGCAGGTACGCCACGCAAAAAAGCCCGCATCAGTTCTTCGGAATACTCCAGCAGTCCCTCCGCGGCCAGCTTCGCCCGGCTCACTCCGTAACGCAGACATATCTCGCGCAGGCGCTCGGCCCCGGTGTGGCAAGCCGCAATCTGCGCGCCCAGGTCGCCTTCGCGTTCCTCGGGCGTGCGGACATTGTTGAGAAGCAGCGCGAGCACATCGCGCTCCATCACTCCCGCCCGCATGATTTTCACCGGAGGAATGCGCAGTCCTTCCTGATAAATCTCGCGGCATGGCCCCATCGATCCGGCATAGGTTCCGCCGACATCGGCGTGGTGAGCGCGCGATGCCAGGTAAAAATCCGGACGGCCTGCGGCTTTTCGCGGCAAAGAACCCCGGCGTGCTCTTTTCAGCGCACCGCCATGGCTCACGTAAACCGGCGCCACCAGGGTGATATCCGGAAGGTGCGTACCACCGCGGAAGGGATCGTTCAGCATCACCACGTCGCCGGGAGCCATCTCTCCGGCCTCGATCGCGGCTTTTACCGACCTCGGCATTGAGCCCAGATGCACGGGCATGTGGTCGCCCATGGCGATCACTTCCCCAGCGCCATCGAAAATCGCGCACGAGTAGTCACGGCGCTCTTTGATGTTGGGAGAAAACGCGGTGCGCCGCAGTGCCGCACCCATCTCTTCGGCAATCG
This sequence comes from Candidatus Sulfotelmatobacter sp., assembly GCA_049583165.1. Taxonomy (GTDB): domain Bacteria; phylum Acidobacteriota; class Terriglobia; order Terriglobales; family Acidobacteriaceae; genus Sulfotelmatobacter. The sequence continues at coordinate 3,654 of JBAUVJ010000279.1, read as the reverse complement.
AGTGGTAAAGGTTTTTGAAGATTTCCAACTCGATGGGATCGCGCCGCATGTGGCGCAGTTTACCGGAAGCGCGAATGCGGTGCCAGCCGGAACGAATGGCATCGGCCTGGAAGAGGATGCGCCGATGCATGGCACAAAACTACCAACGCCCTAAGATTTCTTGCGCAAAATGAAAAAATGTATTGACACTACGTTCATACTCCCTCAATATCTTGTGTTAAGGAAGCTACCAGTACTACAAGTTGGGTAGCGATTGGGCATTCGGGACCCGAAGTCGCAAGGGAAAATCGTTCACGGAGGAACCTTCATGGCAACCAAGAAGAAGGCAAAAAAGAAGAAACACTAACCAACCGTCTGCGAGACGATACTTCGCTGGGCCAGAATTCTAACTAGCCTCTCAGAAGAAGCACCTTCTGAGAGGCATTTCCGTTTCGGGCCTGAAGTCCCAACAGCAGCAACGACCTACCGTGTCGAAATTCTTCGTATCGATCCCCCGCCTGTGTCACAATACGGGGACGGCGCGGGGCCAGAACCGCCGATGCGAGCATGAGTCCGAGAAAAAAAAGCGCGGGCAAGAACGCAAGCAAAAATAAGTCCGACGAAATATTCATTCCAGATAAGTTGTATTTCCGCATCGGCGAAGTCGCCACTCTGTGCCGGCTCCCCGCTTATGTGCTGCGCTTCTGGGAGAGCGAGTTCCCGCAACTTAAGCCGGTGAAAAGCAGCACTGGGCAGCGCATGTACCGGAGGCGGGACGTGGAGAGCATCCTGCACATCAAGCAGTTGCTATACGAACGGGGTTTTACGATTGTGGGGGCCCGCCAGCAGTTGCGTTCCGAAACAAAAACCGAGAAGGGGCAAGCGGCCATTCCATTCCCTGCCCAGTCACCCGCGGAAATTCAGCATATCCGCCAGGGGCTGCGGGAGATCCTGCACCTGCTCTCGGTGCGGCGCACGGGATAGCCGCAGTCATTTTCTACTTCTCTACCTCATCCATTCACGCGATTACGGTTTTCTTCAGCTTGCCGGCGTTGGCCGCGTCGAGACGGATGCGGCTGACGCGTGCGGTTTCGGTGACCAGATCGTCAGTAGCGGTGGCTCCGTCCCCCGCCATCACCGATCCAGCGGCCAATGCGAAGCGCAGCGCATCCGCCTGATCCTCGAAATACAAAATGACTTGTCCGGACATAATTGTTCTCCCAAATCCTTACTACTTCCCGTGTGGCCTCGCCCGTGTGGCCTCGAAAGATCTTCTACGAGCAGCGCGCCGACGAGCGTGACGCGAGTGGAGCTTTTCACGATTGTCAGGGAGCGACGCCGCAGGTCAGAAGTGCTTTTCTTGGTTCAGGGGGAGTAAGAAGTGCAGACGAGGCAGCTCAAAACGACGAAAGTTGCATTCAACGCGTATCCGGTATAGTCTTCGCTCCGCCTGAAAATTGGAAAATACGGAGTCCAAGACCTGCCGTCTACGGAGAAAGTCTCGATGCGAAAGCTGATTTTTGGAATGCTCGCCCTCAGTGTTCTGGGAGCTGGACTACTTACCATGCCGCTTTGTGCCCAATCGAAGGACGACAAGGATAAGGATAAAGATAAAGGCGATACGAGCAAGCAGAACGCTGCGAAGCCTGACGAGTTCAAGCCGGAGCAGGAGACGAGCAAAGGCTCGGTCACGATTGGTGGAAAGGCCGTTGCCTATGACGCGTATGCCGGCACTCTCGTCGTCCATCCCAAAGGTTGGGATGATGTGCCCCAGAACGCCGACAAGGATGACAAAAATCAGCCGGCAGAGGCCAGCATGTTCTATGTCGCCTACATCAAGTCCGGCGAACCGAACTCGCAGCGACCGGTCACCTTTCTATATAACGGCGGTCCGGGTTCCTCGACCGTCTGGCTGCACATGGGGGCCTTTGGACCCCGGCGCGTTGTGACAGCTGACAATTCCCATACTCCGGCCGCACCCTATCCTATTGTCAACAACGACTTCAGCCTGCTCGATGCCAGCGACCTGGTTTTCGTGGATGCGCCGGGAACCGGCTTCAGCCGCCTTGGCGGCAAAGACCGCGAGAAGGCATTCTACGGCGTCGATGCCGACGCCGACGCCTTTGCCGATTTCATTATTCAGTTTCTGACGAAGTACGGACGCTGGAATTCGCCAAAATATTTATTTGGCGAGAGCTACGGCACCACGCGATCCGCGGTGCTGGTGAATGAACTCGAAACGGTGAAGCTTGTCGATTTCAACGGCGTGATTCTGCTCTCGCAAATATTGAACTTCGACAATAACGCCGATAGCCCGCAGTTCAATCCCGGCATCGATTTGCCCTACCAGCTCGCGCTGCCAACTTATACCGCATCGGCCTGGTATCACCACAAGCTGCCGGATTCACCGAAGGATTTGGCGCCGCTGCTGGCGGAGGTTGAGCATTTCGCGATGACGGATTACGCAATGGCGCTCGGGGCCGGAGCCACGCTGGCGCCGGAGCAGCGGAAGTCGATTGTCGCCAAGCTGCATGAATATACCGGGCTGCCCGCGGATTACATCGAGAAGGCGGACATGCGCATTAACGTTGGAGAGTTCGAAAAAAATCTGAAGGGCGACAGCGACATAACTACCGGCCGGCTCGACACGCGCTTCTCCGGGCCGACGCTCGATCCCCTGAGCAAGGAGGCGGAGTACGATCCGCAGTCGGCGGCAATCGGCTCAGCCTACGTCTCGGCATTCAACGACTATGTGCGCAAGGATTTGAAATTCACCGAGAACCGGGAATACAAGCCGGAAATCGACGTCGATAAAAGTTGGAATATGTTGCACCAGCCCCCGGGCGCTCCCGTACAGATTCCTCAGGCCGCCAATGTGATGATCGACCTGGCCAGCGCCATGAAATATAACCCTGACCTGAAAGTGCTCTTAAACGCGGGCTATTTCGATCTGGCAACGCCATTCTTCGAAGGCATCTTCGAAATGCAGCATTTACAGATTCCCGCCACGTTACAGAAGAATATCGAGTTCAAGTTCTATCAGTCCGGGCATATGGTCTACGCGCATGAAGCTTCATTGAAAGAGCTTCATGACAATGTGGCGGGGTTTATTTTGAGCACGGAGAATTCGAAGAAGTAAGTAAAGATATTTTACAGTGCGGCAAGCATGCAGTTGAGGTAACCACGTCTCGACGCTTATGGTGTGGTCAATGAGTGTAATGGCGATGTTACGTCAACTGACTGGAGTGAGCCGGTCGAATGCCCAGCAATCAATTAAGATCACAACGCTCGATAAACCAAGCGACATCTCCGCGTAAAGCAAAGGGAAGCCCGCGGCTATGAGGAGAAACAACACTAGAGTCGTCCACGATGTGAGTCGGCGTAAGACTCTGATCCAAGGCCGAAGACTTCGCATATTGATTGTGGAATAACGAGCAACCAAGTAGAGGACAGCCCACAGAACAAGGGGCGGGCCAATGGAGACCGCAGCCAGCATGACTTTGTGCTGCATAGTCATAGTTGCACCGACTCCAGTCTACGCCCGATATGCAACGGCTCCTGAAAACAGGCGTTTACACTCATTGATGGTTGAGCGTAACTATGATCAGAAATTGGTCGGGACGGGCAGATTTGAACTGCCGACCCCTCGCACCCCAAGCGAGTGCTCTACCAGGC
>JBAUVJ010000278.1:0-11519 GCA_049583165.1 Candidatus Sulfotelmatobacter sp. | reverse complement strand
GCGTGATTGCATGGCTCGTGCTGCGCTCGCGCACTGCCGCGCTAAGCGCGCGTTTGTCCTTGATGGAAAAGGAATTAGCGGCCGGAAAGGCTGATCTGGCGCGGCTTCAGCAGGATCACACCGGATTGGTGGCGGGCAAAGCCAGATTAGAATCCGCTCTGGAAGCTGAACGAAAGAACAACAACGAAAAGATCGAATTGGTCACTCGCGCCAGCGAAGATTTGCGCAACGCCTTCAAAGCGATGGCTTCTGAGGCGTTGAAGAGCAACAACTCGTCGTTCCTGGTAATCGCGGAAGAAACTTTAAAGCGCTTCCAAAGTCAGGCCAAGGGGGACCTTGAGGCCCGCCAGAAAGCGGTCGCCGACGTGGTTGCGCCGGTGCGCGATTCGCTGAATAAAGTGGACGCCCAGATCCAGCAGATGGAAATTGCGCGGGGTGACGCTTACGGCGAGTTGCGTGCCCAGGTGCAATCCCTCATCTCAACCCAAAAAGAATTGCAGTCGGAGACCGGCAATCTGGTGCGGGCGCTGCGCACGCCCAATGTGCGCGGACGCTGGGGAGAAATTCAGCTGCGCCGCGTGGTCGAGATCGCCGGCATGCTTTCCTATTGCGATTTCACCGAGCAGGAAACCGTCACCACCGAGACCGGAAGGCTGCGCCCCGACCTGGTAGTAAAGCTCCCAGGCGGAAAACATGTTGTCGTGGATGCGAAGACGCCGCTGCAAGCCTTCCTCGACGCGTTCGAAACCACCGACGAAGATGCCCGGCGCGCGTGCCTCGCCAACCATTCGCGACAAGTTCGCGATCACATGAAAACCCTCAGCGGCAAGAATTATTGGGAGCAGTTCGACTCCACGCCGGAGTTCGTAGTGATGTTTCTTCCCGGGGAAACATTCTTTAGCGCCGCGCTGGAGCAAGATCCAAGCTTGATCGAGCAGGGCGTGCTGCAACGCGTGATTCCAGCATCGCCCACCACGCTGATTGCGCTGCTGAAAGCTATCAACTATGGATGGAATCAGGAAAAACTGGCGCGCAATGCGCAGCAGATCAGCAACTTGGGCAAGGAATTACACGATCGCCTGCGCATGCTCGCCGGGCACATTTCTTCGGTCGGCACCGGACTCGATCGGGCTGTCGAGTCCTATAACAAAGCCGTCGGATCGCTCGAAAGCCGGGTGCTGGTTTCGGCGCGCAAGTTCGCCGAGCTGGGCGCATCTGTGGCCGAAGACATTCCCGAGCTTGAACCTATCGAAACCACCGCTCGGGCGCTCTCATTCGACTGGGACGACGAAGACGATCTCCCTCCGGAAACCGCGGAGAAAAAGCGCAAGGCTGGCTAAAGGCGAAGGCTGCCTCTCCAGTTCGAGGAAGCTCATCAGAAGAACCTAATGTCAAGAAATTCTCATCCTGCGTTAAGTGGCCTTCGCTCTGACGCGTACTCTCCAACCCCCACTCGAAGGTCATAGACCCTCCGTGTACTCTGTGTCTCTTTGAAGATGCCCGCAACCGTAAAGGTTACTTCCGGTCTGCCGATAGCTTAGTTGAACGATGCTGCGTCGCAACGCGGTAGTGCAGCCGCTCGTTCCATCCCCCTCTCAGGAAAGCAACGCCGGAGGCGTCATCGGCTCGTGAGCAGTCTTACGGCATCTCGCTTGATTAAAGCAGGGATCGCTACTCCTGTAGCCATCGCCACGCTCTGGTTTACGGCTAGGTTCCTCGGAGGATCGGCTGCGCGATCCGCGGATTTCATGCCCCACGGTTACTGCTATATGTGGAACCCGCAAATCGTCTGGCTGCATGTCATATCAGATGGCTTGATCACGGTCTCCTACTACGCCATTCCAGTAATTCTGATCTATTTCATTCGCAAGAATCGGGATCTCCCCTTCCACGGGCTGTTCTGGATGTTTGGCACCTTCATCCTGGCGTGCGGCACGACCCACCTGATGGAAATCTGGAACGTCTGGCATGGCAACTACATGCTGGCAGGTGTGATTAAGGCAGCCACGGCAACCGTTTCCGTTATCACCGCGGCGATGCTCGTGCCGCTGGTACCGAGGGTCATGTCGTTGCCCGGCTTGTTCGAATTGCAGGATGCGAATCGCAGGTTGGAAAAACAAATTGCCGAGCGTAAGCGGTTCGATGCGCCGATTGAAGCCCCAATGCGACGCAGGGTTACCAGGGGTTTTGTGGTTGCCGTAGCTCTGACGCTCTCCATTGGCCTTTGGTCCTGGCGGGCCTCGCGGCGCGCGGAGCAAGATGCCTACTGGGTATCCCACACCCACGAGGTGATGGAAACGATCCAGCGCGCAACCAGACATTTGATCGAAGTGGAAACGAGCGCGCGGGCATTCAGCCTGACCGGCGACGAACTGCTGTTGGCGCACTATCAGACCTCGCGGGATGCCGTCTACGGGGACGAAGCTGTGGTGCGCCATTTGACGGCGGACAATCTCATCCAGCAGGGGCATCTGGGTGCGCTCGAACCGCAGGTGCGCGCTGCACTCGACTTCGCCGACAGTGTCATCGCCAAACGCCGAAGGCTGCAAGCCTATCCTGGCAGCGGGGACGCTATAGAGGCCGAAAGGCAGATGGATGTGGTGCGCGCAACCACGCGAGACATGTATTCCGAGGAACTGCGGTTGCTGGGCCAGCGCATCCAAAGGGTCCAGGCGGGGCAGAAGCTGACCAGGATCATCGCCATCATCGGGGCTTCTCTCGGCGCGAGCTTGTGGGGACTCGCGTGGTTCGCAGTGAATCGTGAGATCGGTATCAGTTCAAGGGCGCGAGCACAACTGAGTACCTTGAACGCCGAGTTGGAAGAACGGGTCGAGCAACGCACCGCGGCGCTCGAGTCGGAAATCGCCGAGCGCAAGCATGCTAGCGATGCCCTAAAGAGCAGTCTGGCCGCAAGTGAACGGGCGCTCAAAGATCTGGCGGACCAGAAATTTGCCCTCGACCAACACGCGATTGTCGCCACCACCGACGTCCAGGGAACCATCACCTACGTAAACGACAAGTTCTGCGCCATCAGCAAATACTCGCGGGACGAACTACTGGGACGGAACCATCGCATCCTCAACTCCGGCCATCACCCGAAAGAATTTTTCCAGCAGATGTACCACGCCATTGCCAACGGGAACGTCTGGCGGAACGAAATCTGCAACCGTGCCAAAGATGGATCCATGTATTGGGTGGATACAACCATCGTTCCATTTCTCGAAGCCAACGGAAAGCCCCGCCAGTACAGGCAATCCGCGCCGACATTACCGAGCGCAAGAAAATGGAGGAAGCCCGTGGATGGCTGGCGGCCGTGGTGGAGTCTTCCGACGACGCCATTATCAGCAAGACTCTCGACGGCATAATTACCGCGTGGAATCGCGGCGCGGAAAAAGTGTTCGGCTATTCCTCCTCCGAAATTGTGGGCAAAACCATGCTTACCCTATTTCCGCCAGATCGCGTCCAGGAGGAGGCCGATATCCTACAGCGCATCAGCCGCGGCGAAAGCGTTAAACATTTTGAAACTGTTCGTATCCGCAAAGACGGCAAAGCTATCGATATTTCCGCGACCATCTCTCCCATCAAAGACGCCTCCGGGGTAACTATTGGCGTTTCAAAAATTGCGCGCGATATTACGGAGCATAAGCGAACCGAAGAAGCTCTGCTTGAACAGGCCAGAGTCCTTGATCTCGGCCAGGTAATGATACGCGACCTGACGGGCAGGATCGTCCTCTGGAGCCTGGGTTCCGAAAAGCTTTACGGCTATAGCAGTGAAGAAGCAGTGGGGCGCGTTTCTCACGATCTGTTGAAAACCCAATTTCCCGAACCGATCGAGCACATCCGGGAAAAGCTCAATCGCGAAGAGATCTGGGAAGGCGAACTGACGCACCGCAAGCAGGACGGCAGCCATGTCACCGTCGCCAGCGTATGGGTTCTGCATCGCGATAGTGCGGGCCGCCCGCTGCGCATCCTGGAATCGAACACCGACATCACTGCGCGCAAGCAGGCAGAAGAGACGCTCACTGGGCAGGCGGTAGAGTTGTCCCGCCAGGCGGAGGAACTAGCACGCTCGCGCCAAGCCCTTGAAACACAGACGTTGCTGCTCCAGTCCGTGCTGGACAGTATGACCGAGGGCCTGGTCGTGGCCGACGCCGGGGGCAAATTCGTGCTCTGGAACCCGGCCGCCACCGAGATTGTTGGACTGGGAGCAGCGAACCTTCCGCCGGAAGAATGGTCGCAGCACTACGGCGTATTTCTGGCCGATACGGTTACTCCGTTTCCGCCTGACAAAAACCCCCTGGCGCTCGCCATTGGGGGCGCAGCCAGCAGAGCCATACAGTTCGTGCGGAACCCCGAACTCGAGTACGGAGTTTGGATCGAACTCAGCGCCAGCCCGCTGAGAGACAAAAGTGGAAAAGCGCACGGCGGCGTGGCGGCGTTTCGGGACATCACTCAGCGCATCCTGGACGAGAAGAAAATTCGTGCCCTCAATGAGGAACTCGAACAGCGCGTGGTCGAGCGTACCGCGCAGTTGGAAGCCGCCAACCATGAGTTGGAAGCCTTTACCTATTCCGTATCCCACGATCTGCGCGCGCCACTCCGGCACATCGGTGGCTTTTCCAAAATCTTATCCGAAGATTTTGGTCCTGGAATGCCCCCGGAGGCACAGAGTCACCTGCGACGCATCGAAGATGGCGTTCAACGCATGGGGCTGCTGGTCGATGAGCTTCTGAACCTGGCGCGCGTTGGCCGCCATGCCATCCGCCTTCAACATACCAACCTCAATTCGGTCATCGAGGAGGTCGTCTCCTTGCTACAGCCGGAAATCGAAGGCCGGGCCGTGAGTTGGAAGATTGCGGAACTCGCATCCGTGCAATGCGATCCCATCCTGATCAAACAGGTTTTTCAAAACCTGCTGGCCAATGCACTCAAGTTCACCAGGACTCGGGAGCGGGCCGTCATCGAGATCAGTCAGCGGCAGGAAAACGGCCAGACGGTCATCGCGATCTGCGACAACGGCGTGGGCTTCAACATGAAGTACAAAGACAAGCTGTTCGGCGTCTTCCAGCGCCTGCACCGGGCGGAAGACTTCGAAGGCACGGGCATTGGCTGGCAACGGTGCAGCGCATCGTTCAAAAACATGGGGGCCGAATCTGGGCGGAGGCGGAGCTGGATAAGGGCGCGACTTTTCATTTCACGCTCGGAGCCGCCGTGTCGACCCAGGAGGCGAAACCAAACGGATTCGAGGTAAGCGAAGTTGAAAACAAGTCTGTCACCGCAGGAGCTCAGCTATGAACAGCAATGAAGTCGACATTCTTTTGGCCGATGATAGTCAAGATGACGTGGATCTTACGCTGCACGCCTTGCGCGCGGAAAATCTGGCCAACCACGTTTTTGTCGCCCACGATGGGGAAGAAGCGTTGGATTTCCTGTTCTGTACCGGACCTCATGCCGACCGGTCTTTTGATCGTCCTCCGAAATTGGTCCTGCTCGATCTCAAGATGCCCAAAGTGGATGGGATGCAGGTCCTCCGACGGATCAAGGGCGACGCGCGCACCAGGACCATCCCTGTGGTTCTCATGACTTCTTCGCGGGAAGAGCGGGATATGGTGAGCGGCTACGACCTGGGTGTCAATAGCTACGTCCAGAAACCGGTTGACTTCACCGAGTTCCGGACAGTGGTGAAGCAATTGGGGCTGTACTGGCTGGTCACCAACCGGCCTCCCGTAGTCAACGGTACCCCGGTCGGGCAATCGGAATGAGCAGCGCCGGAACCAAACTCGTCGAGCAAGTAGCAGTCGCACCGAAAACCAAGTTGCAGGTTCTGCTCCTGGAAGACAATCAACTCGACGCCGAGTTGGTTCTACGGGCGTTGCGTCGCGACACTTTCGAGGTCAGTGCGCTGGTGGTGCAAAACGAAGTTGCATTCAAGCAAGCGATTCATACGCACTCTCCTGAGGTTGTGCTGGCGGATTTCAACTTGCCGAACTGGACGGGAATGGCGGCGCTCGAGGTGCTGCGCCGTGAAGGGCTCGATATCCCGCTCATTCTAGTATCGGGCGCACTCGGCGACGTAACCGCAGTGGACTGCATCAAGCGGGGAGCCACTGACTACGTTCTAAAAGATGGCCTGGCGCGGCTGCCGGAGGCAATTCGGCGGGCGTTGCAGGAAAAAGAATCGCGGCAACTGCGTCGGCGCGCGGAAGAAGATTTGGCCCGGCAGGCGGCAGAACTGGCCCGGTCCAATGCCGACCTCGAGCAGTTCGCCTACGTCGCGTCCCACGACTTGCAGGAACCGCTGCGCATGGTCGCGGCCTACACTCAGCTTTTGTCGGAGCGGTATCGCGGCAAGCTGGACGAAACTGCCGACAAATTCATCGGCTATGCCAGCGAAGGCGCTCTCCGCATGCAGGTTCTTATCCAGGACCTGCTGGCCTTTTCGCGGGTTGGCCGCGGCGGAGGCGCTTGCGGCAGCATCGATTGCAATGCCGTGATGCAAGAGGTTTTGCAGACACTGTCTCCCACCATTGAAGAGAGTAAAGCCACGATCAACTGCCCTTCGCTTCCCGCGGTGTGGGCCGATCGGACTCAGATCGCGCAGCTTTTTCAGAATCTCATCGGCAATGCCATCAAGTTCAAGGGCGCAGAGCCGCCGGTGATTTCCATGCGCGCGGAGAAAGAAGATCAACGCTGGCTGTTCCGCGTAAGCGACAACGGAATCGGAATCGCGCGCGATGAAGGCGAATCCAGATTTGCGCCGTATCCCCGTCGTGATCTTCAGCACCTCCCAGCTGAATAAAGACATTGCGCGCAGCTACGAGCTGGGAGCGAATTGCTACGTCAGCAAACCGGGAAATCTGAACGAGTTTTTTTCCATGATGCGGTCGATTGAAGAATTCTGGTTCGGCTCGGTGCGCTTGCCACCACGAGGAGAAGAAAACAAATAATGAATCACCAAACCACGAACGTGTTGCTAATTGAGGATAACCCGGGAGATGCGGACCTGGTCCGCCTGCGCCTTATCGAAGGCCAGTCTCAGGTGAAAGTGAATTGCGTCAACCGGCTCGCGGATGGCCTTGCTTCGCTCACCGCCGAAACTCCTTCCGTAGTGCTGCTGGACCTGAACTTGCCCGACAGCCACGGCGCGGAAACCTTTCGCCGTCTCATGGAACACTCGCCCAACGTGCCCGTAGTGGTACTTTCCGGGCAGGATGATGAGGCCCTGGCGATGAAAGCGGTACACCAGGGCGTACAGGACTACCTGGTAAAGGGCAATATTTCGAGCAAGCATCTGGAGCGCGCTATCCATTACGCGGTAGAGAGGCAAGCTCTTCTGCGCGCCCTTGAAATCACGCAAAAACAACAGCTGGAGTTTAAGAACCAGTTCCTCTCTCACGTTTCCCATGAATTGCGCACGCCCCTGACCTGCATTCACCAATACGTTTCTCTGCTTCTGGATGGGCTGGCCGGCCCCATTGCGCCCGATCAAGGCGACCACCTGAAGACGATTCTGAAGAGCGTGAACCAGCTGCACGCCATGATCCGTGACCTGCTCGAAGCTACCCGCGCCGAGAGTGGAAAGATGCGGATCGAAGCCCGTTGCATCGCCCTGGGCGAACTCATGCAACAGGCGGTTGCGATGCTCAGGCCGACGGCGCATGAAAAACACGTTGGACTGGAAATCGGACTCGATCAAAGGATGCCTCTCGTGCTCGCCGACCCCGATCGCGTCCTCGAGGTGCTTATCAATCTGGTGGACAATGCGATCAAGTTCACGCCCCCAGATGGCGCGGTCATGCTGCAAGCCAGCATGGTGGATGCCGATCCGGGTTCGGTCTACATTGCAGTCAGCGATACCGGACGGGGCATTAATCCGGAAGCCAAGGCCTTGATTTTTGATCGTCTCTACCAGGACGCCGATTCCATCGACAACAACCGCTCTGGATTGGGCTTGGGGCTTTTCATCTGCCGGGAAATCGTACGGCTGCACCAGGGGCGCATCTGGGTTTCCAGTGAGCCCGGGCAAGGCAGCACTTTCACCTTTACATTGCCGACTTACTCATTGGCAAAACTGCTTGCCCCTGTGGTGACGCACCAGGATCGATTGCGACCATCTTTTGTACTGGTCCGCGTCGAACTCACGCCGCTGACCAGCCCGCCGCGGGGCAATTGGAAGGAAACCTGGCAACAGTGCCTGGAAATCTTGCGCCGCTGCGTTTATCTCGATAAAGATATGGTGCTGCCACCCATGGGGACTTCAGGAGCGGCCGAGACATTTTTTGCGGTGGCTTCTACCGACTTACAGCACTCCGGAGTGATGACCGCGCGTATTCGCGAGCAACTGGAGCGTGTGCCCGACCTCTCAGCCAAATGCACGCTAACTATTTCCGCTGCTCCAGTCGAACTTCCCTCGGAAAATCGGGGAGAAAGTCTGGAACAGCAGATTCAGAGCGTGGCCACCTGCGTAAGCGAGATGGTTCTGAAAAGTATCGAGCGAAAGCAATCTAGCGGCGCAAAGGCGTCAATCAGCAATTTAACCAAAACAACCAATTGAGGAGAATAGAATGTCCAAACCAAAAATTCTGGTAGTCGATGATGATCCTGATCTTGTGCGAGCCCTCCGCCTGCGTTTGCGGGCCAGCAACTACGAAGTTACCACCGCCAGCGACGGCTATACCGCAATCGCCTCGGCACAGAAAGAACGTCCCGCTCTGATTATCCTGGACTTGGGTCTTCCCGTCGGCGACGGCTTTGTCGTTCTCGACAGGCTCCAGAATATCGATGCGCTGTCCAGCGTCCCCGTTATCGTGCTCAGTGCACGCGATCCGCAGAGCAATGAGGAACGCGCTCTAAAGGCTGGCGCGGCGGCATTTTTTCAGAAGCCGGCAGACAATGACGAACTGATGAACGTGATCCGGGTAAGCTTGTCGCCGGGGCAAGCGCAAGCACACACTGCGCCTTGGCCTTCGTAGAAGTTGCCGACTAGGGAAGCATAAACGCGACGCTCATCGCCCACGCGGCTGTTGAAAAGCCGCGCGGGATCGGTGTGCTCGCCCTTTTTGGTCCCAGAATTTTTTTCCCGAGCTAGCCTCCAGTTGGCAGCCATCATGAACCCGTAACTCCCGGCCTCGCAGCCACATACAGAATTCCACATAAACATCCAGAAACCCGTAATCGCTGTTCGAAAATCCATTTATAATCCCGGAAGTGCTGTAGATGCTGGATTTAGCATTCCTGCGGCGGGAAGCAACATGGCATCGAAGTTGCTCATTGATGATCGGCGGGACGTGATTGCCACACCTGCCCAGGCCCTCAGGGGTTCTGGGTCGCCGCCGAAGTCCATGAACCGGGAAAGCCAAGTCCGATTCGTTGCCGTCCTGCTGTTCCTGCTGACAGTAGCCGCCGTTGTATTCGCCGGTTTCAATTTCGATGCCGAGCTGAAGGCCTTTGTCCCTGATGACGGAGTCTGGTGGATCGAACACGGCGGACGCCTCACCGCGGATCGCGTCGATCCCAACGGACCCGGGGCAAAGAGCGGAATCAAGCCCGGCGATCAACTGGTTTCTATCAATGGCGAGGAAATTCAGAATATTTCCGGCCTAGAGCGCCAACTTTACCGCAACGGCGTCTGGTCCAAAGCGGCCTACTCTCTGATCCGGCACTCCGTCCCCCTCGATTCCAGCGTTATTCTGGTTCCAGCGGAACGTTCACTCAACAATTGGCTGCGGCTGATTGCGCTAATCTATCTCGGGATCGGTCTCTATGTCCTACTGCGCCGCTGGACTGCTCCCGGGTCTACGCACTTCTACATTTTCTGCCTCGTCTCGTTCATCGCCTACTCCTTCAAATACACGGGCAAGCTGAACGATTTCGATTGGACGATTTTCTGGGGCAACATCACCGCCGGAGTATTGCAGCCGGCTTTGTTTCTCCATTTTGTTCTGACCTTCCCGGAAAAACGCCAGACGGTGCGCAAGCATCCCTGGTTGCTCACCTTGGTCTATGTTCCGAGTGCGATCCTTCTGGCGATTCACTTCGGCGCCATGCGCTGGCTGCAAGCCAGTGAGCGGCTGCGCTGGAACCTCGACCGCATGGAAATGTCCTACGGGTCGCTGTTCTTTTTAGTCTCCGCGACCGTGTTGTGGTACAGCTACCGGCACGCCAGCACCACGATTCTGCGGCAGCAGTTAAAGTGGGTCACCCGTGGCACCATTCTGGCGATCATTCCCTACACCCTCTTTTACGTAATCCCTTACCTGCTGGGCACGCTGCCGGGCGTCACAATGAAGGTTTCCGCGTTGTCGCTGGCGTTGCTGCCGCTGACTTTCGGCTATGCCATCTTCCGCTACCGACTGATGGATGTGGATCTCATCTTCAAACGCGGGGTGACCTATACTCTGGCCGCCGCGATTGTGGTGGGAATGTACTTTGGACTGGTAACGGGGGTCGCCGAACTGGTGCTTAGGCGCCAACCCAGTAGCGGCCCCATGGGTTTGATTCTCGCGGTTGTGGTCACGGCGCTCCTGTTCGATCCGGTACGTAAATGGATTCAGGACCGGATCGACCAGTTTTTCTATCGCACCCGTTACGACTACCGGCGCACCTTGCTCGAGTTTGGGCGCGAACTCAGCTCTGAGACCAATCTGAATGCCATGCTCTCTTCCCTGATGGATCGATTGTCGCGCACGCTGGCCGTCGAGCGCATGGCAATTTTTCTGGCGGGCGAAGATGCGGAGCGATTTGTTCTGGCTAAGTCTTTTGGCTTGTCCGCGACGGGGGCTCTGGATCTTTCATTCCTGAATGCGCCACGCCCGGAACCGGCCGGTCACCTCTTCTTCGAGAACACCCACCAGGTGCCTCGTGAAAGTCCAGGCGCACAGCAAGCCATCGCGCGTCTGGACCTGAATTACTACATCCCTTGCCACGCCCAACAGAAAACGGTCGCGGTTCTCGGGCTTGGCAAAACCACGCAAGGCGACTTCCTCTCCAGCGAAGACATGGAGTTGCTGGAGACTTTGGGCGGCTATCTCGGCATTGCCATCCAGAATGGCCAGCTCTATGCCTCGTTGCAGCAGAAGGCGGCGGAGTACGAGCGCTTGAAGGATTTCAACGAGAACATCGTCGAATCAATCAACGTGGGCGTGATGGCGCTCGATATGGAAGATCGCATCGACAGCTGGAACGCGCAGATGGAAGTGATGTATGCGCTGCCGCGCTGGCAGAGCTTAACCCAGCCGTTGAAGGCCATCTTCCCGGCCGAGTTCGCCGAAGAATTCGATCGTATGCGGCAGAGCGCCGGCATTCATAACCTGTACAAGTTCCGTCTAAAGACGCCCGCCGGCGAAGTTCGCACCGTGAATGTGGCCGTCGCCCCTCTGGTGACCCGTAAATTCCAGGTCATCGGCCGGCTGGTCATCATGGACGACATCACCGAGCGAGTCGAGCTTGAGGCCCAGCTTTCCCAGTCCGATAAGCTTTCGTCTATCGGATTACTGGCGGCTGGCGTGGCTCATGAAGTC
>JBAUVJ010000277.1:0-9646 GCA_049583165.1 Candidatus Sulfotelmatobacter sp. | reverse complement strand
ATTTGCTGGAACTGCGACAGCGTAGCGGCGCGAGCGGTTTTGTCACCACGGAAAAAGATGCGGTGAACATGGGTGGATTCATGGACTCGTTGGCACCATTGGCGATCGTGCCGGTCAAGATGGAGCTCGCCGACGCAGCTAACGTTGTGGATACCATGCTTCGTGTGATCGAAGGACGGCGTCACCGCTCGTGAGAAAATGCCCAAGATGGCGGCCTACAAAAAACCGGCGCGAACCTGATGACCAAGCAGCTCAAGGAAGTCGAGCGACTGCGGAAGATTATCGAAGGGTTCCCGAAAGTGACCATTACGGTTCTCGGGGATTTGGTCGCTGATGAATTTGTGTACGGAGAAATCTCTCGCGTTTCGCGCGAGGCTCCAGTGCTCATTCTGAAGCATCGCGAACGCACCGTGAAACCTGGGGGAGGCGCGAATGCGGTCAACAATCTGGCCGACCTGGGAGTGAATGTTCTTCCTGTGGGAGCGATTGGCGAGGACGAACCGGGACGAATGCTGCTGAAGTTTTTCCGCCACAAGCACATCCCGATCAGCGGCGTCCTGAAAGACAAGACTTACACAACAGTGACGAAGACTCGAATTCTTGCCGGCATGTCGCACAACACGCGACAGCAAGTTGTGCGCATCGATCGCGAACCTGAGAGCGCTCCCAACCGGCATTTGACGCGCGAGTTGTTTCTGGCGGCGCGAGAATATCTGCGAGCATCCGACGCGCTGGTCGTCTCCGACTACGGATATGGATCGGCGACTCCGGCGATTGTGAATGCGTTGCGCCAGAGCGGACGGCGGAGGGCTGTAACGATACCTTTGATTCTGGATTCGAGGTACCGCCTGCTGGAATATTCTGGCGTCACCGCTGCCACTCCCAACGAACCGGAAGTAGAAGCTGCGCTGGGCATTCGGATTGGCCAGCATTGGGATAAGTTGAGCGCGGCCGGCCAACAGATTATGGAGCGGATGAAGTTGCAGTCGCTGCTCATCACCCGCGGGCGCGACGGCATGGTGGCGTTCGATGAAAAGCGGGCGCCAGTCGACATTCCGATTTTTGGGTCGGACGAAATTGCGGATGTTACTGGTGCGGGAGATACCGTCATAGCCGCGTTCAGCGCGGCACTGGCAGCGGGGGCCAGCCCGGAAGAAGCGGCGCAGCTGGCAAACTACGCGGGCGGAATTGTTGTGATGAAGCGCGGCACGGCAACGGTTTCCCGTGACGAATTGTTGCGTGCAATTGAGCAGTCTCCGCCATCGACTCGAACTCACTGATTGAGTGAATGTCTTGATCTGAAACGATCTCGAACGGAAACCGCAATCTGTAACACGAAAGATAGGAAAGACCACGATAAGCAACAACAAAATTCTAGGCCGGCGCGAGCTTCGCGAACTCGTCGAGCAGTGGCGGCGTGACGGCCAGCACATCATTTTGGCGAATGGCAACTTCGATCTGCTGCATGTGGGGCATGTGCGCTATCTCCGAGGTGCGAAGGAATTGGGCGGCAGGCTGGTAGTGGCCATAAATTCCGATGAATCGGTGCGCAAGCTCAAGGGCGCAGGACGCCCGGTAATTCCGGCAGACGAGCGCGCCGAAATTGTTGCCGCGCTCGCCGATGTGGACGCCGTTGTGATTTTTCCTGAGCTCGATGTGCGTGCTTTGATCCGCGAGATTCGTCCGGATATTCAGGCCAAGGGGACGGACTACACGGCGGAATCTGTTCCGGAGCGCGATGCGGTTGAGGAATCTGGCGGGCGGGTTGCGATCGTCGGCGATGCTAAGAATCACTCCACCAGCGAAATCATTCGTGCGCAGCTGGGGCCGAAGCAGCCGTGAAGACCGCGTCTGAGCCGGGAAAAAAGATTAAGCGACTACTGATCGTGCGGCTGAGCGCGATGGGTGATGTGATTCATACACTGCCTGCCGTTCACTTTCTACGGCAGGCATTGCCTCAGACTTTCATCGGCTGGCTGATCGAGGAACGGTGGGCAGAACTACTGTGCGCGCCTGGATCTCCACGGCGCGGCGTCCGGTCTTCGCTGCGGCCGCTGGTGGATGAAGTTCACGCGGTGAATTTGAAGTCTTGGGGGAAGTCTCCGTTTTCCATTTCTACTTTGCGGAGCGTGGCGACGATTCGGAACGATGTGCGGGGCGCGGGTTACGATGCGGCCGTGGATCTGCAGGGGGCGATTCGATCGGCGGTGCTGACACGCTTGTCCGGGACAAGAATGGTTTACGGAGCATCCGAACCGCGAGAGACGCCGGCGAGCCTTTGGTACACGCGGAAAGTGGTTACAAAGGGCAAGCACGTCATCGAGCAGAATCTTTCGATTGCCGAGGCGTTGGTGGAACACATTGAGCGTTCAGTGGGATCGTCGCCGCCTGATGTTTCTGCCGATTTTCCTTTTGATCCGAAGGCCGAGGCAAGTATCGGCGATCGTCTTGCAGAATATGACGTTGGCGATTTTGCCATTTTGAATCCGGGCGCAGGGTGGGGCGCGAAGCGATGGCCGGCGGCGCGGTATGGAGAAGTGGCGCGCAGACTCACCGCGCGTGGCGTTCGTTCGATTCTCAACTATGGGCCGGGCGAAGAGGATCTGGTGCGAGAGGCCGAGGCCAGCAGCGGTGGCGCCGCGCGCGGGATGAGTTGCAGCATCACCGAATTGATCGCATTGACGCGGCGCGCGCAGCTGTTTATTGGCGGTGACACGGGGCCATTGCATCTGGCGGCGGCGTTGCGGGTTCCTGTTGTGGCCATCTATGGTCCGACGGACCCGGCTCGCAACGGGCCTTATGGGACGCGCAACGTTGTACTGCGAAGCGCGGAAAGCGTCACTTCGCACACACGGCGAGTTGCGCCGGACGATGGGATGTTGGCGATTGGGAGCGATGGTGTGGTGGCGGCGGCTGAGAAGCTGTTGAGCGTACCCCTCAGCGGCTAAAGCCGCGGTTATTCGTAGAATATCTACGGCGCGGCTGAAGCCGCGCCCCTTCAAAGCTACTCCTATAAACCGATGGCTGAATGGTCAAAAATCGCGCGGCGCATTCGGGTGCCGCTGGGATTTGTTTTTGCCGTTCTTTATTTCTGGCTGGCGCGGCCCACCTCGCAATCGATTGCGTTGGGTTCGATTGTAGTGGTTCCGGGGCTATTGATTCGCGCGTTGGCTTCGGGGCACGTGCGCAAGAATGAGTTGCTCGCGACTACCGGTCCTTATGCTTACACACGAAATCCTCTTTACCTGGGATCGCTGCTGATCGGGTTGGGATTCGCTGTGGCGGCGCGCAGTTGGTGGGTCGGGATGGCGCTCATTGTCATGTTCTTCGCCATTTATCTTCCGGTGATCCGCGACGAAGAGGCGTTCCTGCGGCAGAAGTTTCCGGAGTTCGACGAATATGCGCGGCGCGTGCCGAGGATGTTGCCGAGATTGAGGAGTTCGGGCGAAACGTCGGCGGGATTTTCATGGGAGCTGTATTTGAAACATCGGGAGTACAACGCGTTGTTGGGAGCGGTGGCCATGATGGCGGGGCTGATGGTTAAGATGATGTTGTTCCGAAGTGGCAGGTCTTGAACAAAGCTTTACTATCCCGCCAGATCGCCACAAAAAAGAGCGGAAATACGAACGCCTTGCAGCGTACCGGTGGCTCACACGGGCAAAGGATCCTTCGCTTTGCTCAGGATGACAGCGCCGATTAGTTCTGGGCCAGCGTGGAAATTATTTTTGCGCCACCAATTCCCTTGCACGGCCCAACTCCGGACGCGTGGAGTTTGATCCATCGCAGACTTTTAGCAGCAACGCATAATATTCGTTCGCGTCGCCCTGTTTGCCGGCGGCTTCGGCGGCGCGGGCGGCGCCGTAGAGTCCGTTGAAGCGGTTGGGATTCAGCTTCAGATCGGTTTGATATTCGGTTAGAGCCTGTTGCGGACGCTTTGCCTCGAGCAGCATATCGGCGAGTTGTTCACGGGCGGGAATGCCTTCTGGTTCATTGCCGAGCTTATCTGTTTTATCGGCGAGGGTACGGAGGCTGGCAATGGCTTCATCGTCCTTACCTTCGGCGTGAGCGACCCACGCCGCAGCCTCCTGATAGTCTTCGCCGACTGCCTCGGCATATTGTGTTTTCTTCTCGGCGATGAACTCCTTGCGGATGGTCGCGATCTGGTCAAGATCTTTGTGGGCTTGTGCGACATTTCCGCTGCGTGCTGAACCAACAGCCCGGGCCCAGTAGGTGATGGATTGATCTCCACGCAGAGAGCCGGGCACAACTTGCAGAGCAGCTGCGTCCGCCCAGTGACGAAGTTCAAGATCATAGATGGCGGGGAATTTGGTGAGGGCGTTGGTTTCCGGATCGAAGTCGTCGCCGTACATCGACGACTGCATCTTTGGCATGGCTTTCACTTCCTCGATCACCTTCTCCGCGTCAGCCTCGCGACCGCTCTGCAAGTAGGCGTAGACCAGAAAATCCATGGCATGGAACTGGTGGCCTTCGCCTCCCATGTGCATGGCCGCCGTTTTCCGCGTGGCAGCGATCGAGGCGAGGTTGGAATTGATGTCATCCTGCCAGAGGCCGACGCGGGCGAAAATGTGCGAAGGCATGTGCAAGGCGTGCGGAGCCGCGGGCGCGATCTGCGCGTAGCGGCGGGCGGCAGGCAGGCCAAGTTGCGCCAGTTGGGGCTTGTCATAGGCATGGATTAGGTAATGCGCCACGCCGGGATGGTCGGGCTCGATGGCAAACAATTTTTCCAGAACTGCAGCTGCTGCCTTGCGATTGGCGAAAGTTGTATCGTCGTGCGGCTCGGAGGCGAGCAGGGAAAGTGCATAGAAGGCCGCGGCTTCATGATCGTCAGGATAGGACTCGTACACCTTCTTCATCGCGTCGGAGTAGGCCTTGGCGCGGGCTTCGTGGTTCAGCTTCTTTGAATTGCTGTAAAAAGCGCTGATGGCAGCGATGTATGCCTTCTCGCGCGGGGTCGTCGGGCCATCGGTGGTCTTGGCTTCGTGGACTTCATCGATGCCGCGCTGGATTACTTTGTCATCAGGGTTATTCCAGAGTTGGTGCCAGAGGCTCATGGCGACGCCCCAGTGCGCCATGACACATTGAGGATCGTCGACCGCAATCTGCTGAAATTCTTTTTCCGCTTCTTCGTACCAGAAGGAATGCAACAACGCTACGCCGCGTTCGAAGGGCTTCTGCACGGCCGGTGCGCAGGAAACCGGGAACGTGACGGTACCGAGCTGAGTAGCGGTTAAGTCTTCATGGTGATGGTGAGCCTGGTCATCGTCGGCAACCGCAGAGCTGGCAAAAGTGGCAGAGAAGAAGAAAAGAGAGGAAAAGAACAGCCAGAGAACACGTTTCATGAGACCCCCACCGAAAAGCCGAGTGTAGACGCACGGCAACAACGGGTCAAATGTCAGCATCAAACGGACTATTGTTGTCAAAGTACAGGCAAAAGTGCAATTTTGACATACATCTGCTACACTTCGCCGCAATGGACTTGGGTAGTATTGTGAGCCCCTAGATGTGTTTTTATTATTTCGGCATGGCATCGCCGAAAAGGGATCCTCCCGGTTGCATAGCCTACCCAGCCCGAGGGAGTAGCCATGGATTTGCACCCTGGGCAAGATCGGCGCCACGTTCTGGAAGCGAAGCGGACCGAGTTTGATCCGATCCGCGATCTACAGCAAGCAGATTGGTCTGAGGAGTTGGTACAGCACAGCAGGGACTTGCTGTGCATCCACGACCTCCACGGTCGACTCCTGTCTGTCAATCCCGCAGCTGCTCGTACCCTGGGCTACGGCGTGGGGGAGCTCTTGCAGACCCCCATGCGGGAACTCGTGCTTCCGGAGTTCCGTCCTCAGTTCGAGGCCTACCTGGCTGAAGTCGCAAGCGCCGGCGAGGCTCGCGGCCTTCTGGCTTTGAGGACGCGAACCGGAGAGCGCCGGATCTGGAGTTATTGCAATATCCTTCACAGCAATGGCGACGGCTCACCGACCGTCCGCGGCATCGCGCACGACGTTACCGATCAAATGCGCACGGAGAAACTACTCCGCCAGACCGGCGAGAGTCTGCTCTCTGAGGTACGGGAGCGTGATCTTACGATCCGGAAGCTGAAGCTGTTCCGAACATTGCTGGATCAAAGTAACGATGCCGTTGAAGTTGTAGATCCGGAAACCTTGCGCATTCTGGATGTAAATGAGAAAGCCTGCGCTGAACTGGGATACAGCCGCGAAGAACTTCTGTCGATGAGTGTATTCGACATCGATCCCGCCATCAACGAAGGTACAGTTGCGAAGATTAAAGAGGAATTGTGGCGGTCGGGATCCCGGGTCGTGGAAACCATCCACCGGCGAAAAGATGGGCTCACTTTTCCCGTAGAACTCAGCCTCAGAAGAGTCCAACTGGAGCAGGATTATGTCGTCGCTATTGCTCGCAACCTCACCGAACGCAAACTAGCCGAGGCGCGGCTTCAAGATAGCCAGGACAGCTATCGCACGGTTCATGATCGCGCTCCGGTGGGCATTTGCTGGATTGAAACACGCACGGGACGATTGTTAAGGGTAAATCAGAAATATTGCGACATTGTCGGGCGGACGGAACAGGACCTACTGAGCCGCAATTTCCAGAGCATTACCCACCCCGATGATCTGGCCGGTAATCTCGAAAAGCTGCGGCAACTCACCGAAGGCGAAGTGCGGCATTACAAAATGGAGAAAAGGTATCTTCGCCCCGATGGATCAGTCCGCTGGGCCGAAGTCGAGGTTGTGGCTATGTGGCCGGAAGGAGTTGATCCGTGCTGGCACATGGCCATCGTGCAAGATATCACTGAGCGTAAAGAAGCCGAGAAAAAGCTGAGGGAATACGAGCGAGTGGTCGAAGGGCTGGAAGAGATGATTGTGGTTGTGGACCGCGAATATCGATATGTAATCGGCAATCGCGCTTTCCTGAATTACCGGAATATGAAGAAAGAGGAGGTGGTCGGGCGACGCGTTGACGAGGTGGTGGATCCGGAGGTTTTTGACGCACTGGTCAAGGAAAAGATGGACGAATGCTTCCAGGGAAAGCTCGTCGAATACACAATGAAATATACCTTTCCGAGGATCGGAGAGAGAGACTTGTTCGCGAGGTATTTCCCCATCGAAGGTTCCGGGGGCGGCGTGGAACGCATCGCCGCGATTCTAGAGGATGTGACGGATAACAAACGGGCGGAAGAGGCGCTGAGCCGCAGTGAAGAAAATTACCGCATGTTTATCTCCCAAAGTTCGGAGGGGATTTTCCGGGAAGATATGGACGCGCCGGTGCTAATCAACCTGCCGGAAGACGAACTGGTTCACCACATCCTCCACGACTCCTACATGGCGGAATGCAACGATGCCATGGCGAGGATGTACGGCCTGAACTCCGGCCAGGAATTCGTGGGCAAGCGACTGACCGAGTTGTTGCCTCCCGATGATCCGCGAAACATCGAACTGACCCGGGAGTACATCCGCTCCGGCTTTCGCGTCTTGGACCGGGAGTCTCACGAAATAGATATCCACGGAAACCCCAAAGTCTTCCTCAACAGCATGATCGGCATCGTGGAGAACGGAATGCTGGTGCGTACGTGGGGCATCCAGAGAGACGTCACCGAGACAACGAAATTGGAGGAGTCCCGCCGGCAGGCCGAGCAAGCGCTACATCAGAACGTTGCCCAATTGCGGGCCGTCACCGAGGAACTTCGAGAGGCGAAGGAGAAACTTTCAGAGGAAAAGATATATCTGGAGCAAACCATCGACACCGAACTCGGTTTTGGTGAAATCATCGGGCGGAGTGCAGCCCTGAAAGACGTTGTAAAGAAGGTGGGTCAGGTTGCTACCAGCGATGCCACCGTGCTCCTGTTGGGAGAAACCGGCACCGGTAAAGAATTGGTAGCACGCGCCCTGCACCATTTGAGCAAGCGCAGGGAAAATAGCTTCATCAAGCTGAACTGCGCCGCTATTCCCACCGGCCTGTTGGAAAGCGAGTTGTTTGGACACGAGAAAGGCGCCTTCACGGGCGCAGTTGCCAAAAAGATCGGACGCCTGGAGTTGGCCGATCACGGAACGCTGTTTCTGGATGAGATTGGAGAGATTTCGCCCGAATTGCAGCCTAAGCTGTTGCGCGTACTCCAGGATCACGAATTCGAAAGGCTGGGCGGCACACAAACCATCAAAGTCAATTTTCGTCTGCTCGCGGCAACCAATCAAGACCTGCTTCAGAGTGTAAAACGGCGTGAGTTTCGCAGCGATCTCTATTACCGGTTGAATGTGTTTCCTATTCGCATTCCTCCCCTGCGCGAGCGGCGCGAGGACATTCCGCTTCTCGTTGAACACTTTGTCAGGAAGTGCGCGGTTCACCTGAATAAATCAATTACCAGCATTCCGGCGAGAACGATGGAGTTGCTTATGCAGTGGACGTGGCCGGGGAATATCCGCGAGCTGGAAAATTTTGTGGAGCGCTCGGTGATTTTGACCCCCGGATACGTCTTACGGGTGCCTTTGGGCGAATTGAATGCCCCGCTAGAGGAAAGCAAAAGCGGTACGCTTCACGAGAGGGAACGCGAACGAATCATAGTTGCTCTTCGGGATTGCAAAGGTCAACTGGGCGGACCACAGGGTGCCGCCGCGCGCCTCGGTCTAAAACGCACGACGCTTCAATCGAAGCTTATCCACTTTGGAATTGATCCCGAAGGTTATCGCGTGTGAATTCGTATGGCAGCGGCTGACACGGGATAAACGGTAGGATATTCTTTCCTGATGACGCCCCGATTCATGCGAATTCTGGAAGCAGCCGCATGGTTTCTCGCAGGCTTTGTCACCCACCTATTGATGCATCACTACCACCACGTCGGCTAGTGCACAATTCGGCCCGATGCAGTTCCGGATAAACCCGGGTGCAGGGCAGCGGCTACTGCACGGTTGGATTGTCGTCTTCAGGCGCACCGTGCCGGCGGAGTAGCTGCGGCAGGTTCTGCGAGAAAGCGGAACGGGGCAGAACCATATCGCAACCCACCTCGTGAGCCTTCTGCTTTAGATCGCCCTGCACATGAGAAAGAAATCCAATAATGGACGTTCCCTTCTTCAGCTTGCTCTTCAGTTTAGGGATGAGCGTGAGCGGCTTCGCATTGGCGTTATTGAGATCGAAGATGATCAGAGACGGCTTTTCTTCACCGTTTTGCTGCATGCGCTCCGCCAGATCTTTGTCATTTTTGGCGAACTCGACCTTGACGTTAAGCTTGCGGGCGGTTTCCTGAATCTTGGCCGCGAAGAACAGGTCATCCACGAAAGCAAAAATGCGCGAGTTAGAGTCCTCGCGCAATGCTGGCAGAGGTTCGGGATCGACGGGCGCGAAGGGTGCCGCGAAACCTGGGCGCGGGCGGCGCGCTCCCTGTCCATTATTGCCATTCCCCGCTAATGCGGCTCGGTAGCTGTGATCCATGGGAGCGGTGTAAATGCCGTCCTGGTTATGGCGCGACTGGTTCGGCCCGGCCGGGCGTGCACCGCGCGCATTGTTGGGACGGCGTCCACGACGCCGTCGGCTTCTTCCTCCGCCACCGGATGGCCTTCCTGGTCCTGCGTTCATAATCCTCTCAAGACTGCTTTACCGGGTACTTGACTCGGTGCAGTGC
>JBAUVJ010000276.1:0-14803 GCA_049583165.1 Candidatus Sulfotelmatobacter sp. | reverse complement strand
CGCTGGAATAAACCATCTCCACCACCGTGTAATCGTCGTCAAGCGGATTTCCCGATCCTCGAAAAAATTCTTTCCAGCGTCTGCCGCAGTTGATGTTGACATTGCCCTTGAGCGTTATACTTCTGGCCCTATGCGAAAGCTAGCCCTCCACCACGCACTACTGGCCTCTCTCTGCGTTGTCCTGATCCCAGCGAGACTCCCCGCTCAAACCCTCCTCGTAGTCAATCAAGGAGACAGCACTCTCAGCATCGTCGATCCCGTATCCGCGCGACAGATCGCCACCGTCGCAGAGAAGACCACCGGCGTTCACGGCCACGAAATCGCCGCCTCGGCCGATGGCCGCACCGCGTTCCTGCCCATCTACGGCAGCACGGGCGTTGGAAAGCCCGGTATCGACGGACACGAGATGCTGGTTATCGATCTGCCAACACGCCAGATCGTCAGCGACATCGATTTCGGTCATGGCGTGCGCCCGCACCTTCCCGTTCTCGACCCCGCGAGCGGATTACTTTACGTCACAACCGAGTTAGACAAAACAGTAACCATCGTGGACCCACGCACCCGAAAGATCGTAGGCACCATTCCCACCGGCCAGGAACAATCGCACATGCTGGTTCTTTCGCACGACGGTCGCCTCGGCTATACAGCGAACGTCGGCCCCGGCAGTGTCTCGGTCCTCGACTTGGTCGGCCGAAAGACGCTGGCGGTAATTCCAGTCTCCGGAGAAGTGCAGCGGATTTCCATCTCAACCGACGACAAGCTCGTCTTTACCGCGGATCAAACCAAGCCACAACTTGCTGTAATTGATACCGCTACCGACCGCGTGAAGACCTGGGTGCCGCTGCCTGGTCTAGGCTACGGCACCGCCGCCACCCCGGACGGCCGTTGGCTACTGGTCGCGATCCCTTCTACCAACCAGGTCGCTGTTGTGGACTTGCAAAGCATGCTGGTGGCACACCGAATCGATGTCGCAACCTCGCCGCAGGAAATCCTGATTCGTCCCGACGGCAAAATCGCCTATGTGTCGTGCGCCGGGAGCGGAAAGATCGCAGCAATTGATCTGGCGCAGTGGACTGTCGAAAAGCTGATCGTCGCGGGCAAGTATGCCGACGGTCTGGCATGGGCGAAGTGATCGATCACGCTTCCCGCATAATCACTGGAGGAATTAATGTCGCGATCATTTCACTCCACATTGGAGAGTTCGACTACCGCGATTGCGCAGTAAGTATACCCAACACAACCAATATCGCCACGGTCACCACGTCAAAAATCACATGCAGAGTATTCGGCCTGATCCCGTTCCGCTCGGGCAGGAACGAATGCGTAGACGCATACATGACCCGGTCGCGTGCGACGCGCTCCGGATCGGGACGAAAAAAATATGGAATCCACCACGCCTTCAAAGAGCCATAACAAGCAAGCCCATAGAAAATCCAGAGATACCAGAAGAGCCAGCCCGGAGAGCCTCTTCTAAAGTAAAAAATGCTGCCTGCCAGTCCGATCGCAACCGGAGTGAAGTTTGTTAACGTAGTGACCAGGAGCTTGCCGGTGGGGAAAATCGAACGCACTGCCTTCACATCATTCAGCGATCCCAAAGGAATCCAATTGTGCAGACCCACGAACAGCAGAGCGAACGTCTGGAGCGCAATTAAAATGCCGGTTCCCGCGGGGTTCATCGGCACCGAACTTCACGCCTCCGCAGCGCTCGAATAAACAATCTCCACCACCGTGCAGTCATCATTCAGCGGATTCCCCGCGCAGAACTCCGACACCGCGGAAAAAATTCCTTCCAGCGTCGGAGCCTTGGTAGCCGCCGCTTCCAAACGGAAGTCCTCAAAAAAATCGCCCATGGCATTTTCCGCTTCGGTCACGCCATCGGTCACAAGAATAAAGCGGTCGCCCGAATTCAGCTGGCAGCGCGCGCTTTCAAACGTCGCATCCGCCAGCAAGCCCACCGGCACATTGCCATGCGGAGGCCGCATCACCTCGCCCCCGCAAACCAGCAGCGGTTGCACGTGCCCGCAGTTCACATATTCCAGGTCACCGTCCCGCCGCAGCCGCACCAGCAGCAAGGTCGCATATTTCTCTCCGCCCATCTTTTCCGTGAAGAATCGGTTCACCGCAGTCACCACATCCAGCAGCGACATCCCCGAGATCAGATGCGAATAGATCATCCCTTGCAGCGTCGATGCCATTAGCGCCGCCGAAACCCCCTTGCCGCTCACATCGGCCAGCACCACCGCCAGACCCTCTTTGGTGTTCACCGCGTCGTAAAAGTCCCCCCCGATTTCCTTACACTGCATGTTCCGGTGGTTCATCTTCGCGAAGGGCACATCCGGAATCTTCACCCGCATCAGCCGCTGTTGAATCCCGGCGGCAATCGTCAGCTCTTGCTGGTAGCGCCTCGATTCTTCCTCGGCCTGCACCAGCCGCGCATTCTCGATCAGCGAGCCAGCTTCTGTCGCGATCGCCCGCAAAATGTCATGGCTCACCCCGGAAAATTCCCGCGACGCAAAACGCGAGTCCACGTACAGAACTCCCGTCACCTCCGCAGCCGCATCCGGAACCGGCGTCGCCAGCTCGGCGCGCGTGGCCTGCACCTGCCGTTTGCGCAGCGGAATACAAATTACCGTCCGCAGATCGTAGGCCACAATGCTTTGCCGCCCTGCCACATCGGACGAACTCCCCGTATCGGTGAGCAAAAATTCCTTGTTCGAGCGCAACGACTCTTCCAGCGCGGAGTGCGAAATCGTCTTATCATCCAGCAGCGCCTCATTTTTACTGTTTCGTCCCGCCGCCAGCCGCAGCTTGCCGTCATCGTCTTTCATAAAGACGTAGCCGCGCTCCGCTCGGGTCAGCCGCAGAGTCACATCCAGCATGGTCATCAGGATTTCATCGAGCACTCCGGCTGTATTCAACTTGCGCGCCGCTTCCAGAAACAGTGTCAACTTTTCCAGGTCGGTGGCTTCTTGCGAAATCTGTATGCCGGAAATCTGGCTGAGAAAATCGCGCGCCGTGTTCGAAGTTCGATGCGCCGGATTGAAAATCGCGTAGGTCGAATCGCGCGCCCCAAATTCCAGCCGGTCGTTGCGCTCCAGTTTTTGCTTCTGGATTCGCTCCCCGTTGACGAATGTCCCGTGCTTGCTCCCGAGATCGACCAGATAAAACAAGCCATCCTGGCCCAGTTCAATCAGCGCGTGGTCGCGCGACACCCGGGGATCGGCAATCACCAGGTCCTTATCGACTTTGCGCCCCACGCTGAACGGCGTCCGGTTCAGCACAATATTCTTCTGCTCGTTTCCCTGCACCAGCACCAACGCCGGGAACACCCCCGAACCAGAAGATTGCGGCCGACTTATTGCATTCAGAACCATGAGATTTTGAGCGCCAACGCACAAAGGAGAAGGAGGGGGACCCACCCCGGAGCTACGCAGCTATAAATAATGACAGGAATCATGCCCCTGCGGGAAGATTCTTTGACCCCAGGTGCGATTGTCATCCTGAGCAAGCGTTGTTTGCGCAGCGAAGGACCTAGGTGAGCCGCGCGAAGCATCGCGTTCTTTGCGACGCATTAATCGCGCGCTTGGCTCGCCTCCTTATCAAAATCAAACTTCCCCGCATCCCGCCCCTTCACCTCCAAAAGAACTAGCACGAAAATCAGCACTGGCAACGCAAACGTGGCGGCAAACGGCAACCACCATCCTCGTAGCGCCCACTCTCGCGACACAAAGTAAACCGCGCTCAAACCTAAACTCGCAATCCACTCCCACATCAAAGCAAATGCCGCGAGCAGGTATAAAGAACGAACTCCCCGCCCCCGCGAAAGAAAACCCTCGCGACCCCGCGCCAGCACCAGGACCGCCGGCAGAAGCAGCACCTGGTTATACGGCGCATACATCGGCACAACCAGCACCGCCAAAGTCATGATCAGCGCCGTCGCGATCCCAAACTCAACCGTATTCCCCGGCTCCCCGCGTCGCTTCCACAGAAAAACCGCGCAAGCCAGCACCGCCGCCGCCGCCAATATCTTCCCCGCATAGCCCCACGGAACCAACTCGTCCAGCACCGACTGATTCTGCGTATAGTGATGATATTTTCCCACCGCCTCGGCAAACATCCGCCACCCCCCCGGCAAAATAATTTCGCTCCCGCCCAGCAGCAGCGCCATCACCACTCCAAATCCAAGCACCAGCCTCCACCGCGCCTTCCATTCGCTCACCGCCCACACCAGCAGCCACGCCACCAAAGGCCACGCCAGTTGCGGCTTGATCGTCGCCAACCCCAGCAAGACTCCTCCGCAAAACAAAAAACCTCCCGCCACGCACGCCGACGCCCCCGCCAGCAGAGCCCCCACCAGCAAACTCAACTGTTGCAGCTTGATCCCCTGCACCGCGGGAACGCACCCCAATGTCAACACTGCAACCGCGGCACTTATCAACAGAGGCAACCGCCAGCGCAGAGCCCTTAACCACAACCAGACGCTGGCAGCCGTTAGCCCAAGCAGCAACCAGTGAAAAAAAATCTGCACACTGTGAAATGAAAAACCGATCAGCGGCGCCAACAAAAACACGACATAAACGGGATACGCAAATCCCTGCTGATCCTTGGGATCATTCGGCCGCGACGAATCCAGCGCCCGCCCGTAATACCCCTTCTGAATCTCCAATGCAATCTCATCGCCGTAAGGGTTGCGATGGTGCAGCAGCAACTCCCGCGCCCCGAGCCACCGCGGATACAGATCGGACAAATTTCCGCGCGGACGCTCGTGCGCCGCCGCATCCGCCAACTGATGCCCCACCAGGATCCGGTCGACGTAGAGCCACATGCTCGCCGCCGCGAGACAAGCGGCAACAAACAAAGCAGCGTGTTTTGGAAAAAGCGGCATACCGATGAACACAGCCCTTGCTGCGTCGGACCTCGTAGTCGTTTTACTCGGACACGCCCACCCAATGCGGTTGCGGCAAACCGAAGTCAGCACTTCCCCGATCGCGCGGAATTTCCTTGCCGATCATCCATGCCCAGTACAACAGCAGAATGGCTATCAAATTCACCTTGGCGCTCACCAACCAAAGCACCAACCATAGAGGGCCTAGCAGCAGCGGCAAAACCGGAAAGAGGAGCGCAAATCTCACGGCGCGTTTTTGCGTCCTCAGATGGAGGCTGTAGTCCGTGACCAAGACCAGCGGAATCACGAGCAGACTAAGATCATGCGAATTTGTCTGCCACGCGACCAATACCGATACCACAATAGCCAGCGAAAATAGGAGCTCCAGTTTTTCCTGATGAGCCGATTCCAGCCCCTTCTGCACTGCGAACACAATCAGCAACATGGAGCTCAGTACGGCCAACGCGACGCCAAACGTCCCCGAAAAAGGCCCATGCCAACCCATCGCCAATCCGTGCAGGTTCGGTAGAAGCTCCGGAGGCACGCCCCCTAAACTTGGCGACGCCACAACTTGCCGCACATATCCCGGATATTGCAGCAACGCTTTTACGCCTACCAGGCTCACCGAAAGCAGCGCGAGAACCGTCGCAACCGCCCCGAATCCAATCGCCGCACGTCTCCGCTTCCATAGGACGAGCAGCAGAACAATCGGAACAATAAACTGAAACTTGAACGCGGCCAGAGCCAACCAGCAACCAGCGAGAAAGTCTGCCTTCCTTTTCAGCGCATTAAACGCCAACGCGCAAAGCAGCAACATCAAAATAGAGTCTTGGCCTTCCAACAAGCAGGCGAAAACGGGGAAGAATGTGAGCGATCCAAGCGCAAACTTCCAGGGCTGGACTGAACGAAGGCAAGCGACGGATTGGCGCAATAGCAAGCCCACACCAAAGAGCATGGCGACGTTCAATAGATCCCAGACCGCAAACGCGCGCGTATACGGCAGCCATGTCAAAGGCACGAAGAGCGGAGCTTCAAAAGGCGGGTGAATGTAAGGCAGTGCTCCGCCGCGGAAAGCGATATGGCCTGAAAAGTCTTGCTGTACCTGATATTGAACTCGGCTGTTATACAGCTCATGTCCGCGTCCCTCGCGCAGGATTGTGCCGGCCGTATAGAGAACGGTAAAATCCGGGTATCCGCGTTTGATCCCCTCCCCAAAATCGATAAAAATCAGCAGGTTCAACCATAACGAGCCAGCGACAAAAATCAGCCCAAGCCGCCAGAATCTGGCTCCGCTCTTCGATGCGAATTGTTTTTCGTCAGCACCCACGCTGGATCGCGATTGTATCCTGAGCGCCACTCACCCGCTATGATGGTTCCCTCATGGCGGTGCCACTCACCACAACGCGAACTTTTATCGCCGTCCTATTCCTCGGCCTCTTCGCCCTGTCCGCCCGCAACGCCACCGATCCCGATCTCTGGTGGCACCTCAAAACCGGCGAGCTTATCTCCGCACACAAATCCGTCCCCCACACCGATCCCTTTTCCTTCACTCGCGCCGGAGAACCTTGGGTTGCGCACGAATGGCTCACAGAACTTCTTCTCTACCAAGTTCAACGCACCGCAGGATTCGGCGCGTTGATCGTTATCTTTGCCGCCATCCTCTGCGCTGCATTCTTCTTCCTTTACCTGCGCTGCGGCCCCGCGCCCTACATCGCCGGCATCGCTACCCTCTGCGCTGCCTGGGCCACCATGCCCATCTGGGGCGTGCGCCCGCAAGTGATTTCGTTCCTCTTGACCAGCCTCTGGCTGTTCATCCTCGAGCGCTCCGGCCACACTCCCAAACTTCTCTGGTGGACCCTTCCCCTCACCCTCCTCTGGGTCAACCTGCACGCCGGATTCGCCTTGGGCCTCGTTCTTTCCGCATTATTTCTCGCCGGAACAATCCTCGAAACAAAACTGAAATACCCGCTCGGCTCGACAAGCGCACCCTGGAAGCTATCGGCGTCGATTCTCCTTCTCGATCTCTGTCTAGTGCCCCTCAATCCCAATGGCCTGAGCCTGTTTTCCTATCCGATTGAAACTCTGCGCTCCACCACCATGCAGAACTACATCGTGGAGTGGGCCTCGCCCAACTTCCATCATCCCGAGTACTGGCCGTTTCTGCTGATCGTGCTCGCCACATTCGCCACGCTGAGTTGGTCTCGCATTCCCGTGCGTCCGCGCGATTTAATCCTTCTGCTCGTCAGCCTCTTCGCCGCGCTCACTTCGATTCGCCTGATTCCGCTCTTTGTTTTGATCGCCGTTCCGCTCATCTCCCGAAGGCTCGGATGCCGACTCGAATGGCGACTCGGCGACTCGCCCTCGACACTTCGCTCTCGAACCCATTCCTCACCCGCTCCTCGAACTTCGCTCAACGCCGCCATTATCCTCCTTATGGCCACATTCGCCGGCGTCCATATCCTCCAAGTCATCCACAATCAGCCGCAGGCCGAGACCCGCCAGTTCCCCGCCCGTGCCGTCGCATTTCTCCAAGCCCATCCACCCCAAAATCCAATTTTCAATCACTACGATTGGGGCGGTTATCTGATCTGGAAACTTTACCCCTCAACCCCGGTCTTCATCGATGGCCGGGCCGACCTCTATGGCGCCCAACTCTTCCACGACTTCGCTGACGCCTACCAACTCAAGGGCCCGTGGCATCAAATCCTTGACCGTTGGCATATCGGCACCGTTATCGTCCCTCCTGAATCCGCCCTCGCCACCGGCCTGCAAAACGCTCCCGGCTGGATCATCTCCTACCAGGACCCTCAAGCTATCGTCTTCACATTGGCAACTTCGACGCCGCTCTTCATCCGTTCAACAGGCCCTGTTTCGCCGCCCGACGCCGGTCAATAACCCCGCCCGCGCCAGGCCATGCAGGTTACTCTCGGTATGCAATTTATTGCATCCCTGGACGCCACTAAGGGTATTATGGTTTATATTTTGGACAATCCTCCGTTAGGACAAGCAAGAGCAAACGGATACGACAGTGCCCCCGGAGGCCAAAGGCGTTTGTCTGTTTTCCATACGCCCGTAAAAAACTGCGTTGTTTTTTTAGGAGGCCACATCCATGCATCACCTTTACAAGCTCTGGCACGGCGACGAAGGACAGGACATTGCGGAATACGCCGTCATGCTCGCCGTCATTCTTGTGATCGTTGTCGGAACCATTCGACTGATTGGCTCGAACGCGAATAACGTTTTCTCGAACGTGGCCAGCTCGATTCAGTAGATTTTTTTTATTCGGCGCAGTAACGCAAATTGGTGCCACTCCCCCGTCCACGGTGAGCGGCAGCATCCTTGTTTGTCGCTCGTTTAACGGAGTGCTATGAACCGTGCGCGTCTCTTGATGATTGGGGCTGTGGCATTGGCCCTGGGTCTCGTCGTCGCCCTCTTCGTATACAAGACTCTGCAAGGCAGGGGTCCGACGAATACTGAGCCCGGCGCGGACGTGATCGTGGCCGCCGACGACATTCAGGTCGGGGCCAGAGTCGAAGAGCACGATATTCGCTCCGTCAGGTATCCCGCTTCCGCGCTGCCCGCTGGAACTTTCAGCACCCGCGGCAAAGTGATGGGTCGCGGGGTCATTCTTCCGATTTCCAGGGGCGAGTTCATCTTACCCAGCAAGCTGGCTCCGGAAAACGCGGGCGCCGGTCTTCCCTCTCTCATCCCACCGGGAATGCGCGCCGTCTCAGTCCGCGTGAATGAGGTTGTTTCCGTCGCCGGCTTCGTTGGCCCCGGCACTCGTGTCGACGTACTTCTTACCGGCACACCGAACGGCAGCTCCGAAGATCAAACCACAACCGTATTGCAGAATGTAGCTGTCATCGCTTCCGGCCACACTCTGGAGCGCAATGCCGCCGGCGAAGCGCAGACTACGCCCGTCATCACTCTTCTGGTTTCCCCCGATGATGCGGAACGTCTCGCCCTCGCCAGCACGGAAGGCCACATTCAACTCGCCCTGCGCAATCCCCTCGATACTCACCAGGACGAAGTGCCCGCAGCCAACGCCCGAGGACTTTACAAGGGTGGAACTCCCGTTGCGGCTCCGCCGACGGTTCATGTCCATGCAGTAAGGCAACCAAAAGTTCCGCAGCCGGCGTCCTCCCCGTCGGTGTTCAGCGTTGAAGTTTATCAAGGTGATAAGAAGGAACCGGACGTCAAGTTCCCGGAAGGCAGTGAAGATCCTAAATAGTCGGACAGCAGTTGCAGCCTAACGCGTTCCATTTATCGATTTGCAGGTTTCCTCACGTGGAGAGGAATCACACGATGAAGTTTTGCTTGACTCCGTTAATTGCTGTCGCACTGTGGCTTCTGGTTCCCGCCTTCGCGGTATCTGAATCCCTACAACAGCAGCCCGATACCGTCCCAGTACAAGATCAGGCTGCCGGTGCCGCTCAGACCACTCTTCCCGCGCAGGCGCAAGGCTCTGCTCCGCTCCGCGTCATGGTAGATAAGTCTCTGCTCATCAATACCACCGAGCGCCTCAAGCGCATCTCCGTCACTGACCCCACCGTGGCCTTCGCAACCGTCATTACCCCCACTCAGATTCTCGTCCACGGCCGCGCGCCCGGCGAAGTCTCGCTGCTGATCTGGGATGAACTGGAACGCTCGCGCAGCTTCGATCTCCGCGTCGATGTCGATGTCAGCGCCTGCTCCGAAGAAGAACATCGCGTCTTCCCCGATGAACAGATCAGTGTCACACCATCGCGCTCCGCCATTGTTCTCTCCGGCCACGTCACCACCGAGGACGTTGCCAAGCGTGCCGGAGAACTCGCGGCCGCCTATTCCAAGAATGTCGTCAACGTCCTCACCTTCGGTCCCGTCGGCGCTCAGGAAGTTCTGCTGGAAGTGAAGTTCGCCGAAGTTGATCGCTCCGCGCTCACCCAGCTCGGCGCCAACGTTTTCTCCACCGGCGCCAGCAATCTGGTCGGAACAACAACCACCGGCCAATACGGCGGCTTCGGCTCCCAGAACATCAGCTCGACTCAGGGAGAAAACAGTCCCTTCACCGCCAGTCAAACTATCAGCAGTGTTCTCAATATGTTCTTATTTTCACCCAATCTCCACCTCGGCGCGGTGATCGAAGCTCTGCAAACCAAGAACCTGCTCCAGATTCTCTCTGAACCCAATCTCATCGCCGTGAACGGCAAGAAGGCCAGCTTCCTTGCCGGCGGCCAGTTTCCTTTTCCCATCGTGCAGCCCGGCGCTGGCTTTACCGCCGTCACCATTTCATTCAAAGAGTTCGGCGTCAAGCTTGAGTTCACTCCGGTGATCATGCCCAACGGCAACATTCACCTCACCGTCGCCCCCGAGGTCAGCACTCTCGACTTTGCCGACGCTCTCACCATTTCCGGTTTTACCGTCCCCGCGTTAAGCACGCGCAAAGCCGAGACCGAATTCGAGCTGCGCGATGGACAGAGTTTTGTAATCGCCGGTCTGATCGACAATCGCGTCACCGATACCTGTAACAAGGTTCCCGGCCTCGGCGATATTCCGATCCTCGGCGCATTTTTCAAAAGCAAGAGCGTTTCGAAGAGCAATTCAGAGCTGATGGTTCTGTGTACGGTGCACCGGATTTCCCCAAACACGGAAGCGCCCGCAGGTCCTAAGAATCCCCAGCCGTTCTTGGACAACGACAAATTCGATCGAACCAAGCCCGGAACCAAGCCTTCAGGGAAGTAGCCCGAAAGGCCTAACGAGAAAAACATCGGTAGGACGCCTAGTCGCGGGGTGAGTCGTCGTTAGAATGAGGAACACAAGAAATGAGATTTGCTGCTTGGCGCAGCCGTGAAGCAGCAACCGGATCTGGAGAGATGTAGAGGTTATGCCCGAACTTTCCGTCGTGATTGTGGCCACCGACAACGAGCAGCGCACCGTGCTGCAAGTCCTCGTCGATGGCACCAGCGTCGCTAGCACGGTTCACACCTGTGCCACCTTTCCAGTGGCCACGTCGGACCCCGTCATGCGCCGCGTGCAAGCCGCCAATCCGGATGTTCTGCTCGTCGATATTCCCGCCGATAGCCACGCTCCGGCGATGCGCGCCATTGAACTTCTTCGTCAGGAACTCCCTGACTCCGCCGTCTTCGCCATCGGCGCTCTCAACCAGCCTCAGATCATCGTCAACGCGATGCGCGCCGGCGCCCGTGAATTTATCGAGCGCCCCACCACCACCACCGATCTGCTCGAGGCCTTCGTTCGCCTCACCAGCGCCCAGCGCCGCGTTTCAAAAGAAGGCCCGCGCGGAAAAGTATTTTGCGTGGTCAACGCCAAGGGCGGCAGCGGAGCTACCACCGTGGCCGTCAATCTGGCTCTGGCCCTGCAAGCCGCTCACGGCCAGACTGCCCTGGTCGACCTCGCTTCACTCGGCCATACTGCGCTGCATCTCAACCTTAAGCCTCTGTTCAACATCTCCGACGCCACGCGCAATCTTCACCGCATGGATAGTTCCCTGCTGGAAAGCTTCATGACCCGGCATAGTGGCGGCCTGCAATTGCTGGCCGGAACCAACACTCCCGCCGCCGTCGAGCCTTCCACCGCGGAGTTTGTCCGCCTCTTCGATATGCTGGTCGGCCACTACCGCTACGTGGTCGTGGACAATTCTTCCCGGCTCGACGCCGCCAGTCGCCTGGTCGCGAACCTGTCGGAATATGTTCTGCTGGTCGCTTGCACCGACGTAGCCTCGCTATGGAGCGCCGCCCGAGTGCAACAGTACCTGGGAGAGACCGGCAATCGTGAATGCTTGCGCCTGGTTCTGAACCGCTTCCGCAAAGTTCCCGGGTTCAGCGAGGCGGACGCGGAGAATGCCGCCGGAGTTAAACTATTGTGGCGCGTTCCCAACCAGTATTTCGCAATCTCGTCGGCCATCGATCGGGGAACTCCAGTGATGGAACAGAGTCACACCGAAATCGCCCGTTGTTTTTCCGGCCTGGCCCACGAACTCACTCGCAATGACGTTGATGTAAAACGCACCGCCTGGTCGCTGTTTAAGACCGTGTAATGTTCGCAAGCTAGTATTGCAAGCTATCGCATTGTAAGGATGAATCGAAGCGCTTAGTTTTGAGGGGGCTCAGTTTGAGTGTTCAGTTCCGGGAGCCTCAGTTCTAGGCAGCCTAGTTTTGGAGGGGTTTAGTTTTGTAGGGGCTTAGTTTTGAAGGGGCGCGGCCTTAGCCGCGCCGGCAGCAAAACAACTGAACGAGGGCTTTAGCCCCTAAGGCACCTTCAACATCATCCTCAACACCGTATAATTTTTTATGGCCAATTTGCAGACCTTCGAGCGCACCGAGTACCAGCAGGTAAAGGCGGATCTGCACCGCAAAATCCTCGATCGCCTGGACCTCGAAAAACTCGGCCGCTCCACTGCCGATAGCGCCCGCGAAGAAGTTCTCGTTCTCATCCGCAATTCCGTTAATAGTGAAGTCGTCCCTCTCAGCTTCACCGAACGCGAACGCCTGTCGCGCGAAATTCTCGACGAAATCTTCGGCCTGGGCCCGCTTGAGCCTCTGCTCAAGGATCACACCATCTCCGACATTCTGGTCAACCGCTATGACCGGGTCTACATCGAGCGCTCCGGTAAACTCGAACTCACCGGCCTCTCGTTCAAAGACAATCAGCATCTGATGCAGATCATCGAGCGCATCGTCTCCCGCGTCGGCCGCCGCGTCGATGAATCCTCGCCCATGGTCGACGCCCGCCTGCCCGATGGCTCCCGCGTCAACGCCATCATTCCTCCGCTCGCCCTCGACGGCGCTTGCCTCTCCATACGGCGTTTCGGTCGCGATCCCGTCACCGCCCGCAACATGATCGAGAACCACACCCTCACCGAAGCCATGCTGGAACTGCTTTCCACCATGGTCAAAGGAAAATTGAATCTCCTCATCTCCGGCGGCACCGGCGCAGGCAAAACCACTTTGCTCAACGTTCTCTCCGGCTACATTCCCAACGTCGAGCGTATCGTCACCATCGAAGACGCCGCCGAACTTCAGCTCAAGCAGGAACACGTCGTCCGCCTCGAAACCCGCGCCCCCAACATTGAAGGCAAAGGCGCCGTGCGCCAGCGTCAGCTGGTCATTAACAGCTTGCGTATGCGCCCCGACCGCATCGTCGTCGGCGAGGTCCGCGGCGAGGAAGCCTTCGATATGTTGCAGGCCATGAACACCGGTCACGAGGGTTCGCTCACTACTGTCCACGCCAACTCCGTGCGCGACGCAGTGGCCCGTATCGAGAACATGGTTTCCATGGCGAACCTCAATATTCCCGAGCGCGCCGTACGCCACCAGATCGCATCCGCCATTCACGCCGTGGTGCAGGTCGCCCGCTTGTCCGACGGCACGCGCAAGGTTATCGCAGTCTCCGAGGTCACTGGCATGGACGACCAATCCATCACCATGCAGGATATTTTTGTCTTCGAACGCCGGGCCGTCGATGAAAACGGAAAGGTGCGGGGAACCTTCCGCGCCACCGGCGTGCGCCCCTTGTTTGCCGAGCGCCTGGCAACCTACGGCGCGCGCATCCGCCCCGCTTTGTTTGAATCGAAAGCCGATGTCTGAGGACAGTGCTCTACTAAGTCTGAAAGGGAACATTTGTGATACCCGCGCTGATCGCGCTTCTGGTCTTCGTCGTGGTGGCTCTCGCCGCCTTTGCCGCTTTCTCGCTCGCCGACCAGCGCAATGCCCGCGCCCGCCTCATCAAGGACCGCCTCGCCACCGTGCAAAAAGCTCCGGAGCGCGAGCCCGACGAAGAATTCCCTCTGGTTCGGGACGAACAACTCAGCAAGATTCCCGCGCTCGACGATATTCTGCGTCGCTCCGCCCGGGTTTCGGCCATCCAGGAATCTCTGGAACAGGCAGGAATGAAATTCCGCGCCGGCAACTTCCTCATGCTGTGCATTCTCTGCGGCACGCTCGCCGGTCTGGCCGCCGTTCTCTACACCAAAAATCCTGCCATCGCCTGGGCCGCGCTCGTGATCGGCGCCGTGCTCCCCTATTCCGTCGTCTCCTATCGCCGCCAGAAGCGCTTCGAAAAATTCGAAGAGCTTTTCCCTGAAGCCATCGACACCCTCGCCCGCGCCGTCCGCGCCGGACACGCCTTCACCACCGCCCTGGAAATGATCTCCAACGAAACCTCGGAACCGCTGGCCGGTGAATTCCGCAAGCTCTACGAAGAGCAAAAATTCGGCATGCCCGTTCGCGATGCCCTCATGAATCTCACCGAGCGCGTCCCTCTGGTCGACATAAAATTCTTCGTCACCGCCGTCATGCTCCAACGCGAAACCGGCGGCAACTTGGCCGAGATCCTTGATAATTTGTCCTACGTCATCCGTGAGCGTTTCAAAATTCAGCGCCAGGTCCGCGTCCACACCGCCCAGGGACGCCTCACCATGGCCTTGCTGATGGCCATGCCGCCGGTCGTCGTGGCCATTCTGGCCGTCTTCAGTCCGGAATTCGTCCACCCGCTTTTTTATGACCCTATCGGTCATACCCTGCTGGTGGCCAGCATCGCCCTGCAAACCGTCGGCTATTTCGTAATTCGCAAAATTATTAAGATTCAGGTATGAACAACAATTTCACTGAGTACGGAATTCGGTCACAACCGTGGAAGAGCCGCCCTTCAGAGCCTGCCCTGAGCCTGTCGAAGGGGCCGCGTAAGTCGTCGAAAATCTGTCGGGCTTTAGCCCCTGCAATTCAGGTCTGACATGCCGCTGATTCTCACCATCGTCGTCTTCGTGACCGTCGTGCTGGTGGTCTTCGCCTTCGGCGCGGCCGCCGTCACCCCCACTTCCGTCCTCGGTGCCCGCCTGCGTGCCCTTGGTGGTCAGGCGACCGCGGCTCCGGAGAAGCCCGCGGTTCGCATCAAAGAGCGCATCGAGCAGGCCCTCGA
>JBAUVJ010000275.1:0-8426 GCA_049583165.1 Candidatus Sulfotelmatobacter sp. | reverse complement strand
AAGACGACTGACGAAGCGCAATTCGCGTTCCCTTCAATTCGAAGCGGCTGTCGCGCCACACATAACGCAATTTAAGGTAACTCGCGAACCACACAGCAAAACCAAGCAAGTCACGTAACGGATAAAGCCACGGTGCGCGCCGTACTTGCGGATCTCGAACCACGGTCCAGCCAACCAGCCAGGCTTCCGCCAATCGATTCAGCACGGCCACGCCCAGCAGCATCGCCCCAATCCACCAGTGTCCCAGTGACCCTGCGGCGATAAGGCCGATCAGCCCGTAGGGAATTGCAAAAATCAAACCGCTTCCAAAGTGCCCCTTGGGCCGCGAATAACGCGTAGTCTGCGCCCAGCGCAATTGATTCTGCCACATGTGCCGGAATGATTTCTGGTTCACCACATGGTCGATAATGTGGCCCGACAACACCACGCGATACCCCGCTTTCGCCATCAGATTGCCGATCGCAAAATCGTAAGCAATGTAATCCCGCAGCGCCGTGTAACCGCCAATGCTGGCCAGTGAATCCTTGCGCACCACCGTGGTCGGCCCCAAACCAAATTTCATTCCTTCCAGCAGATTCGCCACCAGCACTCCCGCCGTCATCTCCACCGACATGCCAATGGCCGTAAGGCCGGAAAACAATCCCGCGGCATTCTTCCCGCGGTAAACGCACGTCACCATTCCCACCTTCGGATCGAGCAATGGCGGCACGATCTCACGCAAATACTTTGGATCGACTTGCACGTCGCTGTCGGTCGTAACCAGAATCTCGTGCGCCGCCGCCTCCGCCATGCAATGAAATGAGTAGACCACCGGATTCGGCCACGGCGTTCCCGTCACAAGAATGCGTGTGCGAATATGCGGATACCGTGCGCAAACTTCGCGCACCACCTCGAGCGCCGCATCGTTGGCTTCGTCGGCGGCAAACAAAATTTCGTAGTCGGGATAATCCTGCCGGAAAAAGCTCTCAATGTTCTCCTTGAGTTGCGCTTCCAAACCATGCACCGGCTTGAGCACGGAGACGGCAGGAAGCTGCGAATCGTCAGCAACAGAGCGCCGCTGCCGCCGCGCCTCCGCGTGAAATCGAATCACCCCCGCCAGCGCAAGTCCAAGGAAGACGCCCGAAGACAAGGTTCCGATTACGGCCACCGTCAGAACGAGATAGAGAAGGAAGGAAATCAAATTTGCGTTGTCCTCAATAGCACCTTTCGCTGGCCGCACCCAAGTTATTCGGCACGAGATCCCATCCGCGGAGCGCCAAACAGCAAATCACACTATACATTTCCGCGCGGCAGGCATGTAAGACAGGCATTCGCGCACCGGCCTGAAATCCAGACAAATTTTCAGACGGGCCGTCTCGCACTTAGGGCTCAACTCAGGCCTTACACGCCTTATTCGGCACAATAACTGCTCGAAGAACGCAAGGATTAAAGATAAAGATAAAGACAAAGATCAAAGATCAAAGATGAAGAGAAGCGCGTAAATATCGGCGGACGAGAGCGAGGAGGAAGCTCATGCACATTCACCCCCAGATCAATGCCAACGCCCAGATGGATGCCCTCTACGCCGCCGATAAGGCCGCCGCCAAACAGGAAGTTGCGCGCACCAGAAGAAAGCTGATGGAGTGGGCCTCCGAACTTTCCGCAGAAGCCGAAGGCGGAGAAGACTGCATCGTAAAACTGGGCGCACACGAAGAAGGTCAGCAACAGAGCCGGCAGAACCAGGGCAAACAGAAAAAGCCAGGAGAAAACCCAGGCGCAGAAGATCCGGACAATTCGATCTCCGACTGGGCTTAAACAAACATGTCCCGTCCACTGATTTTCATCGCAACTCCGTGCTTCGGAGGCATGGTCACGCACAACTACATGTTGTCGGTCATGCGGCTCATAAGTTTTTCCAAAGCGGCGGAGTTCGATGTGTCGCTCTCGATCGTCGGCTATGACGCGCTGATCTCCCGCGCTCGCAGCACGCTGGTCGCCGCATTCCTGGACGATGCCCGAGCCACTCACCTCCTCTTCGTGGACGCCGACATCAGCTTCGAACCGCAGCAAGTCGAGCGCCTGTTGAAATTTGATAAGGACTTTACCGGAGCTCTTTACCCGCTCAAGTCGATGGATTGGGATCTCATCCCGCAACGCTGCGTCGAGGGCGGTGAAAGTGTCAAGCAGGCCGCCCTGTCCTATGTAGGCACGCTCTGCCCAGAAGCGGAGCGCCAGCACGAAGGCGGATTCGCCACGGCAATTTATGCCGGGGGCGGCTTTCAGCTAATCCGCCGCAACGCATTGCAGCGAATGATCGCCGCTTATCCCCAAACTCATTTCAGCCGCGTGCATATCTTGCCCATGTCGGGCGCTCGCCGCGATGCGTCGCAGAGCTCGAATCTCTTTGCGCTCTTCGATTGCATCATCGACCAGGAGACCGGAACCTACCTGAGCGAGGATTATTCCTTCTGCCTGCGCTGGCGCAACATCGGCGGAGAAATATGGATCGATTCCTCGAGCAAACTGACCCACTCCGGAGCCTATCAATTCGAAGGCGACCACGCTTCGCGATGCCTCAGATCAACCGGAACTGGGTTGATGTAAACCGCCATCGGCAGGAGCGGCCTCAGCTCGACGAGCTCGCCTTTTCATCGTGGGCTGAAAATCAAACGGCATTTCCAATCAATAAGTAATCACTTCGAAAGCCCCGCCAGCGCCTCACGAAACATCGCATCGAACGATCCGCTCTTGCTGTTCTTCGTGGCACTGGCCAAAGCCTTCTCAGCCGCGGGCCGTTGATAGCCCAAATTCAGCAAAGCAGAGAGTACATCTTCTTCCATCGAGTTCATTGCAGGAGCGGCAACCGTGAAAGTCCCCACCGCCTCCGGCAATTTGTCGCGCAACTCCAGCACCATGCGCTCGGCGGTCTTTTTTCCAATGCCTGGAATTTTCGTCAACCGCGCCAGATCATTGCCGCGGATCGCTCCCGCCATTTCGTTGGCCGCCATCCCACTCAGGATCGTGATCGCCAGCTTGGGCCCGATCCCGCTCACCGTGATCAGC
Organism: Candidatus Sulfotelmatobacter sp.; assembly: GCA_049583165.1. Taxonomy (GTDB): domain Bacteria; phylum Acidobacteriota; class Terriglobia; order Terriglobales; family Acidobacteriaceae; genus Sulfotelmatobacter. Next base: position 5,384 of record JBAUVJ010000275.1, on the reverse strand, counting down.
TTCTCAAACAATTGTTTCTCGGCCGGCCGGAGAAATCCGTATAGCGCAATCAAGTCTTCGCGCACATGGGTATGGATATGGAGCGCTACCTCCGTCCCTTTGTTCGGCAGTTCAGAAAACGTAGGCACGCTGATGTTAATTTCGTAGCCGACCCCGGCCGTCTCCACCACCGCCTGGTTCGGATGCTTGGACAATAACGTTCCGCGCAAATGGGCAATCATGTCCAGGCCATTGTAGCCGCAAGAAACGAACTCGGCCGCATTCCGGCGGGCAGCAAAAACGGCAGGGCCGACCCCCTGCCGTTCGCGATGCAAATTTGTCCGTCTTACTTCTTGTTCACTGCTTTCTTCAGTTCGGCCCCAGGGGAGAACTTCGCGACCTTGCGGGCTGCGATCTTGATCGTAGCGCCCGTCTGCGGGTTGCGCCCGTTCCGCGCTTTTCTCTGCGATATCGAGAAAGTGCCGAAACCTATCAACGCCACTCGATCCCCTTTGCGTAACGCACCTGTAATGCTGCTGACAGCAGTGTCAATCGCGGTTGTTGCTTGCGCTTTGCTGATCTCGCAAGCGCCAGCAATTTTGTCAACCAGATCGGCCTTATTCATAGTTGTTTCTCCTCGCAGGTTTCTTTCGTATGCATACCCAGCACAATACCGGGAGGACAAAAGTTCGTGTCTGAGTTGGGAAACCTGACGGGACGTATTCTCCTCTCTCCGGCGAGAATGTCAACTGTGAAAATCCGCGCCCGAAGCCTGTTTTGCACCCCCTTGTCCCGGATTGGGGCTGCCGGGGCGGCTTTTGGCTTCAAAGGAAACGTTTTCCTCGCTCCTCCACAGCCATGCGCCATGCTTCACAGGTTGTGCACAGGGCTTTGGTCATTGGCACTTGCAGGAAGCAGCCTCGCGGGTGCAAAGTCGAACCATATAGTTTTTTTCGAAGAGAGGTTTCAGAAGTTTGAACTCGATCAGGAACGCGGCCGAGGTTTGTCCCCTATGCGATGGCACTGGATGGAAGACTCTTCCCGTAAACGCCAACGCGCCCAGAGACCGTCGAGTCACCCGCTGCGATTGCCAGTTGCGGGCGCGCAGCCAAACCTTGCTGGCTGCCGCTAGAATTCCCAAGCGCTATGAGCATTGCGAACTCGCCAGCTATACTGCGGATTTTCCCGGAGCCCATCCTTCGCTGGTGCTGGCTCATCTTTCCGCCAGCAAATTCGCCCATGAATACGATCCTCGCGATGGCGCTGGGCTTCTGATCATCGGCAAGATTGGCACCGGCAAGACTCACCTTGCCGTCGGAATCACCAAGGAACTCATCCTCAACAAGGGCATCTCCTGTCTGTTCTATGACTATCGCGAGCTGTTGAAGGAAATCCAGAATTCCTATAACTCCACGGTTCAAACCACCGAACTGGATGTTCTCCGCCCCGTCTTTGAGACGGATGTTCTCGTCCTCGACGAATTGGGTGCGGTCAAGCCGACCGAATGGGTGTGGGACACCGTGAGCTTGATTCTCAACACACGCTATAACGACAACCGCACCACGATCATTACCACGAACTTCGAAGATCAACCCGCCGCCGGGACAAATGGCACAAATGGAGGCGGTTCTATCCGAATCGCCGCTCGCGCCGAAAGCCTCGGCGATCGCATCGGAGAGCGCATGCGCTCCCGCTTGCACGAAATGTGCCGCATCATCAAAATGGAAGGCGAAGACTTCCGCCAGAAATTCCGCAGCGCCAGCTTTCGCTGAGTCGTCGTTACGAATCTTTTGCGACCAATCTCCAGTAGAATTGCGACCTGGTTTGGCAACAGGAAGGGAGCAAAGGAGCAAGCATGCGCTGGTACCACTATATTGCCTACTTCTTCGGAGGAATATTCCTCGCAAACGCCCTGCCCCATCTCGGCAATGGAATCTCCGGACACGCCTTCCAGAGCCCCTTCGCATCCCCACCCGGCGTAGGCCTGTCTTCCTCCACGGTCAATGTTCTATGGGGCCTCCTCAACCTTGCCATCAGCTACCTGCTCGTCTGTCGTGTCGGCAACTTCGATCTGCGCAAAACTCGCATGTACTTGTTCTCGGCGCAGGTATCTTAATCATGTCAGTAAATCTTGCCCATTATTTCGGAGCGTTCCACGGAGGACGGTAAACTCCTATCAGGCATGTAGAAATAAGGGCCCGCATGGGGGTGTCTGTAAATCACAAGTATTATTTTAGTTTTCTCCGTGTCTCAATGCCTCCGTGGTGGATTCGCCTGCAATACGCACTAGAATAACTTCGTGCTGACTGAGCGCCTGGAATTCGCGCCTGAACACGATGCGGAAATCTTTTCCGCCGTCCCCGCCGCGCCGGCCGTCTTCTCGTTGCGCGCCGAAGATCCACAAGCCGAGCCTTACGTCAGCAAGACGGCAAATCTTCGCCGCCGCCTGCAACGCCTGCTCGGCCCGGTGGACGAACGCACCAAAAAGCTCAATCTCCGCAATCGCATCCGCTGGATCGAGTACGCATCGACCGGCTCCGATTTCGAATCGGGTTTTGTCCTCTACGAGATTCTGCGTTCCACTTTTCCCAAAACATATTCCAATCGGCTGCGCTTCCGCTTCGCGCCGCTGGTCAAGATGCACCTTGAAAATGAGTTTCCCCGCGCTTCCATCACCACGCGCCTGGGACGCCTCAAAGGCGGCAATCTTTACTACGGCCCGTTTCCCTCTCGCACCGCCGCTGAAAAATTCATGAACGATTCCCTCGACTTCTTCAAGATGCGGCGCTGCGTGGATGATCTGCATCCTGACCCCACATTTCCCGGCTGCATTTATTCCGAGATGAAAATGTGTCTTGCGCCTTGTTTCAAGGGATGCAGCGACCAAGAATATTCCCGCGAAGTGTCACGGGTGCAAGCTTTCTTAGACTCCGGAGGAGAATCGCTGGTGCGCGAGTTCTCGCTCGAGCGCGACGCCGCATCGGCCAATCTCGCCTTCGAAGATGCCGCCGCGATTCACCTTCGGCTGGAAAAACTGAAGCCGGCTCTGAACCAACTTACCGAGATCGTTCGCCGCTTGGATCGCCTTTGCGGACTCATCGTCCAGCCCAGCCATCTCGCAAACTCGGTCACATTTTTCAGCGTTGATGGCGGAGCGATCTACGGCCCAACAACATTCTGCATCCAAACCGGGGAGCACACGAAATCGCAATCCATGGAATCGCGCGTGCAAGAAGTTCTGGAATCATTCACGCCCGCAAAAGTAGAGCCTGCGCTGGAAACCATGGAGCATCTCGCCCTGCTAAAGCGCTGGTACTATCGCAGCCACCGCGTCGGAGAAATATTTCTCGCCGATGACAAGGGAAGTTTTCCCATGCGCCGCATCGTTCGCGGCATCGGCCGCGTATTACGCGGCGAAGCGCCGGAGATAATGCCGGCGGAGATTGGAGCAGGAATGAGTAAGGCTGAGACATCGGACGCGATGACCATGCCACCCCAGCCCCGAAGGAGCGGCATATGATAGCCCGGCACGTAAGTGCCGGGTAGCAGCGAAAGATTGGAACCAGTCCCGGAGGGACTGCCCGGAGCGAAGTCGAAGGCGACGACACGAATTCTCACGCGCACTCCTCAACCCTTGAGGGAGACCCAGTCCCTTGGATCGGTCCATTTATGAAATAGCTTCTAGAAAAAAAGAGGAAGAGAATTACAAAATGGCAACCAAGAAATCAGCAACCGCAGGAACCAAAGATCTTCGCGAACATCTGGTCGCACTGCTCACCGGCGGCGGCGCCCATGCCACCTTTGACGACGCCGTAAAAGACATGCCCGAAAATCTGCGCGGCGTGAAACCCCAGGGCCTGCCTCACTCTCCCTGGATGCTGCTCGATCATCTTCGCCTCGCCCAGTGGGACATCCTGGAATTTAGCCGCAACTCCAAATACAAAGCTCCCAAATGGCCTGACGACTACTGGCCTAAAGCGGCCGCTCCGCCAAGTGCAACCGCATGGGGGAAAACTGTTCAGCAATTCCGCAAAGATCTGAAGACCATGCAGGATCTGGTTGCGAATCCGAAAACCGATCTCTACGCCCGCATCCCCTGGGGCGATGGGCAAACCATTTTGCGTGAGGCTCTGCTCCTGGCCGACCACAACGCCTATCACATCGCACAGCTAATCGACGTCCGTCGCCTACTGGGCGCCTGGCCGGGCTAGCGTACCGGTCGACTGAATCTCAACATCCCCTTCATCAAAAAAGCCGGCCCCTTGCGGGGCCGGCTCGATCGTTTACCGGAATACCCGGTCCTTACTAAGGAGCGACCGTGATCGTCACTGGCGTTTCGTTCGTGAGCGAACCGGAGGTTCCGATCAACCCGATGGTTGTGGTTCCGCTAGGCGCGCGCCTGGAAGCGCTCCACGTGATGGTTACATTCACGCTGCCGTTCGCCGGTGGCGTAACCGGGTTGGCCGAGGCCGTCGCCGATACGTCGGTGGGGAATTCATTCACGCTCAGACTGACAGCGGAATGGAATCCTCCAACGCTGGTGATTTTGAGCGTAGTGGATACACTGCCATCCTCATCGACCGTGAACGAAGAAGGCGACAGCGCCATGGTGAAGTTTGGCGTCGTCGACGAAGCATTCACCGTCAGAGCGATGGTCGTGCTGTGACTGGTTGAGCCCGAGGTTCCGGTAATCGTCACCGTGGCCGCACCGACCGTTGCGCTGGCGGAAGCCGTCAGCGTTAACGTTGAGGTCGCACTGCCGTTCGCCGGCGGAGTTACCGGGTTAGTGGAGAACGCCGCCGTCACGCCCGTTGGCAGGCCGGATGCGCTCAACGTAGTTGCAGAATTAAATCCACCAGAACTAGTAATGGTGATAGTGCTAGTTCCGCTGGCGCCCTGTGTCACGCTCACGGAAGTGGGCGAGGCGCTCACGCTGAAGGCTGGCGTCGCAGAGGACGTAACCGTAAGCGCGAGCGTAGTAGTTGCCGTCAGGCTGCCGGAGGTTCCCGTGATGGTCACCGTGGACGTTCCAGTAGTCGCCGTCGCACTCGCCGTCAGAGTCAGCACGCTGGTCCCGGTTGTGGGGTTCGTGCCGAACGCCGCAGTCACACCACTCGGCAGGCCGGACGCCGCCAGCGTTACGCTGCCGGTGAATCCGTTCACATCCGTCACCGTGATAGTGCTGGTGCCGCTGCCGCCTTGCGTAATCGAAAGACTGCTCGGCGAATCCGAAAGCGTAAAGCTCGGCGTCGCAGCCCCAGTCAGAGTATTGATCAGGGTCGGTCCATTCGGGCTGCCCCACCCAGTTACCAGGTCATACCCGGTAACGGCGTTGTAGGATTTCCCTTCGCCGTTGTTGTTATTCCCGCTGGTGATGTCGTGGAAGTTGCTGTCGTATGCGCTAC
>JBAUVJ010000274.1:0-12465 GCA_049583165.1 Candidatus Sulfotelmatobacter sp. | reverse complement strand
GGATGAAACTATCTTTCTTGCCTTTGAAGCCGGCCGTGTAATCGCCGCGGTTGGGGTCAACCATGCGTTTGGTGAAGGAACCGGAGTGCACGAGTTCGGTGAGAGACGTGGCGAAGTGGTCGTATTGTTTCTGAAAGCGGTGCTGGGCGCGGAGGACTACGCGCATGTAGGCGAGGGCGGCGGCTTCGGAGTCAGAGCGGGCCGGATCGCCGGGGAATTTTGGCTGATAAGTTGTGGCGGGAGCCTGAGCAGATTGGCCCGGAACCGGCACAGACAGGGCGGCTGCGGCGATTGCGAGACCAGCTATGATCGCCACGAAACGAGGGGGACTGATTCTCATGCTGAATATTCTCCGGCGCTGGCGCTGCCGAATCAGCGCCAATTTTCACTTCATTTCACTTCCAGCTCACGTCAAAAGAGCTTCTTAACTTTTCCCTGTCATGTTACTCCCGTAATTAGACTTCAGTCACGTTCTCTTTGCAGGGCGCGCAATTGCCGCTATGCTTTCGTTACGTAACTACACCCCACGGGGAAACCTATGAAAGCAGCAGTCGCGAGAAAACCGATCATCAAAATTGCCGTTGTGGAGAGCGACCCACTGAGGTTTGTGGGATTTCGTGCATTGTTCGATACCGAACCTGAGTTCGAACTAATCTCCGCTGGCTTGCCTGAGATTTCTACGTTGCAGGACGTGGATTTGATTTTGCTGGGCAACCGCTCCGGGCAGAACCTGTTTGACGTGATGGCCAGCCTGAAGGCGACACGGCCCGATCTGCGCATTATTGTGACGGGATCTGGAGTGGATGAAGAAACCATTCTTAAAGCGATTGCGTCCGGTGCGAAAGGTTATGTGGACGAGGCGGCTTCGCCGGCAGAATTTGCGCAAGCCATTCGCATCGTGAGTCAGGGGTCAGTATGGGCGCCGCGAAGAGTGCTTTCAATGTTCATCGAGCGAGTGTCCTCGGCGCCGGGGAGGATTTTTCCGGCGGGCCGGGTTACGTTCACCGATCGCGAAAAAGAAGTTCTGGAGATGCTGGTGGCGGGCCGGTCGAACAAAGAGATTGGCGCACAGCTGGGGATTGAGGAGCGCACGGTAAAGGCTCACGTGGCGAAGTTGATGCGCAAGGTGGGCGTGCAGAACCGGATTGCGCTGTCAGTACATGCGATTACGCATTCGCTGGTGGCGGCGAAGTAAAGAAACTTAGTGGTTGGCTCTAACCTTGAGCTCGATTACTTTGGGACAATGACCCTCGTAATCTTGCCGGGCTCAGCCAGCCTGGCGCATACTCGCATCACCTACCACAGAACCTGGGAGACGGGGTTGAGAGTGGCGATTAGGGTCACTACTTTCAGCCCCGATTTTTTGTCTGCAACGATTTCCAGCCTTCTGTCGTTGTATTCAGCTGCCATCTTGCCAGCAATCCTTCCTGTTAAGCCTTTCTGACACAGAGCGGCGTGGTTCGTTTACAATCCAAACATCAGATCCCAGAAAAGTTTTGTGTGACGAGGAACCATGAAAAAGTTCTTGTTGCTGACCCTGATTGTTTCGCTGTGCTCTCTTTCATTTGCGGCGGATGACGAAACCAAGGCCTCCGAGCGGGTGCAAGCCGCGGCGGATGTGTTGAACGACATCCAGGGTGCCCCCGATAAAGGCATTCCTGAGGAAGTCTTGGGCTCGGCGGAGTGCGTGGCCGTGGTGCCGTCGATGCTGAAGGGCGGATTTATTGTGGGCGCGAAGTATGGACGCGGGTTGGCCAGTTGCCGTACGCCCAAGGGATGGAGCGCTCCGGCATTTTTTGTGGTGACGGGCGGCAGCTTTGGCTTTCAGATCGGTGGACAGGCGGTGGACCTAGTGATGCTGATTATGAATAAAGACGGGATGAAGCATCTGCTCTCGAGCGAGTTCGCGCTGGGTGCCGATGCGTCAGTGGCCGCCGGGCCAGTGGGGCGGCATGCTGAGGGGAACACCGATTGGAAGATGCGTGCGGAGGTTCTGACCTATTCGCGGGCGCGCGGTTTGTTTGCCGGCGTGAGTCTGAATGGAGCGGTGATCAAGCAGGACAAAGACAGCACGCGAGAGTTTTATGGACGCATGGTGCCCTTCAGGACGGCGCTGATTGGGGAGATTGATCCGCCGCCGGGGGCGAATGCCTTCTTGACCTCGCTGGCGCAGTGGGCGCAGGCAGCGGCGAAATAGGGAAGCGGGCCAACGCGCTCGTTGCGTCGCAAAGAACGCGACGCGATGCGCGGCTCGCCCAGGTCCCTCGCTGCGCGAAGAACGCTTGCTCGGGATGACAATCTTCCTTCTATCCATTTGCAAATTGCGATTGACGGTGATACGGTTCCGCTTCCTGAATGCGGCAGCGACTTGAGTACGCGGCAGCCTGGCCGTTCATAAAAATCCTCGGTATTCTCCCGCGGCCGCTGGCGCGAGGCATTGGTATTGGCCTCGCTTGGGTTGTCTATCTTCTGCACGTGCGATTGCGCCAAGTGGGCATGCGCAATCTCGCCATGGTTTTCCCCGAAAAGAGTGAGGCGGAGTGGTCGGGGATTCTGCGCGGCGAATTTGCTTCGCTTGGCCGTCAGTTGGCGGAGGTCTGCCACTTTCCCAAGTACACGCTGGAGAACGTGGAGAAGGTCGTGGTCTACGACGGGCTGGAGAACTACGAGCAGGCTTATGCGCGCGGCAAGGGAGTTCTGTTTCTAACCTCGCACTTCGGCGGCTGGGAGCTTTCCGCATTTACTCATTCTCTGCACGGGCACTGGATGCACGTTGTGGTACGGGCGATGGACAACGTGTATCTGAATCGGCTGATCCGGCGATACCGCACAATGCACGGCAATCAGATTGTGGAGAAGGACGACTTCGTGCGCGGGTTGCTGGCCGCGATGAAAGCCGGAGAAGTGGTGGGCATATTGATGGATACGAATATGACTCCGCCGCAGGGGATTTTTGTGGATTTTTTCGGCATCCCGGCCTGCACGGCTAGCGGGCTGGCGCGAATCGCACTGCGCACCGATGCGGCTGTGGTGCCGACGTTTACCATCTGGGATGCGGAACTCGGGAAATACCGGCTGCGCTTTGATCCGGCGGTGGAGTTGGTTCGCACGGACGATCTGGAAGCCGACATCAAGGCCAACACGCAGAAATTTACATCGATCATTGAAGGGTACGTGCGGAAGTATCCGGAGCAGTGGCTGTGGGTGCATCGGAGATGGAAGACGCGGCCGCCGGGCGAGAAGGCGCTGTATTGAAAACGGGGCGTCGACTTAGTGAAAGGAAGCCGTAATCCATCACTTACAATTCCAGGAGCTTATAATTTCGCGATGAACCTTCTCGCGCGCCTCGGCCAGACCCTCCTCACTCTGACCCTTGGCCTCTATTTCATTCTGGTTGCGTTTAACAATATTACGGATTATGGAACTAACTCCGCATTTGTGAAGCACGTTCTCAGCATGGATTCTGTGCCACCGGATCCTCATGTGGCATGGCACGCAATTCGGTCACAAAGTCTTCAACATTTCGCGTACTGGTTCATCATTGCCTGGGAAGTTCTGGCTGGGCTGCTGTGCGTCCTTGGAGGAGTGCGTATGGCGCTCTGCGCGAAATCTCCGGGCTTCTACGCTGCGAAGACATACGCGTTGGCAGGTCTTTGGGCAGGCACTTTGTTGTGGTCGCTAGCTTTTATTACGATTGGCGGGGAATGGTTCATGATGTGGGAATCAACGACCTGGAATGGTGAACTCGCCGCCTTCCGGATGTTCACGGTAAACAGCATTTCGCTCTTGTTGCTCTACCTCGTCGAGGGAAAGCTCGCGCTCGAGCGCTGAGGAAGTATCCGGGTGGTGAAGTAACCGCCACGAAGCAGAAGACTCGGACGGGATCCGGGTGGTTCACGACCGGGGAACGCACGCCGTTTGCGGAAAGGGCAAAAGGAATGGGCCACCTGCCATTTCCCGACATTTGTGGTGAGTGGAGGCAAGGGCGTGCTTTGCGTCTATAGGATCCTGAAAATAGCCCGGCGTTTCAACGCCGGGTAGTTTCGGCGACGTGGGATCGCATCCCGTTGGGATGCCTGAAATTCATCCCCATACGTGCTGCGGGTCATATTCAATGGCGTTTTTCTTGAGGAATGCCAGGAATTCTTCTTCGAAATTATGCTTGCGATGATGTTCGGCCTGCTTCTCAATGTAGGCGATGGTGTCGCTTTTCTGGGAGATTCCAAAGGTGAAGGCGCCATAACCTTCCTGCCAGGAAAATTCGGCTTTGAATGTTTCGTTCATCCAATGTGAAGATGCTCCTTTTACCAATTGCATGGCTTTGGCCAATGGCAAAGTCGCGGGCAATGACAGCAGGATGTGGACATGATTTTCAGTTCCGCCGACGATGAGTGCCTTGAATCCGTTTTTGCGGGCGACTCCGCCGAGATAGGCCCAGAGTTGCGGTTGCACCTCGGGCGAAATCAGATTGCGCCGTTGTTTGGTCGAGAAGGCGCAGTGGATGAGTTCAGAAACGTAGGTATGAGCCATGGGGTTCTCCTGAAAATTTCAGCCTTCCCTGCGGGAAGGTTCGATACGATCACATCGTACCCGGCGCTGAAACGCCGGGCTACTGTCAAGTGTTCTACGGACGCGCGTTTCATTCCCGTCCTGGCACAATTCGTCTTGCTATAGAATCAAGTCTTCCTATGAAAACATTTGAACAAATCGCGGAGCTTGAACGGCGGTATTTGCTGGGGACTTATAACCGGTATCCGGTGGCGTTTACGCGGGGGAAGGGCGTGTTTCTTTACGACCTCGAGGACAAGCGCTATCTCGACTTTGTTTCGGGGTTGGGGGTGAATGCGCTGGGGCACGCGCATCCGCGGATTGTGAAGACGATTCGGGAGCAGGCGGCGAAGCTGATTCACGTCTCCAATCTTTATTACCACGAGTATCAGGGGGAGCTGGCGGAGAAGTTGTGCACGCTGGCTGGCGGCTCTTCCGGAGAAAAGTTCCGCGCGTTTTTTTCGAACAGCGGTACTGAGGCCATCGAGGGGTCGATCAAACTGGCGCGGCTGGCGGGGCATCGCGCGGGCGGCTCGGAGAAATCGCGGCTAGTGGCGCTGCTGGGGTCCTATCACGGGCGGACGTTTGGGGCGCTGTCGCTGACCGGGCAAGAGAAGCATCGCAAGGGATTTGAGCCGATGCTGGAAGAAGTGACATTCGTTGGGCAGAACGACGTGGAAGGTTTGCGGGCGGCGGTGAATGACAACACTTGCGCGATTGTGCTGGAGCCGATTTTTGGCGAGGGTGGAATTTATGAATGCTCGGTGGAGTTTTTGCAGGAATGCCGGGCTTTGGCTGACAAGCACAAGGCGGCGTTGATTTTTGACGAGATTCAGTGCGGCTTGGGACGGACGGGGACGATGTTTGCTTTCCAGAGTTTCGGCGTGACTCCGGATATTGTGGCGATTGCCAAGCCGATTGCGGCGGGGCTGCCGTTGGGAGCGTTCATCGCGAAGGAAGAGTTCGCTAATGCGATTGCGCCGGGGCAGCATGGGACGACGTTTGGTGGAGGCCCGCTGGCGTGCCGCGTGGCGCTGGAGTTTTTGGCGATCGTGGAGGAAGAAAAACTTTTGGAGAATGTGAATAAGGTGGGGGCTTATTTGCAGCAGGAGTTGAAGGTAATTGCAGAAAAAAGTCCGGCGGCGAAGGAAGTGCGCGGGCGCGGATTTATTCAGGGGATCAATCTGGAGATTCCGGCGCGGCCGATTGTGGATGAAGGGTTGGCGGAAGGAGTTCTTTTCAATTCCACACAGGATACGGTGGTGAGGTTCTTACCTCCGTTCTTGTTGGAGGAGAAGCATGTGGATAAGGGAATGAGAGTGTTGAAGAAGTTGCTGAGGAAGAAGCGGGCGAAGGCGGGGTGAGATGGGTGCCGTTTCGTTCTTAGCACGACCTTAGTATGAGCGCAGACTCAAACAGAATGACCCGGCCCCTACTTGTGGTCACGGGCATATTTGTGTCTTTTCAGTTTGCGATGATGGCTACGTTCAGGCCGGGTGACTCATTTGTTTTTCTTCGAGGGATTGTCATTCTCGGGTCGATACCAGTCTTTCTTCTGTTGATTATTGCGCTGTTAGCAACTGTCTGGCTCGGAGTCCGCCAGCACGGGCTGAGTAAAATGGAAGGGTGGTGGTGGTTGTCGGGTCCATACCCGGCAGCCTTTTACTTATCAGCGTTGCTCTTTCACACGCCAGAATCAGAGGCGATTCTTCTGCCCGCTCTTTTTGCCGTGATAGCCGGTATATCTTCGGCAGCCTGGATGGTGGCAACAATATATCAATTGGCTATCTCTAGAACGAATCTGAGCTCCAGGAATGCGGCCATGATGGCCGTGGTGGTGCTGACGGGCATCCTGTTTGCAGTTGCGGAGAAATCGGGCTTGTGATTCCTCACATTCTGGATGCGACTTGTTGAAGGCTGCCTGTGGAGGCTAAAGACTGAAGGGCGTGGGAGCAAAAACGGGGAGCCGAAGCTCCCCAAGTGAAGCGAACAGAGGCGATGTTCACTTAGATAGAATCGGGCGGTGGGGAAAGAGTTGTCCGCGAAAAAAGATTCGGCGGTGCTGGCGGGAGAGCGGGACGAGTTTTCCGCGGGCTTTCCAGGCTTCAGCGCGGGAGTCGAGGAATGCTGGATGGGCCTGGATGGCGCGCGCATGCGTTACTTGCGTGCAGGTTCGGGGCCGGCGCTGATTCTGCTGCATGGGCTGATGGGATATTCGTTTTCCTGGCGCTACGCGATGCCGGCCCTCGCGCCCTACGCCACGGTGTATGCGCCGGACATGATGGGGGCGGGATTTTCGGATCGTGCGGCTGGGATCGATCACTCCATGCGCGGGGCCGCGCGGCGACTTCTGCGGTTCATCAAAGGGTTGGGAATTACTTCGTTTGATCTGCTGGGGACGTCGCATGGCGGAGCGGTCGCGATGATGGCGGCTGCGGAATGTGTGAGCGAAGGCGCCGACTTCCATCATGGTGACAAAGGCGAGCGGCCCGATATAGCTGGGCCGCACGGACAGCCGAGGGCGGCTGTCCCCACACGAGTTGTGCTGCGGCGGCTGATTCTGGTGGCGCCGGTGAATCCGTATTCGGCGCATGGGCGGCGGCTGGCGCCATTCTTCGGCAGTAATTTTGGGGCTGCGTTATTCCGGCTGAGCATTGCGCGCATGAATTTCTTGTATCCGTATTGGCACGCGCGCATGTATGGCGACCGCAGCCGCATTCCTCCGGGAACGCTGGAAGGGTATGTGGCTCCGCTGGCGAAGCCGGGATTGTTCGAACATGCGCTGAGCATTGTGCGGACCTGGACTGAGGATCTGCGCGAGTTGGAAATGACTTTGCCTAAATTGGCGGGTGTTCCTACGTTGTTGATGTGGGGCGGAAAAGATTCTGCGGTGTACGCATCGTCGGCGGAGAGACTGGCGAAATATTTTCCAGATTCTAAGTTGATCGTTTTTCCTGGGATTGGGCATTTGCCTTATGAAGAGTGTCCGCAAGAGTTTAATCGGGCATTGATTGAATTCCTGACGCTTGAGAAGCTTCCCGCATAGTTGGACCAGCATTGGTCATATTCTTCTGGAGGAGACGCCGCGGCCGCAATGAGTGTGAAGAACGCACCTTATCAGTCAACTTTGGCCTGTGAGGAATCCGCCTTGCGGCGGCATATACTGTGCGGGTGTCGCGGGCGTGTCCGGCGTGCACATTGGTTTGATATTACAGGCGGCGTCCGCGCCGGAATTCGGACGAGGAGGAAGGTATGAAGAGAATCGGGTTCTTGACTCTATTAATCATGGCAACGCTCCTGATAACCCTGGCATTGACGGCGGCTGCGGCGGGCCCCAAGGCTGCTCCGACTCCAGTAGCGGCGGCTCCCAGCCCGGCAGCGGCTGCTCCAGCGCCAATGCCACCGCATCCGCGCGTACACGAGGCGCTTGAGGCAATGCGCAGCGCAAGAGATCATATGTCGCACGCCGAGGGCGAGTTCCATGGACACCGTGCCAAGGCTATTGAGCATCTGGATATGGCGATCCACGAGGCCGAAGAGTGCGAACGGGAACCGTAGAGTTTCTGCCAAGCAAAGAAAAGGCAGCGTCGAGAAGACGCTGCCTTTTTTCTGTCATTAATTGTGTGCGGAGGAAAATCCAACGCGATTCGGGTGAGACGCTTTAATGCCCGATGGTGTATCCGACCGAGACGCCGACGCGAAACACGTTGGACGAGGTGAACTCAATGTTTTTCTGGATGTGGTAGTAGTGAACCTCGGGGCGAACAAGAATGTGGGGGAAATGGTGCCAGACGTAATAGCGAACCCCGCCGCCAAGGTCTTCCATGAAATGATTGCTGCTGGTGTAGAAGGTGCAGCCGCCGGTGGGAATGCTACATGAAGTCACGTCGGGCACGTTGAAGCGGTAGGTTGCAACGCCGATGCCGGCGAAGAGATCGAGATCAATCTTCTTTCGAATGTGAGGGGCGTAGAGCGCGTTGAAGTCGGTGAAGAACGGGCGGTAGGTTTCGCCGGTATCGGGATAGTTCACCCGCTTATCGCGCCAGGCGGTTTCAGCGTTAAAGCCGAGGCGATGCTTGAAACGGATGTAATCTCCGCCGATGTGGACGTAGGTGCCACCTTTTTCCGTGGGCGGGTGGAAGCTCACTGAATCGTTGTTCGGCGAAGATGACATGAGGGTGCCACCGCCGACCATGATGTCCCCTTGCTGGGCCGAGGCGATGCTGGTGAACAGAAGAGCCACACACGCGGATGCGAGCAGCGCGAATTTTCTCAATACATCCCCTTGTCAGTTCAATGCGGGCTTGTGGAAGCGCCCACTAGAGTGGTGGCAGCGCGGTAAAACTGCCGCCGGAACGGCTGCGGCGGGAAAAAATCATCCGGGCTGTTGGAATTAACCAACCCGAATGATACCAAAACCTGGAAGCATGCTGGTCCGGCAGAGGCTAGTCACCACCGCCGATGGTGTAGCCGATGGAGGCGCCGACTCGGAACACGTTGTTGGAGCTGAACCCGTTATCGATTTCGGTGTTGTTATTTTGGATGTGATAGTAGTGAATCTCGGGGCGGACGAACAGCTTATGCCACGCGTAATAACGGATGCCGGCGCCGAGGTGCTCCATGAAATGATCCGTGCTGACATAGTTGGCCTCGTTCGGGACGGAGGGCCCGGGGCTGTACAAGCGGGTGTCTCCAGCGCCGATGCCGCCCATAAGGTCAAGTCCAACCTTTTTACCCAGATGAGGCTGCCAGAGCAAGTTGAAGTCGGTCAGGATGGGGCGATAGTTTATTTCCTCGAAGATGTAAGTTCCTTGGGTGGCCCTCCAGGCAGTTTCGATGTTAATACCGAGACGGTGTTGTAGAAAGACCGCGTCGCCGCCGAGGTTGAGGTAGGTGCCGCCTTTTTCCGCAGGCAGGCCGCTGGAGGTATTGGAGGACGACAGAAGTGTGCCGCCGCCTATGAAGATGTCAACCTGCTGGTCGGAAGCAAGCTGGGCGGTGGCGAAGTGGCAAGAGAACAACAAGGCAATAACGGGCGCGAAGATCGCTAACTTTCTCAAGAGAACCTCCTAATCAGTTCGTTGCAAAGCAGTAAGATGCGTCCGGGAAATCGTTAGGATGCAACAAAGCCGGTCACGACTCATCATAATTTCAGACGACATGCGGATTCAAGCGCAGTGAGCCTTGTAAAGAAACGTCAAGGCTTCCCCAAACCGTGCTTACACCGTGCGGATAAACCCGGAAGTTTGAAATAAGTTGCGAGAGCTCTGGAGTTTTGTCTAGTCGTGATTTAGATATCCCGGGGCTAAAGCCCGCTTCTTTGATGCAGCGCTGGAGGGCACGAGTGAAGTCGTGCCCCTTCAAGGCCAAGTTTTGATCCTTGAACGATGCTTAGTCGTCTTCAAAGTCCCAGCGCCTAAAAGCTATCTCAAGAGTGCGCGCACTACTTAAACTTTCCGCCGCCTCCGGGAGCGCGGATGTGGTCGAGGGCGATTGGCCCACCTCCGAAGAAGATGAGTCCGAATGCGAGAGCGGCGAGAGCCAGGGGGAATTCGTACCCGTGCTCACCCATCAGTCCATTGTGGAAATGTACTTTGGCGATGGCGACGGCCAAGTCGATGCAGATGGCAAAAGCGGCGGCGCGAGTGAGCAAGCCGAGGAGAACGAGGAGGCCGCCGAAGAATTCGGCGAAGGATGACAGATAGGCAGTCCAGGCGGGCAGTCCAAGGCTGGCCACGAAGTGAGCGTGCTGTTGAAGCCCGCCGAAAACTTTGTGATATCCATGGCCAACCATGATTGCGCCGAGGGCGAGGCGCAGGACGAAGAGTGCGAGGGGTTGCAGTCGATCAAGGTAACGCACGTGGTTCCTCCGAACGAAAGACAGCCTAGATTACAGCAGGTTACGGGGTCCTGCCAGCGATTGTTAATTGATCCATAGAATGATTGCGCGACCGGCGAACTTCTGGTAACGTTTTTTCGCCCCAAGAATATGCTTCGCCGGTGAGGTGTACCGGGTGTGCCTCTTGCGGGCATTTCCGAGCGGAACCCTAAGATTTAATTTTTCGATTATGCGCGTGGAATCGCCAAGTTCCGTGTTTAGGGAAACATCCGGAGCTAGCATCACCCTGCGGATTGGGCAATCTCGTTGATTGGGGACAAAACTCGCGTTAGGAAGTTCGACGACCAGGAGGCAGTAATGAATCGTAATTTGACCGGTGAAAAGATTTTGCAGAAGTGGGTGGTGCTTCTGCTTATGATCGTAGTTCCAGCGCTGGCTTGGGGCCAGAAGAAGAGCGCGCCTGCACCCAAGGCGGCGCCCTCGCACGCGGCAGCACCTTCCCATGCGGCGCCTTCGCGTCCCGCAGCGCAATCGCATACTTCAACACCTTCTCACGGCGCGACCACCGGCCGTGCGGGCACGACGACGCATGCCGGCACAACGACCCATGCGGGTACCACCACGCACACGGGCACCACGACCCACACCGGCACGACGACGCATACGGGCACGACCACCCATGCGGGCGGGACGACGACTCATACTGGCACGACCACGCACACGGGAACGACCACGCACGCCGGTGCGACGACCCACGCCGGCACCACGACCCACGCAGCGGCGGGCGGAAGGGGTAACGTGGGAAGTCATACACCTCCGGGCCGGAATGTTTCTTTGAAGGGCGGAGGCAGGGCGAGCGTTCGTCCGAACGGCTCGGTTCGTTCCATCGACCGGGGCGGAATGCACATTGAGCGCGGAGTTCATGGCGGACGCACCGTGGTGACGGAACGCAACGGAGCGCGCATCGTAACTCGCGGCCGCGGCGGTTATGTGCAGCGAGCCTATTTGAACCGCGGTGGCCACGCTTATTACTCGCGGACTTTCTATGCCGGTGGACGCTACCACGTCGGGCTCTATCGCGGTTATGGCTGGGGCGGACATACGTATTACGGCTATTACCCCGGAGTCTGGTACCACCCCGGATTTTATGGCTGGGGCTACCACCCCTGGGGTGCGCCGGTTTTCTGGGGCGTGGGAGCGTGGGGCTGGGGAGGAGCGCCGTGGTGGGGTTTCTACGGCGGATGGTGGAATCCATATCCCTCGTATGCTGCTCCATACTTCTGGCTGACGGATTACCTGCTTTCCGCGGACTTGCAGGCGGCGTATGCGGCGCGGCAGGAGGCTAATGCAGATGCGATGGCAGCGGATGCGCAGGCCAGTGCCGGCGACAGTGGCGGCGGTGGAGACGCTGCACCAGCAGCTTCCACTGGAGTGGCTTTGACTCCCGAGGTGAAGCAGGCAATCGCCGAGGAAGTGAAAGCGCAATTGGCGGCGCAGGAATCACAGGCGGGGACGCAGGGAGGCGCGGCGGCCAGTGGTGGTGGCGCGGCGCCGGCGCCGAGCGGCGCCAGCGATCAGGCTCCTCCTCCGGCATTGGATCCGGCACAACGAACTTTTGTTGTGGACTCCGATGTGACGGTGGTGGCGAATGGACAGGAGTGCGGCCTTACGTCGGGTGACGTAGTCACGCGGCTGACGGATACTCCAGATCCCAACGACAACACCGTGACTGCCAGTATCTCGGCGACTAAGAAGGGAGATTGCGCGTCCGGAGCGACTGTTGCCGTTAAGGTGGACGACCTCCAGGAGATGTACAACCACTTCCAGGAGCAAATCACCAATGGAATGGGCGACCTGGCCAAGAAGCAGGGAACGGGCGGTATGCCGAAGGCGCCGGACACAAGCACCGAAACGTCAGCGGTGCCAGCTCCCGCGCCGGACACCAGCGTGGCGAAGACCCTGCAAGACCAGCAGACACAGGCCGATCAGACTGAGTCGCAGGTCAAGCAGGAAACAGCCTCTAGCGGCGGGCAGTAGCTCGGAAGTCGCCGGACGGTTGTATCAATCATCAATCACTA